>JBKJQY010000048.1:0-92682 GCA_046593725.1 Candidatus Limnocylindrales bacterium
GACCCAGCGACCGGCCTATGCCGGTGTGGTGAGCGGCTCGTTCGTGACCAGCCAGACGTCTGCGGCCGCCAGCGGCCCGGGGCTGTCGGCCTCCGCGAGCCCGCTGTCGCGGGCGGCCCTGTGGATCTCGCTTGCGGCCTGGCTAACGCTCGGCGGCTCGATGCTGGCCCGGGCGATCGTCGTCCAGCGTGGACCGTGGGGCAACATGTTCGAGTTCACGGTCGCGTTCTCGTTCAGCATCATCGGCGGCTATCTCTACCTGCAACGCCGCTACCCGATCCGCTCGATCGGGTTCATCCCGCTGGGCGTCGGCCTGGCGATGCTGCTGTACGCGTCGAGCCTCCCGTCCGATATCAAGCCGCTCGTGCCAGCTCTCCAGAATGCCCCGCTGCTGACGATCCACGTAGGCATGGCGGTCGCCGCGTACGGGATCTTCGCGACGAGCTTCGCGGCCGGCGTCGCCTACCTGATCCAGGGACAGGACGACCGGTTCAGCTGGCTGCCGTCGCATCGGACCCTCGATGAGGTCGCCTACCGGGCCGTCATCATCGGCTTCCCGATCTTCGCCACCATGATCATCCTGGGTTCCTGGTGGGCATCCATCGCGTGGTCCCGCTACTGGGGCTGGGACCCCAAGGAGACCGCCGCCCTCGTCACGTGGCTGATCTACGCGGTCTACCTCCATGCGCGCAACCAGCGCTCGTGGGCCGGTCGACCGGCGGCCCTGCTGCTCGTGGTCGGATTCGGGATGGTCCTCGTGACCTACTCCGGCTCGCTCTGGTTCAGCGGCCTGCACGCCTACAGCGGGCTGTAGCCCGACTCGCCCGAGCGCCGTGGCGTCAGTGGGTCCGGGTGACCTTGCTGAGGTTGCGTGGCGCCTCCGGATCCAGGCCGCGGGCGCGCGTCAGGTGCAGCGCGTAGTACTGACCCGGAACGATCGAGGCGATGGGGGCAAGCCACTCGGCGGGCGCCGGCGGCACCGCCACCGGACGGGTCGCCAGGGCCAGCGCCTCGGGCACGTCAGACACCACCGTGAGGTCCGCATCCAGGTCCGTCCGGAGCCGGTCGAACAACGCGACCAGCCCGGCCGCGGTCACACCCCGTCGAGCGACCGCGAGGACCGGCACGCCCGGCTCCACGAGCGCCAACGGCCCGTGCTGGAAGTCCGCGGCCGAATACGGATCCGCGAAGACATGGGCCAGCTCCTTGACCTTGAGCGCCCACTCGCGTGCCGTGGCGTACTCGTAGCCACGTGCGATCACGAGCGCGCGCGTGATGCCGGCGTGGTCGCGCGCGATGCGTTCGATCTCGGGCTCCGTGGTGAGGGTGCGTGCCAGCAGCTCCGGCAGCTCCGCCAGGGCCGCGGCGTCAGCCGGGTCCTTCGTCATGGCGACAGAGAGCGCGGCGACTGCCAGCAGCTCGGCGGTGTACGACTTGGTCGCGGCGATCGCCCGTTCCGGGCCGGCGCTGACGTCGATGGTCGCGTCCGAGGCGCCCGCGAGCGCCGAACTCGCAGCGTTCGTGATCGCGAGCGTCGGTGCTCCCTGCGCCCGCGCGGCCGCGATGACGCCGACGATGTCCGGTGAGGCGCCCGACTGGCTGATCCCGATGACGAGCGTCCGGTCCATCCGCGGCGCGACGCCGTACAGCGAGTTGATCGACGGCGTCCCCAGCCCCACCGCCAGGCGATGTCGAACGCCCAGCACGTACTGCGCGTAGAGGGCCGCATGATCCGAGGTGCCCCGGGCAGCGATCACCACGTGATCGATCCGCCGGCCCTCCCACGACGCGACGATCGCGGCGATCCGGTCGGTCTGGGTGGCCAGGAACCGTGCGGCGACCTCGGGTTGCTCCAGGATCTCGTCGTGCGTGCTCACCCGTCACTCATGCCGAGCGACCGCTCTTCGGGGGTCGCGGCTTCGCCAGCAGCAGCCAGGTGAGGCCCTTGAACCGGCGCGGCCGGGCTGGCGTATCCACGGTCCCCGGGTACAGGTCCGCGACGACCGGCGCGAACAACGCCGTCAGCCGGTCGGTCAGGGCGTGGGCGAGGTCCAGCTCGGCGCGACTCCCCTCCTCCGGGGTTCTTGTCGGCCAGGCCGGGCCCAGCAGGTCCCGTGCCGTCGTCGGCGCAAGCACCCGGGTCGCCATCCGCTTGCCAAGGTACAGCTCCCCCGAGCCGGCGATCGCGAGCGGGACGATCGGCGCGGCCGTCCGTAACGCGATCAGCGCCGCCCCGACCCGGAAGGTGGCCGGCGCATCGGGCGGACCGGACACGCCGCCTTCCGGGACCAGGACGAACACCCCGCCATTGCGCAGGACGGCCCGCGCGGATTCGACATGCTGCTCGACGCCGATGCCGCCACGCCAGACCGGCAGCATCCCACCGAGCCGATGGAGGAGCCATTCACGCCAGCGCGCGCTGAACGCGGATGGGCCGCTCCCAAGGAACCAGACCCGTGGCTCCAGGGGGACGGCGTGCATGATCAGGAATGGATCCATCCAACCGCGATGGATCGCGGCGACCAGCAGGTACCCGCCACCGGTCGGCAGTCGCTCCCGGCCGCTCGTCGCGACCTTGAAGCGGAAGGCACCGAAGAGGACCGCACGCACCAGAACGGCGATCGCCTGTACGGGCAGGCTGGCCTTCGACTCCGGCTCGCGGCCGAGCCACGCGAGGCCCTCCTGGACACCGCCGCGCGCCGCGGCCATGGCCTCGGGGCTGGTGCGGGCCTCGGCGACGCCGCGCGCGGGGTCAGGCCGGCCCGGGTCGCCCACGGTCAGCCGGCGACGTCCGGAGCGGGCTCGCTGGCATCCGGTACGGCATCCGCGAGCTCGGTCGCGGCGGTCTCAGGTTCGACGGCTTCGGCGGCAGTCGCTTCGGCGTCGGCGCCTGCGTCCACAACGGCGTCGGCAGTTGCCTCCACCGGGCGACCGATAGCGCCCCATGTCGCGATGGCCGGGATCGTGGGCGGATCGTCGTCCGGGTGGCCGGGACGATGCCGCCAGGCCAGGATCAGCAGTGATGGGACGATGAACCCGAGGGACACGAGCTGGGCCACCGCGAAACCGTCGAACGTCCAGTTCGCGTGCCGCAGCGTCTCCAGGCTGAACCGGACGATGCCGTACCAGACCAGGAACAGCAGCAAGAGATCGCCAGTGCGCAGTCGCTTGCGCAGGTGGTAGCCGATCCAGATGAGAACCACGGCACCGATCAGTCCGGACAGCGACTCGTACAGGAAGAGCGGATGAAACCGCGTCGTCTCCAGCGGATAGAGCGCGCAGGACAGATCCGCCACGCGGTGCTCACAATCGATGGGGATGCCCCAGGGCAGCGTCGTGGGCGAGCCGTACAGCTCCTGGTTGAAGAAGTTCCCCCAGCGGGCGATCGCCTGCATCGTGAACAGGCCGGGCGCGACGATGTCCGCCCAACGCAGGAACGGGGCGCCCTTGTAGCGCGCGTAGACGAACGCGGCCAGGATCCCGGTCGCGATCCCGCCGTAGACGCCGAGACCCGAAAAGGGCGGCGTGACGATCTTGAGCAGGTCGTCCTTGTAGAGCGCCCACTGGTCGATGACGTGATAGGCCCGGCCGCCGATCAACGCGGCGATGGCCACGATGATCATCCCGTTGGCCAGGATCTCCGCTCGCTCGCCGGCTCTACGGGCGAGTCGGATCATGACCATATACGACGCGGCCAGACCCACGGCATAGCCCAGGCCGTACCAGCCGATCGTCAACGGGCCGAGCTGGAAGATGACGGGGTTGGGGGTGAAGTCGAGCATCCGGGGAAGTGTAGCCGGGCGACCCGGTCCCGCTCGCTCCGGTCGCGCTCCCTATACTTCGCGATGGTGAATGCCGAGTTCAATTGGTGGCTGCTCATCGTCGGGCTCGTCGTGGGAGCCGGGCTCGTCTGGCTCGTCGTGCTCGACTCGCGGCGCCGGGACGCGGACGTGGATGAGGCCGAGATGGACCGCGAGGCGCTCTGGATCTCGACCCTGCTCGCCGATGACGGGATCGATGTCAGCGCGGCGACCGCTGGTCGGATGCTGGAACTCCACCGGGCCTATCTGTCCGCCCCACCGCCTGATGACCCCGACGACCTTCGTCTCGACCCGCGCCGACCGGCCGAGCCGTTCGAGTGGCCGGAGGCCCCTCATGACCTGCCGATGAGCACCGGGTCCGGATCCATGACCGGTGAGGCGAGCTCGATGAGCGACACCCCGAACGCGGCCGGCGAGGACAAGCCGGCGATCGCCTGGGAGTCGCCGACCCAGTAGGCCAGGCCCCCTCCGAAGAACATCTTGCCGATCCGGACGCGACCGGCACCCGCGTCCATCCAGCAGCTGTATTCCATGCCACCCGACGGTTCGATCAGGCCCTTCGCCACGACCACCAGTTCGGTCGTACTCGGCGAGAAGACGATCGACCCGGACATCGCCGGGTCCTGGGTCCCGGTCAGGGCCACGGTCGTCGCGTCCGGCTCCGACGCGACCCGCATCGTCGCCCATGTCACGTGCTGGAGGTCTCCGATCGTGTCGGCCTGGGCCGCACGCTCGGCGTCCAGGCGGTCCGAGACGACGACCGTCGTGACGCCGACCGACAGGAGGATGGCCGCGGCGATCGCCGCCACCCAGGGGAGGGTGGACCGGCGGCGCGAGGAACCGATGGTCACCGCCGCTCCGAAGGCTGGTTCGGGCTCGGCGACGGCGTCGTCGGTCGGGGCGGCGGCCCCCTCGCCGCGGAGGACGCCCCGAAGCCCGACGACCGCCAGCGTCTTCGCCCGCAGATCAGCCGGTGGCGTCGTAGCGACCACGTCGGCGACGATCCGCGACTCGCGCTCCGTGGCGGCCAGTGCCTCGGCGCAGGACGTGCAACCTGCGAGATGCGCGGCAACGGCCTGGGACGTGGCCGTATCGCCGGCCGTCAGCCGGTCCAGGCCGCCCGGCTCCAGGGCCGCCAGTTCGATCGCCTCGATGACCGCGTCGTGTTCCATGCCCGTCCTATCGCTCATCCGCCAGGGCCGCACGCAGACGCGACAGCGCCCGCCGGGTCCGGGTCTTCACCGTGCCGATCGGCCAGCCCAGCCGCTCGGCGATCTCGCTCTGGCTCAGTTCGTCGCCGTAGGCCAGCACGATGACCTCGCGCTCGTCGGCCGGCATCGTCGCCAGCACCGCCTGGATGGCTCGGCGTATCTCGGCCGAGGCGAGACCCTCTTCCGGCGTATGCGCCGGGACGGATCCGGCCATGACCGTGGTTGGCGTGGCGATCCGATCCAGCGACGAGACATCCGGTTCGCCGGTGGAGGCCGATACCGGGTACGACACCAGCGTCGGTCGGCGAGCGGCGGCGCGCAAACGATCCACGGACCGGTTCCGAGCGATCGCCCGGAGCCAACCGCCGAGGGAGCCCATCGCCGGATCGAAGGTCTCGGCCCGGTCCCAGAGCACGAGGAACGTCTCCTGGACCACGTCTTCCGCTACACCTCGATCCGACGTCAGCCGGCGTGCGGTCGCGAATATCGCATCGACATACCGGTCGTACAGGACGGCCAGTGCGTCGGGTGATCCCGCCGCGACCGCTCGAACAAGGGCGCCGTCGTCCACCTGCGTGGCGGCGTCACCCTCGGCCGGCGACGCACCGGAGTACGTCGGAACGGCCGTGCCGGTTTCAGCGGTCGCCACGAGGCCTACCAGGTGCCCGCTGGGCGGTGGGCGACGGACCCGATCGCCCCGGCGTCGAGATGCGCCTCCAGGCACGTCACCCCATCCGACCCGGCCACGGCATCGTGGCAGGTGCCGGCGGGGAGCTCGAGGCGATCCCCGGTCGCGAGGACCACCGCGTCGCCCGTGGCCGGCAGCCCGAACCGGATGGAGCCCGCCGTCGCGACGATCACCTTGTCGTACGCGTGCTCGTGCGCGCCGTAGCGGTCGCCCGGACCGTTGGCCCAGACACCGGCACGGAGGCCCTCGGCGCGAAGGCGTGCGGCGAGCTCCGTGGAGGCCATGAGCCAATGCTAGGCCATCGAGCGGTCTAGACTCCACGCCGTGACCGATCTGCCCGCGCTGCGCTACCTGTCCGGGGCCGACGTCCTGGCCGCGATGCCCTCCCTGCCTGAGCGCCTGGCCCTCGCGGGCGAGACCCAGCAGGCGCTCGCCACGGGCGGCGCGGAGTTGCCGGCCAAGATCGGCTTGCATCCACGGTCACCGGAGTCCTTCGCGCACGCGATGCCGGCATACCTGCGCGGGTCGGACTCCGGCGGCGCGGACGACCTCATCGGCATGAAATGGGTGGCCGGCTTCGATACCAACAGGGCGCTCGGCATCCCGGGGATCAACGCGCTCGTGATCCTCAACGATGCGTTGACGGGCCTGCCGATCGCGGTCATGGACGGCGGCCCGATCACGGCCGTGCGCACCGCCGCCGTGTCCGGTGTCGCCATCCGTCACTTCGCCCCCGCGGTGGCCGGGCGCTCCCCCCGGGCCGCCCTGATCGGGGCCGGCGTGCAGGGCCGAAGTCACCTGCCGGTCCTGGGCGAACTCCTGCCCGGCGTGGAGGTCGCGCTGTTCGACCCATCCGAGGAGCGCCTGGCGTCGCTCGCGCAGCTTGGTCGGGAGACGGCCGGGATCGGCCCGATCCGGATCGCCGCGTCCGCCCGCGAGGCCATCGAGGACGCCGACGTCGTGGTCACGGCGGCCGCATTCGGGCCTATCCGCCAGGTCATGACCAACGACTGGCTCAGCCCGGACGCCCTGGTCGTGCCGGTGGACTACGCCACCTATTGCTCGGCCGAGGTCGCCCGGGATGCGTCCCTCTTCCTGATCGACCATCGTGCGCAACTCGATGCAGGTCGGGCGAACGGCCTGTTCGACGACTACCCGGAACCGACCATGACGATCGGCGAGGCGCTCGTCGAAGGCATGGCGCGGCCGGCGCACGGGCGGGTCGTGGCGATGCACCTGGGAGTCGGACTGGCGGACGTCGTGTTCGGATCGGCGATCCTGGCGCGCGCGACCGAGCTGGGGCTGGGCGTCGTCCTGCCGCGCTGACCCGCCCGCTCGGTACCCTCGAACGGAGCGTTCAGGCGAGCCGGGCTACGCTGCTGACGCTCACCCCGTGAGCGACGTCACTCGCTGATCTCCAGCGGGCCGTCCGGGACCTCGATCAGGATGCGGTCGCCCTCGACTACGACCGAGTACACGGCAAGGGCCGCATCCGCGGGCGGATCCAGCGGCTCGCCGTTCTCAAGGTCGAAGCGGGAGAGGTGCAGCGCGCAGGTCAGCGTGCCGGCGGTCAGAAAGCCCTTGTCAAGTTCGAAGTACTCATGGCTGCAGACGCCCTGGGTCGCGTACAGCTCGCCGTTGGAGTTGATGACGAGGACCTGGTCCGTGCCGTCCACGAACGCCATCTTCATGGTCCCCTCGGGAACCTCGTCGACGCCCAGGAGGTCGATGCGCCTCACGCGGCAGTAACGTCCGCCGGGCGCCCGGCGCTGGCATCCCATTTCTCCTCGAGCAAGGAACGCAGCCGGTCCTGCGCCTCGGCCAGCGGCACGCGGGCCACGACCGGCTCCAGGAACCCGAGGACGATGAACTTGCGGGCCTCGTCGGGCGGGATGCCGCGGCTCTCCAGGTAGAAGAGCTGGGTCTCATCGATCGGTCCGACCGAGCTCGCGTGCGCGGCGCGACGGCAGTCCGGCTGGTCGATCTCCAGGCTGGGGATGGCGACGGACCGCGCGCCCTTCGAGAGGTTCATCCCGAACTCGCCGAGGTAGCTATCGGTGCCGACGGCGCTGCGCTCGATGGTGATCATGCCCTTCATGTAGCCACGCGCACGATCCAGCAGGGCCCCCTTTGAGAGCAGGTTGCCGGTCGTGTCGCGGCCGACGTGTCGGGTGTACGAGGTCAGGTCGAACAGCTGCTCCTCACCCCCGAACACGATCTCCGCCTGTTCGACGGAGCTGCGATCGCCTTCGAGCCGGTTGTCGACGCGCGACCGCGTCAACCGCGAGCCCAGTTGGGCGAGCGCCCAGTGGACCGTGGCGCCCTCGCCGATCCGTGCCGTCCGATGTTGGAAGGCAACCGTCGTGGGACCCAGGTCCTGGATGCTGGCCATGGACAAGCTCGCCCCGATGCCCAGCGTCACTTCCGTGGTTCCGGCCAGGAACGACTGGGCAGTGTCGGTGGACGCGGCCCCATTCGGGATCAGCTCCTCGACGACCGAGACGCTCGCGCCGTCGCCAAGGCGGATGATCGTCCGCCCGAACGCCGCGACGCCCGGCGTGCCGGAGGCCCAGCGCATGAGGACGGGCTTCGCCAGCCGGACGCCGGCCGGGACGTCGAGCACGACCCCGTCGCTCCACAGGGCGCGTGTGAGCTGGGCGAATTTGTCGTCGGTCGGCAGGGTGGCGCCATCGGCCAGCAGGTCCTGCGCGCGCTCGGGATCGGAGTGGAGCAGATCGGCGAGTGATGTCAGCGTCACGCCAGCCGTGCGCGCCGCGACGGACAGCGTGGCCGCCACCGGGGCGCCGTCGAGGAGTTCGATGACCCCATCCTCGTCGACGGTCAGATGGCCGTCCATGCCCACCAGGTTCGAGCCCGGCCCGGCGATCGTCGCGTTGCTGAGATCGGCCGCGCGCAGGTCCAGGTACGTCGTGTACAGGAGGTTGGTCTCGGGCGCGAGCGCTTGGAAGGCGACGAACGCGGCCGTCCGGTCAGCGACGAGCCAATCGGGAACGCCCGCGATCAGCCGGTCCAGGTGGGCCTGCTCGATGGGCAGCGAGAACTCCGATGGTGCCCGGCGGACCGGGCGAGGCTTGGTCGCGGGTGGAATCACCCGAGCGACCCCTCCATCTCGAGCTTCACGAGGCGGTTGAACTCGATGGCGTATTCCATCGGCAGTTCCTTCGTGAAGACCTCCAGGAAGCCCTGAACGATGAGGTTGGTCGCCTCGTTCTCGGTCAGGCCGCGGCTCATCAGGTAGAAGACCTGGTCCGCGCTGACCTTGCCCACCGTCGCCTCGTGCGACATCGTCGTGTCGTCCTCGGCGATATCGATGTACGGGTACGTGTCGCTGCGGCTGATGTCGTCGAGCATCAGGCCGTCGCAGCGAACACTGGCGACGACGTTCGTGGCGCCAGGGGCGACCTTCAGGTGGCCGCGGTACGTCGCCCGGCCGCCGTCCTTGGAGACGGACTTCGAGACGATGCGCGAGCGCGTGTTCGGGGCAAGGTGGATCGCCTTGGCGCCGGTGTCCTGGTGCTGGCCCTTGCCGGCAACCGCGACGCTGATGATGTCGGCCGTGGCGCCCTCACCGCGCAGGTAGATCGCCGGGAACTTGACCGTCTTGCGCGAGCCGGTGTTGGCGTCGATCCACTCGACCGTGGAGTCCTCGTACGCGTGGGCCCGCTTGGTCACCAGGTTGTAGACGTCGTTGCTCCAGTTCTGGATGGTGGTGTAGCGGACCTTCGAGCGCGGCAGCGCCACGACCTCGACGACGGCGACATGGAGCGACTCAGTGGCGTAGATCGGGGCCGTGCAACCCTCGATGTAGTGGACCTTGGCGCCTTCCTCGACGACGATCAGCGTCCGCTCGAACTGCCCGGTGTTCTCGCCGTTGATGCGGAAGTAGGCCTGCAACGGGAGCGGGACCTCGACGCCCTTGGGGACGTAGACGAACGAGCCGCCGGACCAGACCGCCGCGTTCAGGGCGGCGAACTTGTTGTCCTCGGGCGGGACGATCGTGCCGAAGTACTGCTTGAAGATGTCCGGGTATTCCTTGAGCGCCTGGTCCGTGCCCATGAACACGACGCCGATGTTGGTCAGCTCCTCACGGACCGAGTGGTAGACCACCTCGGAGTCGTATTGCGCGCCGACGCCCGCGAGGAACTTGCGCTCCGCTTCCGGGATGCCCAGCTTCTCGAAGGTAGCCTTGATCTGCTCGGGGACGTCGTCCCACGACTTCTCTTCGCGCTCGGACGGCTTGCGGTAGTAGACGATCTTGTCGAAGTCGATCTTGTCGAGCCCATCCGTCCAGGTGGGCATCGCCCGCTTGAGGAAGTGGTCGTAGGCCCGCAGTCGGTACTGGAGCATCCAGTCCGGCTCCTCCTTGAACGCGCTGATCTCCTCGACCGTCGCGCGCGTCAGGCCGCGCTTGGTCTCCTTGAGATAGGCGATGTCGTCGTGGAACGCGAACTGATCGCGCTGGTCGGTGACGATCTCGCGGGTCGCGGCCATGGGGTCTCCGGTGCGTCTGGGTAGGGGCGCCGTGTGCGCCTCCGGGTGCCATCTCGTGGCTCATTTCAATTCCGAGTCAGATTATCGGGATTACAGCCCAAAGCGTCAACGCACCCCCCCCCAGCGACCGTTCTGGGCGCGAATGCAGCTCCCAGTTGACACATCTCGAACGAACGAGCGTGGCCGATGTGCACATTCGACAGTTCCTGCGGGTCTTGCGCCTGGGCCACGCTCATTCATCGTGAATGTGCGCCCTGGGGGTGACATCGGACCAGCTACGGTCGCGCGGCCATGACCTCATAGGCTTCGGCCGAGGCGCCAGAGTGGCCGGTGACCGCATCGAGGAACGTGCGGCGGTCGATCGCCAGCAGCTCGGTCTCTTCGACAGCCGTGACCGTGGCGGTGCGCGGCACGCTACGCAGCAACGCGATCTCGCCGAACCCGTCGCCGACGACCGCCAGCTCGCGCAGGAACCGCCCGTCCTGTTCCACCCTGACGCGTCCCGACGCGATGACGTAGTAGCGATCGCCGGCGTCGCCCTGGCGGATGATCGCCGTCTCGGCCTGAACGACCTGCCAGACCGCACGTCGGGCAACAGACTCCAGCGGTGGACCCGGCAACCCGGCGAAGACTCGTGCCGTCCGCAAGAGGGCGATCGCGCGGGTCGGTACGACCGTCCGCCTGTCAAGGGCAGTCAGGCGCGTCCAGGACAGGGCGACGACCACTGGCATCAGAGCCGCACAGACGAGCGCCGCGCCGGTCAGACCCATGAGCGCGATCAGGATGGGGACGAGCAGGGCCCCGGCGGCGAGGGCCGTCATCGCCAGCCCTTCCTGGAGGCCGAACACGCGCGACAGCACCTCGTCACGAACCGATCGCTGGAGGATCGTTCGACTGGCCACGTCGACGATGGCGAGCCCAGCCCCACCAGCGACGATGAGGAACGTCGCCGCAGTCGCTGAGCCCAGGAGCGTCGCCGCCGAGAAGCACGCCCCCCAGGCGATGGCGCCTGCCGCTGCAACCAGGGCCAGTCGGCTGCGCCCCACAAACCCGAGCGTGATCAAGCCGCCCACGATGGCGCCCGCCCCAAGGGCCGCATTCAGGATCGCCGGCCCAGGCGTACCCATACCGAGCACCTCGAGCGCGAGCAGGACGAACAGCACATCGGCCGCGCCGATGATCAGCATCCGCATGGACAGGAGCCCCACCACGACCCGGGCATCGGGATCTGCGAGGAGGACCCGCAGGCCGGAAAGGAAGCCTTCGGTTGATACGACGGCCACGGGTTGGAGCGCGGCCAGGGCTCCGGGTCCGGTCCGGGGGCGGATCCCCACGACGAGCAGTGCCGCGAGACCGGACGCGACGGCGCCCCACCCGAAGACCGTCGCCGGGCTTCCGCTCGTCAGGATCAACGCCGCCAACAGCGGGCCGACAAGCACCCCGGCGCCCTCCACGACGCCGGCCGCACCGTTCGAGGCGGTCAGCTCCTCTGGTGTCCGCGCCAGGGACGGCAGCAACGAGCTCTGCGTGGGCCGGGGCACCACCATCGCGGTCGCCGCGAACGCGGCGGCGAGATAGACGACGGCGACCGGGGACTCGAGCACCATCGTCACGGCCGTGAGCGCCATCGCGATCGCCTGGGCCAGGTATCCGCCCAGCAGCACGCTCGCGCGCGGGTAGCGGTCGCCGAGACCCGCCACGGGCGCGGCCACCAATGCGGCCGGGATCAACTGGATGAGCGCGACGACCCCGACTGACTGTGGGCCGGTGCGGGCGTATGCATACAGGAGTATGGCGATCCAGGTCGCGAACTCCGCGGCATTGAACAGGAAGAACGCACCGAAGACCCGACGAAGGTCGGGGCTGTGCAGGATCCGGGCGGCAACGACCGATGGGCCGTTCATCAACGAGCCCCCTTGCCTTCCGGTCGATGCATCGCCGGAGTGTACGGACTAGGCGAGCTCCGCGGACGCCTGCTTGGCGATATCAGCGATATCGGTCGGCTCCGGCGCGTCGTTGAACGCGTCCGGTTCGATCGGGATGCCGATCCTGTTGGTCGCCTCGAGCTCCGGCACGATGTCGGCGTCCACTTCGAGCAGGTCGGGTCCGCCACGGGCCGCCTCGGCGCGACGACGGGCCTCGCCCGCGGCGCGGGCCAGCCGCTGACGGACGGATGGGCGACTCAGCACCGCGAACGTCGCGAGGCTCGCGACCGCCACGAGAGCGACGGTCAGGGGCAGTCGACGCGACCGGACGGCAGGACGGACGATCCGTGCTGCGGTCGCGATCCCAAGGATCGCCCGATCCAGGTCCTCGCGGGTCCACTCGATGCGCGACAGGTCCACCTTGGGCCACTCGACGCCCGACAGGTCGATATCCGGCAGCTTGATGTCGGAGAAGTCGGGCCGCTTGATCTCCGAGAACGACCGGATGATGTCCTCGCGTGAGATCTCCGGCAGTCGAAGCTCGGCCAGACGGCCCTCCTTGACGGGAAGTTCGGGCATGCTGACGTCCTCCGTGCTTCGCTCAGGGCTGAGGTGTCAACCATACCCCGGACGTGGAGCCCCGCGCGATGGACAGGGCGGCAGCCGACAGCAAGGTGACGCTGCGCTTGCTGACGGCCGATCGGCTGAGGCGGCTCACCGGTGACTCCATTGGAGGATGGATGGGTCCGACGTACCATCGGCGGGTGACCCCCCACGCCCATCTGGACCGCGCCACCGCGCGCCGCTTCATGACGATGCGCCACCTGCTGCATCCACCTCGATCGCTGCCGGCCCAGCCCGCGTCTGTCGTTCGAGTGATGGATCGGCTTGGCTCGTTCCAGTTCGATCCGCTGGATATCGCCGGCCGGAACCACGATCTCGTTCTCGCGTCGCGGGTGGCCGGCTACCGGCGCGCCTGGACGGACGACCTCCTGTATCGCGACCGAACCTTCTTCGAGGCCTATAACAAGGGCCTCTCGATCCTGCCGACCAGGGAGCTGCCCTGGTATCGGGTCTCCTGGGACCGAGCCCGCGCCCGGCACGAGACCGAGGCGTTCGTGGAGCACGCAGACCTCGTCACCGAGCTGCTTGATCGGATCCGTCGTGAAGGGCCGCTGTCTTCGACGGACGTGGAGCCGCGGGCCGCGATCGATTGGTATTGGCGCCCGACCAACCAGGTCCGGGCCATCCTGGAGGCGCTCGCCGAAGCCGGCATCCTGGGTATCAGCCGGCGCGAGGGGAATCGTCGCCTGTACGACCTGGCGGAGCGGTTGTTTCCGGCGGCACTCCTGGCCGAGACCCACCCCGAGGTCGAGCAGCGTCGCCACAAGCTGCTGTCACGCTACCGCGGCCACGGCCTGCTGGGTCGGTCGGGATCCGCCGAGCTGTGGATCGGCACGACCCCGTATCGAGCAGACCCACGCCCGGACCTCCCGACGCGCCCCGGCATGCTCGCCGAGCTGCTTGAGCGGGGCGACCTCGTGCCAGTGAACGTGGATGGCATCCGTGGCGAACGGTTCGTGACCCGCGAGGATGTCCCGATCCTGGAGGCTGCCAGTCACGCCGTCAGCGCACCGAACGCGCGTGGCGTGGCGTTCCTGGGCGCGCTGGATCCGTTCGTCTGGGACCGCGAGTTCCTGCGGAGCCTGTACGACTTCGACTACATCTGGGAGGTCTATGTGCCCGCAGCCAAGCGGCGCTGGGGGTATTACGTCCTGCCGTTGCTGTTCGGTGACGACCTCGTGGGCCGGATCGAGCCTCGCGCCGACCGCCGCCAGGGCGTGCTCAGGATCACCGACGTGTGGTGGGAAGCGGACTTCGATCCGCTGACAGCTCCCGGCTTCGTGGACGCGTTCGTTGAGGCGCTTGCGGCCCACGCACGCTTCGTCGGCGCGAGGCGGATCGTCTGGCCGCGCGTCGCGCGGCATCGCGCGCTGGGCGCGGCAGTCAGGGCCCGACTCGGGCCGGAGGGTCGCCTTAGAGCCTGACGACGACCGTCTTCCAGCCGCCCCAGTTGCCGACCCGATCGACCGCGCGCACGCGGAACTCGTAGGTGTGCCCGCGGGCCCAGGACGTCGACAACGTCGTCGAGGTGGTAGCGCCATAACTCGCCCACACGCCCCCAGCCACGCGGCGCTCCGCCTGGTAGTAGCGCAGACCCGCGGTCAGGACCTGAAGCCTGATGTCTCCGCCGGTCCAGCGGAATGTGACCTTGGTCCGCGTGGAGCTGACCACCTGCTTGATCGGCGAGTAGAGGGACGTCCATGCGCCCGAGCGGTCCGGGCCCTTGATGAAGACACCGGCCCAATAGCGCCGGCCGCTGCTCGGCGAGATCGCCACGCCGAACGCGACGTAGTTGTAGTTGGACGACAGCAGGATGGCTCGGTGGCCGCTTGAGTTCATCCACTGCGAGACCGCACCGGCCGCTGACGGTGTCAGTTCTGACGTGTTGTTCCAGGCGATGATCTCGCCCGCTCCATACCATTTGACAGCTTCGGCAGACAGGAGGTCGAAGACGTTGTTGCCGTCAGCCTGATCGTGACTGAGTGCGTCTTCTGTCGCCATCGTCTCGGCTCGGCCGTGGGCGATGGCCTGGACCCGCAAGTCGAGCCGCAGCGGCACGAGACCGCGCGCCGTCCGTTCCTTGTTGGCGTATGTCAATGCCGCGGACTCTGCGGCTGAGGGGGTGGCCTCTGTAGTCGCCGTGACCGACGCCGCCGCCGGAAAGAGCAGGACGGTGGCGAGCGCAAACGGCGCCACTCGACGAAGGAAGGCAGGCATGTCACAGATGCTGTCCGGGTCGGTGCGGCCTGGCCATGGGTGGCCGGTCCGGGCGGCGGGTCGGATGGTACGGGCATGGACTGTTCCGTTCCGCCCTCCACCGCTCGCGACCGAACGCGACTGACCGGGTGCGATCGATCGCGCGACGCTGCCCGGCCCCGCCCTGCGCTGCCTTTGCCAGCGATCCTGCCCTGCCCTTGCCCTGCCCTGCCAGATGATCGCCGTGTGCACCTTGGAGGCAAACACCGGCCTGGATCGGGGCCTCAGACCCACATCGGAGCCCATCCCAAGCACGGATCGCTGCGGCCCACCCATCCTTGCACCGCCAGGACCGCTCCGAAGGTGCACTTCATGCCCATGTGACAGGAAGCGCCGAGCCGCTCGCCTCGCTCAGATGCGCTGCCTCTGACAGATGCACATCCCGCACGAATGAGCGTGGCCAGCCGCCGAATCCAGCGGACGCTGCCGTCTGGTCGGGCGTCCACGAGGCGTTCGTCTCGAAACAGCATCTGAGAGATGCACTGGAGGGACTCGCGTGGGACGATGTGCTGCCGGTCGCGCGGCTTCTGGCACGCCACGGTAGAAGGAGCGATCACATGTCCGCTATCCGACGAGCCGACGCCATCTGGTCCGGCGCCCTGACCAGCGGCGCTGGCGTCGTCAGCGCATCGTCCAGCGGGACCTTCACGGACCTGCCTGTGAGCTGGGCCTCCCGGACGGAGTCCGCCGATGGGCGGACGAGTCCGGAGGAATTGGTGGCCGCCGCCCACGCGTCGTGTTTCGCGATGGCGTTCTCCGGCGCCCTGGCCCGAGAGGGCACGCCACCAGAGCGACTCGAGGTCTCGGCCGACGTGACGTTCGACAAGCTGGAGGCTGGCTGGCGGGTCGTCTCGAGCGCACTGACCGTGGTTGGTGTCGTCCCGGGGATCTCTGCGGACGACTTCCGCGTAGCAGCCGAAGGGGCACGGGACGGCTGCCCGATCTCGCAGGCCCTGAAGGGCAACGTGATCCTGTCGGTGGAGGCCACGCTGCGGAGCTGACCCGCTCGGGCTATGACGAACGGGTCATTGGTCCCACGGTGACCCGCGCCTAGCATCACGCGATGACCGCCTTCGACCGCTTGGTCGAGGGACGAAGTCGAGACGCCATGGGGCGCCTCCTCGCCGCCCTCGACGAGCTTCGGACGCTCCCATCCCGGCTTCTGGCGAGTGAATACATCGCGGTGGGTCAGGGCGCCCGCTTCCGGGCGGTCCAACGCCGCCGAACGCGCACCGCCGCCCGGGCCGGCTTCCTCGTCATCGCGGCCGCGGTCGCGCTCGACCTCCTGACTCTGCTGGAGTTCAGCGACGGTGGCGTCTGGTTCGCGATCGCCCTGGATATCGCCGTCATCGTCGGAGCGCTCGCGGGATGGGGACTCCTGGTCCGATCGCTCCGCCGCTACCCGGAGGCGACGGCCTGGATCGTCTCGACGAGTGTCGTCCTGTCCACGGTCGTGACCGGCCTGGCGGTCCCGTCGCTCACCGTCCAGTCCATGGCCTACCTCCTGTTACTCCCCGGTCTCGTCGCCTTGGTACTGCCGTGGCGGACTCAGACGCACCTGCGCTGGCTGCTGGCCTACTCGATCCTCGTGGCGGTCTATCTCGCGCTCGACCCGGTCCGCCGGTTCTCGGCCGCCGAGCGCGACGACCTGCTCGTCGTGATCATCGTTGCCGTCGGGGCGAGCCTGGCCGGCCACTACCTGCTCCAGCGCGCCCAGATCCGCAGTTTCGCCCAGCTCGAGAGCATCCGCACCCTGCGGCGCCGGGCCGCTACCGACATGATCGAGCTTGAGCGCGCCCACCACGCCCTGGAGCTGACCGCCCGCATCGATCCACTGACTGGCGCGGGAAACCGACGCCGCCTGGACGAGGACCTGCGCGCCGTCCGGGCCCACATCAGCCGGTCCTCGATGACATACGGCCTGTTCGAGATCGACCTGGACCACTTCAAGCGGATCAATGACGAGATGGGCCATCTCGCCGGCGACGACGTGCTCCGCCAGGTCGTGGCAGCGTTGCAGGCCTCGTTGCGCGCGACCGACGCGATCTATCGCTTCGGAGGCGAGGAGTTCGTCGTCATCCTGCCCGGGTCGAGCAGGGACGGCCTGTTGGCCGCTGCCGAACGCCTCCGTGCCGTCGTGGAAGGGCTGGCCATCCCGCACCCGGACCAGGCCTCGCAACCGATCGTGACCGTCAGCATCGGCGCGACCCTGCTCGGAGCGGGCAGCCTGGGTCGGACGGACGATGAGTGGTTCGAACTGACCGACCGCGCGATGTACGCCGCCAAGGCCGCCGGACGCAACCGAGTCACGGTCGTCGACGGCGTCGAACCCTAGCTCCGGACCCCTCTGAACACCCGCCCGAGCGTGGCGGGCCGACTGCTGGCATCGCGTCGTGCGACGACCTGCGCTCCCCCCGGGTGCTCGCGGATGTCTTCGACGACCGGGTCGGCACGCCGGGTTTCAGCGACCTCGCGTCGACCATCGGTACGACCGACGTCCCGCCGTACGTCGATGCCTATGTCGCTGGTACCGGGCAGCATTCGGGTTCGGCGCGGTGATCGCGATCGTCAGCGGCGCGATGGCGTGGATCGGGCTGGGCCAGGGAGACCCGCTCACGACCCTGTGGGAACCCCGCGACGAACGGCCCCTAGGGCCGGCATCGGCCTGACGTGCATCAGATGCGCGCAACTTGCCGAGGATCCCGAGCCCACGTTTGCCCTGCGGCATCGAACGCCACATCTCGCGCACCACTGCTGTGTGCGTGTCACGGATGGGCTCACCAGATGCTGCACTTCCCGCATCCCGGGCCGGCGGATGCACCTTGGGTGCATCCGATGCGCGACGCTCAGCCGATCGTGAGCAGGCGCTTCGGGTTCGATACCGTCATCGTCTCGATGTCGGCGTCGGAGACGCCCGCCGCTCGCAGGCGCGGCAGGAACATCTCCTGCAGGTAGACGTAGCCGTGCCCGTCGTACCGCTTGAGCTGCGAGTCGTGGCAGACGTCCTGGCTCAGGAGCACGCGGTCCACGTGGCCCCGCGATAGCAGTTCCAGGAGGCGCTCCACGACCCGACCCTCGCCATGCCGCTCGACGGCGTTGAAGCTCATCCCCAGGAAATCGAACTCCAGATTGGCGCCACGCCGGAGGATCTCCAGATAGTGGTCGAGATTCGGATACGAGTCCGCGTGACCGATGATCACCCGAGCCGGATCCGCGCCCTCCTCCTCGAAGATCGTCAGCTGCGCCTGCCCCACCGCGGACATGACCGCGTGGGTCGTGATGGCCAGCCCGGTGCGTCGAGAGGCTCGGGCCGCCGCTCGATGGACGCGTTCCTCGGACGGCGCCACCCACGGCTTGTCCGTCCCGATCTCGCCGATGATGCCCGGACGGATGCCGCTCTCGCCCACCCCGTCGGTCGCCTCGCGGACCAGCTCGTCCGCCAGGTCGTCCACGGATCGCCGGTCGATCAGCGCCTCAGCTGGGTAGTAGGCATCGCGGTACCAGCCGGCGCCCATGACGATGTGCAGTCCGGAGGCCGTCGCGAGGCCACGCAACCACTCGGGGTCCCGCTGCATGCCGGCCGGCGTGACATCGACCAGCCCACTCCCGCCAAGCGCCTTGAACCGCGCCAGTTCAGCGAGGATGACCGGCTCGTCGCGGGTCAGCTGCCAGTAGTCCCAGCTTGACGGGATGTGCCAGAGCGCGATCTGGGTGTGCTCGTGCGGCAGGGTGAACCCGAGATCTTCCGGTGGGATCGGCCCCAGGACGGTCTGGACATGCGCCATGTCCGCGATGCTACGCCATCCGCACGACCTCTCGGGCGAGCGGCGGCAGCGGGCGTGGGGCACCCGCGGCGGCCAGCATCACCTCAACGATGGCGCCGGCGCGGCGCTCCAGGTCCGCCGGGCGATACCGGTCGCCGGCCTCGATGCGCTGCAGCATCAGCCCGTCCAGCAGGGCCAGGAACCCCCGACTGACGGCATCGACGTCCAGCCACGCCGGCAGTTCGCCGCTGGCGACGCCGCCGTGCAGGAGCATCTGGGCCGCGCCGACCAGCCGTTCACGCCTTCTGGCGAGCATGTCGCGGACGTCTGGTTCGCGGTCTGCCTCGGCCCAGGCCTGGACCAGTGAGATCTGGCCGGGGGCGTCGGCGTACCGGTCGATCGTCTCGACGTACAGGCCGATGGCGATGGTCAGGCGTTCGGCGGTCGTGGCGACTGGCGCCAGACGGAGAACGAGTTCGTCCAGCCCCTGGGCGGAGATCAGGTCGCAGCTTTGGCGGAAGAGCTCGTCCTTGCCCGAGAAGTAGCTGTAGATGGCACCGACGGACAGGCCGCTCTCGCGGACGACGTCCGCGATGGTCGCTCCCTGGTAGCCCTTGGTCCCGAAGACGCGCGTTGCGGCAATGACGATCCGCTCGCGGACTTCCTGCTCGTGGGCAGCGCTGACTCGAGGCACGTGAACTCCTAAAGAGAATGGACGCTCCCCGCACTGTAGCCCACGATCGCTCGTGGAGCAATCGTAGCGGTTGACAAACAGAATGACCATTCTCTATCTTTCGCGGGACACCACCCGTTGTTCGAGGCCGTCCCGATGTTCAGTCGCTGGGGAGCGTTCGTCTATCGCTTCCGCCGTCCCGTCGCCATCCTGTCGGTGGTCATCGCCATCGCAGCGTCATTCCTGGCGGTCCAGGCGTCGTCCGCGCTCAGCTCCGGTGGCTGGCTGGATGCGAACTCCGAATCCGCCGCGGTAGCCGCTCGCCTGGACGCGGATTACGGGTCCGGCAAGAGCAGCATGATCGCGCTGTTCCGCTCCGATGTACCTAGCGCAGACGCCACATCGCAGGCCTTCCAGGCGGCGATCGCGGCCACGACCACGGGCCTGTCCGCCAACCCGGACGTCTCCGGAGTGGTGGGCTACGCGGAGACCGGCGACACGCGCTTCATCAGCACGGCCGGTGACGCCGCGTACGTGATCATCGAACTGACCGTTCCGGACGAGGCGTCCGTGGATGCGGTCGACGGGATTCGCGCGGGCCTGACCGCCCCGGCAGGCTACAGCTACCAGCTCACCGGCTACGGCCCGATCACCAAGGACGGGGCGGAGCAGTCCGAGAAGGACCTCCAGAAGGCCGAGCTCGTGTCCCTTCCGATCGCCGCACTCGTCCTCATCCTCGTGTTCGCTTCGATCGTGGCGGCGGGGATGCCGCTGCTGGTGGCCGGCCTTGCGATCCCGACGACGATGGCCCTGATCTTCCTCGTCGCGCAGCAGGTCGAGATGAGCATCTACGTGCTCAACATCGCCACCATGCTGGGCCTTGCGCTCGCCATCGACTACTCGCTGTTCATCGTCAGCCGGTACCGCGAGGAGCTGCGCCGCGGACGGACCGTGGGCGAGTCGGTCGAGCGGGCGATCGCCACGTCCGGCAAGGCCGTCATGTTCAGCGGGATCGCAGTCGCGATCGGGATGTCCGGTCTGCTGCTGTTCGAAGCGCCGGCCATCCGCTCGATCGGCATCGCGGGCGCGCTCGTCGTCATCAGTTCCGTGTTCTTCGCACTGACCTTCCTGCCGGCCGTTCTCGGGATGCTGGGTCCGCGCGTGAATGCCCTGTCGCTGAGCGGCATCTCACGTCGGTTCCGGCCAGCATCGGACCTGCCCTACAGCGAGCGCACGTCGCGCTGGGAACACGTCGCGATGTGGGTCATGCGCCATCCGATCAAGGTCATGATCCCGACCCTCGCGATCCTGTTGATCGCAGCGTACCCGTACTTCCACCTGGTGCAGGGCGTGCCCGGCGCAGAGGTCTACCCGCCGGGCGTGGAGAGTCGCGACGCGTACGTCGCCCTGCAGACCGAGTTCGCCCCGGGCGAGACGACCCCGATCGTCATCCTTGCCGATGTCGCGGGGTCGCCAACGGACATCGCCACGATCAAGGCGATCGACGCGTACGCGGCCGAACTGGCCGCCATCGACGGCATCGACCGGGTCGAAGGACCGTTCGCCATCTCCGATCCCGCCACCGGCCTGCCGTTGTCGCCGGAGCGTGTGGCGGCGCTCTACGCCTTGCCCGCTGGGCAGCGGCCGCCCGGCTTGGACGCGCTGCTGGCCCAGTACGTCCGCGGCGACACGATCCAGCTCGCCGCCATCAGCCCGCTCGCGCCGTCGTCCCCCCACGCGACGAACCTCATCCCGGTCGTCCGTGCGGTGGACCCCGGCGACGGGATCACCACGCAGGTCGGTGGCGCGGCCGCCAGCGGCCACGACTTCCTTGTGTCCCAGGCGGAACGTGCGCCGTACGCGGTCGGGCTCACCCTGCTCGCGAGCGGTTTGATCCTCTTCCTGCTGTTCGGCTCGGTCATCGTCCCGATCAAGGCCATCATCATGACCCTGCTCTCGATCACGGCCAGCTTCGGGGCGCTCGTCTGGATCTTCCAGGACGGCAACCTGTCGAACCTGTTGGACTTCACGCCGCTCGGATACACCATCGCGGGCAACCCGATCATCATGTTCAGCGTGATCTTCGGCCTGTCGATGGACTATGAGGTCCTGCTCCTGTCGAGGATCCAGGAGACCTACCGGCGTACCGGCGACAACACGGTGTCGGTCGCCGAGGGCCTGTCCCGGACGGCCGGCGTGATCACCGGCGCGGCGCTGATCATGGTCAGCGTCTTCGCGGCCTTCGCGCTGGCCGAGGTCGTCACGATCAAGAGTATCGGCGTGGGCATGGCCATCGCGGTCGCTGTCGATGCGACGATCATCCGCGTCCTGCTCGTCCCAGCGACGATGCGACTGATGGGCAGGTGGAACTGGTGGGCACCCGGGATCCTGGGTCGGGCCGCGGATCGGCTTGGCTTCAGCCATGTCGAGGACGACGCCGAAGAGGAAGCCACGCCTGCGGCGGTGCCCGCGGCGTGACCGTCGAGAGCTACGGCGCCCGTTCCTCCCAGTCCACCCAGTCGATCCCCGTGGCCGCGAGGTAGGCACTCACGGCGACGCCAACGGTCGGGAAGAACGCGTCGCCACCCAGGATGTCCACCAGCCCGTAGCGCTTGAGCCGATCCTTGGTTGGGTCCTTCAGTTCGGCGAACCGGAGGCTCACGCCGTCACTCACGAGCGACGCGATCAGCTCGGCGAGCATGTCGGCGGCGGTCATGTCCACTTCGGTCACAGGTTCGGCCGCTACGACCACCCAGCGGGTGGGCGTAGCCGCGGCGGCGATGGCGCCCTCGACCTGCTCACGGAACTGCTCCGCGTTGGCGAAGAAGAGCGGAGCATCCCAGCGGAACAGGATCAGGCCGTCCACGAGACGCGCATCCGGATAGCGAGTGACGTCGTGGTAGCCCTTGAGCCCGTCGACTCGACCCAGGATGGCGGAATACGGGCGCCACGCCCGCCAGACGAAGGCACCGAGCGCGAGCGCCACGGCCATGAAGATGCCGAGCACGACGCCGAGCAGCGCGACGCCCAGGAAGCACGCCATCGACAGGACGAACTCGGATGGTCGCAGCCGCCACAGCCGGACCAGGCCCGCGATGTCGACGAGCGACAGGCAGGCGGTCATGACGATGGCTGCCAGCACGGACAAAGGCATGTTGGTGGTCATGCCCGGCAGGAAGACCAACAGGGCCGCGACCGCGAGCGCGCCGACGACCCCGGTGAGCTGCGTCTTCGCTCCGGCCTGGCCCGCGACCGGCGTGCGGGAGGCACTTGCGCTGATCGCGAATCCCGCGAACAGCCCTGCCCCGAGGTTGGCCGCGCCCAGCGCTCGCAGCTCCTGGTCCTGGTCCACGCGGATCCCGGTGCGGCCCGCGAACGTGCGCGAGAGCACGCTGGTGTCGGCCATGGACACGAGCGCGATGGCGAGACCGCCGGCGAGCATGGCGCCCATATCGGCGAGCGTGACCTCGGGTATACCGAACGAGGGCAGCCCCTGCGGCAACGGGCCCACGACGGGCAGTCCAGTGGTCGCCACCAGCCCCGTGAGTCCCACGAACGCCGTCATCCCGACCGCGGCGATGAGGACCCCCTGGAGGGCCGGGGCGAGGCGCCGGCAGGCGACGATCAGCGCGAGCGACGCGAGCCCGATGGTGAGGGCGGCTGGGTTCGTCATGCCGATCGCAACCCCTTCGACGAACGCCCGTGCGATGTCGACGACGCCTTCCGCATCCACCGAGAACCCGAACAGGGGTGGTAGCTGGCCGATGACGACGGTCAGAGCGATCCCATTGAGATAGCCGATCCGGATGGGCTTGGACAACAGCTCCGTGAGGAGACCTAGCCGCAGAACCCCGAACGCGATGCAGAACGCACCCGAGATGAGCGCGAGGGCGGCAGCCAGGTCCGTGGCGCGCTCCGGGTCGCCCAGCGCGAGCGGCGCCACGGTCGCCGCGATGATCGCCGCCAGGGAGGAGTCCGGTCCCAGGACCAGGATCGGGCTGGGCCCGAACAGCGAGTAGGCCAGGAGCGGGACGATGGTGGCATACAGCCCGGCGATCGCCGGCAACCCGGCGGCCTGCGCATAACCCATCCCCACCGGGACGAGGACGGCGGTAAGGACGAGGCCGGCGACGATGTCGTTCGGCAACCAGCGACGGCGGTAGCCGCGGGCGACCCGCAGGCCCGGCACCAGTTCCAGGACGTCGATGTGCATCCAGCCTCCCGTATCATCCAAGCATGAACGAACCGCCCGATCCCGTGACGAACCTGGGCCCCGACAGTGGCGGCCGACCCCGCGGCGACGGCCCCGAGAAGGGCTACCGCTGGGAGTGGGGACCGGACGACTCGCGTCGGCCCGGACTCCCGTGGATCGCCATCTTCCTCGTCGTGTTCGGGGTGCTGCTGCTCATCCAGCAGGCGTATCCGGATGCGGCGATCGCCGGCTCCGCATTCATCGTGGCGGTCGGCATCGCGTTCCTCATCAAGTGGGTCGTCGACCGTGGGACCGGCTCGCTTTACGCCGGAGCCCTCATCACGGCCCTGGCCGCCCCGGGCGTGCTCAACGCGGCCGGCGTGGACGTGGACGGGCTCGGGACGTTCTGCTTCGGTGTCGCCTTCCTGTTCATCGCCGCCGTCCGCGCCGTCAGCGGCGGGGGCTGGGGCTGGCAGCTCTGGTTCGGCGGGCTGCTCGCGCTGCTCGGGGGCGTCAACATGGCGAGCCCGAACGTCGGCGGCCTGATCCTGCCGATCCTGATCATCGGTCTCGGTGCGGCGCTGCTTATCGGGAGCGTTCGGCGGCGACCCTGATCTGACCGACGCCGGACCAGCGACTCAGGCTCGAGCGCCGGCCTCGACGGCCGCCACCGACCACTCGACGACCTCGGCCAGGACCTCCACGATCCGGTCCGATTCGTCGTCCGTGATGACGAACGGCGGGCCCAGCAGGATCGTGTCGCCGTTCACCCCATCAGCGTTCCCGGTCCCTGAATAGACCAGGACGCCACGTTCGCGGGCGGCCCGGACGATCGACTCGGTCAGCTTGGCAGCGCGCGGATATGACACGCGGGTGGCCCGATCCGCGACGAGTTCAAGGCCGACCAGCAGGCCACGTCCCCGGATCTCGCCGATGGCCCGGTGGTCACGCAGCGCCTCCATGAGGTGGCTCTTGAGACGCTCCCCTTTCGCGGCGCTGGCCGCCACGAGATCCTCTGCCTCCAGGATGCGCAGCACCTCGTTCGCGACGGCCGCAGCGACCGGCCCATGCGAGTACGTGAAGCCATGGACGAATCCCGGGCCGGCGACGATGGCGTCGTGGATCTCGCCGGTCACCGCAGCGAACCCGAACGGCCAGTAGCCGGACGTCGCACCCTTGGCCGCGACGAGGATATCCGGCCGAACGCCCCAGTGATCGAGCCCGAACCAGCGCCCCGTCCGCCCGAAGCCGGTCATGACCTCGTCGGCGATGAGCAGGACGCCATGACGTCGGCAGACCTCGGCGATCCTCGGCCAGTAGTCGTCTGGCGGCACTGCGGCAGCCAGGGTCGCGCCGACGATGGGCTCGCCCACGAAGGCGGCGACGGTGCCGGGTTCGGCCGCGACGATGGCGGCCTCCAGTTCCGCGGCAAGTTCGGGGCCTGTGGCGAGGGCATTCGAGCCGGGGTCGCCGCCGCGGTACGGGTAGGCGGCCGACAGGTGCCGGAACCGGCCCAGCCAGCCCTGATACGGGCGACGCAGTGGCTTGCGTCCGGACAGGTCCAGCGCACCGAGCGTGTTGCCGTGGTAGCTCCCCCACCGAGAGAAGACGATCCAGCGACCCGGCTCGCCGCGAGCGAGGTGAAAGGTCCGTGCCAGCTTCAGGGCTGTCTCGACGGCCTCAGAGCCGCCGCTCACCGGGTAGATGACGGGTTCGTCCATCGGCAGGTGCGGGCCGACCGCAGCGGCATACCGTTCGAGGGGTTCGTTCGTGAACGCGCTGCCGTGGGCGTAGGCCAGGCGTCCGGCCTGATCAGCCATCGCGGCGGCGATCTCGCGGCGCCCGTGGCCGACGTTGACGACGATCGCGCCACCGGCGGCGTCAAGGTAGGCGCGTCCGTCCGCGTCCCAGATCGTGCTGCCCTCGGCGCGCGCCGCCACAGGTGGATCCGGCACAGTGGAGCGGCGGAAAACGCGACCGGTGGTCATGGTCGCATCGTAACGGAGGGGGATGCGGAGGTCTCGGCTGGGGCTGATGCCTGTCGGCGGCATCAGCCCGGCTGGGTGGGGCAGAATGGCCGGGTGAGTATCGGCCTTCGGGACGGTCCTCTCAGTTTGTTGTGCAGATCTCGAGGCGCCGCCGCCCGCGTCAACCGCCGGAAGACATCCCCCCCGGCCGACGGTTCGCGACGAAGGCCGCGGCCTGGGCGCGTCGCTCCAGGTTGAGCTTCGCGAGGATCGAGCTGACGTAGTTCTTCACAGTCTTGTCGGACAGGAAGACATCGGCGGCGATCTCCTTGTTGGTCTTGCCCTCGGCGACGAGCAACAGGATCTTCTGCTCCTGCGGCGTCAATGCCGCCAGCTCGTCCGTGTAGGTCCCGCTGGCGATCCGCCGGATCCGCTCAAGCACCTTCTCGGTGACGGCCGGGTCCAGGAGCGATTCACCACGTCCCACAGCCTCAAGGGCCGCGACGAGGTCCCGAGCCCGGATCTGCTTGAGGAGGTAGCCGGAGGCGCCGGCGACGATCGCCGAGAGGACGGCCTCCTCGTCCGGATAGGAGGTGAGCATCACGACCTTGGTCTCGGGCATCTCGGCCCGGATCTCGCGGCAGGCCTCGATCCCGGATCCGTCCGGCAGCCGGACGTCCATGACGGCGATATCCGGATGGTGGCGCTGGGCCTGCTCGATCGCTTCGGCGACCGTCCCGGCCTCCGCCACGACGGCGAAGCCTTCGCGCCGATCGAGCAGCGCAACCAGGCCCTGGCGGACGATCTCGTGGTCGTCGACGATCAGAAGCCGCAGCAGCTTGACCGGCCCATCGCCGCTTTTTCGAGTCTGCGTCTCGCCGGTCACGCGACGACCGTCGGATCCGACCGGGGGATGCGCGCCACGATCCTCGTCCCGCCGCTGGACGACCGGCTCACTGTCAGGGTGCCGCCCAGCAGCACCGCTCGTTCACGCATGTTGGTCAACCCCTGATGGTCCGGCCCGAATGTCCGTGCTGGATCGAAGCCTACCCCGTCGTCCTCGATGGTGAGTAGCACCTGCGCCCCTTCCCTCGAGAGAGTCACGCTCGCCTTGGTCGCCGACGAGTGACGCATCACGTTGCTCAGGGCCTCGCGGGCGAGCCCGATGAGCTGGGTGGCCCCTTCGTCATCCACCTCGAGCGCGACGGTGGCATCGATATTCGACTCAGCCGAGATGACCGATGCGAACCGGACTTCCTCCGCAAGCCGCTCGAGGCCATCGGCGAATCCACTTGACACCAGCAAGCCGGGCCGCAACCCCAGGATGAAGTGGCGAATGTCACTGATGGTGGTCTGCAACGAGTCGATCGCCCGATCCACGCGAACTGCGACTTCGTCGGGATCTACCTTCGCCAGTTCTTCGACGTCCTCCAGCGACAGGCTGACGGCATACAGCCGCTGGATTATCCCGTCGTGGAGGTCGCGCCCGATCCGCTCGCGCTCCTCGACGATGGCCAGGGCCGCGATCCGGCCATGGAGTCGGGCATTGAGCATCGCGATCGCCGCGTGGCGAGCGAACAGCTCGACCAGCCGCTGGTCGTCACGATCGAACGGGCGCCTGCCACGCTTGTCCGTCATGTACAGGTCCCCGATGGGCTGTCCTTCGTGGACGATCGGGACGCCCAGGAATGTCGTCATGGGCGGATGGAACGGTGGGAATCCGGACGACGCCGGGTGGCTCGCGATGTCGTCGGTCCGGACGGACTGACCATCGCGGATGATCAGGCCCAGCAGACCATGTCCGCGCGGCAGCGGGCCGATGCTGGCGCGCTGCTGAGCGCTCATGCCGGCGGTGATGAACCGCTCGATTCGGCCCTCCGGTCCGGTGATCCCCAGCGCGGCATACTCGGCGTCCACCAGGACGCGGACGCGGTCGACGATGAGTTGCAGGGTCGCGTCGAGATCCTTGACCTCGGCGATCGCCCGGGTCGCGTCATCGAGCGCTTCGAGTGCGTCGGCCGCGAGCGTGAGGTTCGGTGCGGGCTTGTCGTCTGGCACGTCGAGATGCTAGCAAGTCGGAGCGACCCGCCGCAGCAGCTCGGGACAGTCGGCACGGACGAACCGGGCCGTCGGTCACTTCCGCTCGAGCGCCGGTTCGCCCACCATCCGATGATGGAACGCACTTCGACCATCCTCCTCGCCACGGACCTGTCGGCCAGCGCCGGTCCCGCGACCGAGGAGGCGTTCCGTCTCGCCCGACGTCTGAGCGCAAGCCTCCTGGTCGTCAGCGTCATCGACCCAGGGACGATGCGCCTGCCGAACGGCCGCTACCGTCGACGGATCGACCAGGAGCGAGACCTTCGTGAGTCGGCGGCACGTCCGCTGGTCGACCGTGGCCGGATGATCGGAGTCTCGGTGGGCCTGCTCGTGTGGGAGGGCGACCCGGGCGAGTCGATCGTCGAGGTGGCCCGAGCGGAGTCGCCGGACATGGTCATCGTCGGGAGCCGGGCGCGCGGGGTCATGGGCCGGTTCGGGATCGGCAGCGTGTCCGACCATGTCGTTCGTCACGCCCAGTGTCCCGTGCTTGTCGTCCGCTCCGACACGCCGGCAGTGGGCGATGCGACCGCTTAGGACGGATTCCCGCGTAGGTCGTTGACCGATGCATCCATCGCTCCGGTCCTGGAGCGACCGCGATCGTGGCGAACGTGCCTGGCCACCGGCCGGATCCGACAGCCACCGTCGATGTCGTCGAGGTTCACGAGGAACTCGCGCAGATCACGGTCCTCACAGGGCCGCAGCGCGGGCCGCAGCGAGGTCGCATGGTGTCCGGGAACCGCAGCCAGGTCAGGACGAGGTGGACCGCTCGCGATGACCTCAGTGGCTGATGACTATCGGCGGCATCAATGGGTCTAGCGACGATGCCGCCGAGAAGCATCACGACCGGGAGTCGTCACGATCGCGCGCGCGGCGCTACTTCGTGTAGACGCCGCCGGGATCGAGTTCCTCGCGGATGAGACGCAGCTCATCCGCCGTCGGAGGGGCCGTGGCGGCCAGATCTGCCGCGACCTTGATGTCCCAGCCGATCGAGGCGCGGACCGCGTCGATCGTGGCCCCCGGGTGGAGCGAGTCCAGGCGCATCTCGCCGGACTCGTCGAAGTGGTAGATGCCAAGGTCCGTGACGACCACGGACGGCCCGCGACCCAGCCAGCCTCCCTCTCGGCGGATGCGTTCGGCCTGTTCCGCGCCCCCCAGGTTGCCCGGGCTGGTCCGGAAGTCGATCGTCTCGACGAAGCTCCGGACGCTCTGGCGCATGATCACGAAGACGTCGCGGGCGTTGATGGCGATCTCGCACGCCCCACCGGAGCCCGGCAGTCGCGTCGTCGGGTGCTCGTAATCGCCGATGACGGTGGTGTTGATGTTCCCGAACCGATCGATCTGGGCGGCCCCAAGGAAGCCCACGTCGATCAGGCCGCGCTGCAGGTAGTAGCCGAACAGCTCCAGCATGCTCACGACGGCGGTGGACCCGGTCACGATCGTCGGGTCGCCGATGCTCAACGGGAGCCGCGCGGGTCGTGCCCCGAACACGCCTGCCTCGTAGACCAGCTCCAGGTCCGGCGCGACGGTTCGCTTCGCGAGGTTGACGGCGATGTTGGGCAGGCCCACGCCCACGAAGCAGACGTGTTGCTCCGCAAGGGCCCGGGCGGCGGCCACGATCATCATCTCGGACTTGCTAAAGGCGGGCGCTTGGATATCGGTCATCAGCGGTATGACCCGTAGTCCACCGAGCCGGACGGCGCAGGACCGGGCTTGAGTGACGCGATCCGCTCGGCGCCCAGCTTGTCCAGGTACGCAGCTCGACCGTCCACGCCGTGGACCCACTCGCGCAGCCAGGCCTGCGTGGCCGCCTCGTCGCGACTGATCGGGTCCCAGTCCAGGTAGAACCGGTTGTCGCGATCGTAATAGCCCTGGGCGTATGACGGATGCGCGCCCCACGGCTCCACGACGACCGCGTCCACGATGAGCCCGGGGAAGATCGTCCGGTTCGGGTCGGCGCGGATGACGGCCTCGTCGACGACTTCCTCGACGACCACGATGACTCGATCCGCGGCAAAGGCCGCCTCCTTCTGGCAGCCCGCGAGACCCCAGACCTGGGTGTCACCGGCCGCCGACGCGCGCTGGGCGTGCACGATCGTGACGTCTGGCCGAAGCGGCGGGACCGCGTAGACCTTGCCATCGCCATAGGGCGATTCGATGGGCCGGATCAAGGGATTGGCGACAGGCAGGTCGGTCTCGAAGTAGCTACGCAGCGGGAAGAACGGCAGATTCATGGCGCCCGCGGTATACCGCCCGACCATTCCGAAGTGGCTGTACTCCTCGACCGCCAGCGGCTGGTCCGGGATGTCTCCCTCGATGCGGCGCCGGATCGCCCCCAGCCCGCCCACGCCCGGATTGCCGAGCCAGCTGAACACGAGCTTGCTGGCCACGCCGGCCGCGATCATCTGGTCATAGATGAGGTCCGGCGTGAGCCGAGCCAGGGTCAGGTCGCGGCGGCCCTGGCGGATGATCTCGTGGCCGGCCGCGAATGAGATGAGGTGCGTGAACCCCTCGATCGCCACGCAGTCGCCGTCGCGGACCAGGTCGGCGATCGCGTCGTGCATGGACGCGACCTTGGAGATGCTCACCGGGCGATTATCCCGCACACGCCCGTTCGTAACGTTGTCCGGACGACAGGCTGGTTCGCTACGCTTGTGCGCATCGGTCGATCCCGAGCATCGATCGAGCCTGCAGATCATGGAGGTGATCGCATGGGGTCCATGGCCGAGACCGCCAACGGCTGGCCTCGTATCGTCAGGACGCTGTTCTTTGTGGCGATGGGGCTGTTCGTGGTCACCATCGCCATCGGGATCGTCAACGGCCTGGATCTGTACGAGTTCAACCACGACCAGCTGCTGACGCACGTCCACTCGGGGACACTTGGGTGGATCAGCCTGTCCATCGTCGCCTCGAGCGTGTGGTTCGCGCGGGGCGTGGACCGCCGACTGGCATGGTCCCTGGCCGTGCTGGTCCCGATCTACGCCGCGGCGTTCTACCTCGCGATCCCGTGGCTACGGGCTGCAGTGGGTGGCGTGCTGCTCATCGTCATCGTGTGGCTCTTGACCTGGGCCTGGGGCGTCTATCGCGCGGGCCGGTCGCTGCCCGCATTGGCCATCGCGCTTGGGCTGACCACGTTCACGTATGGTGCGGTCATCGGCGTCCTGCGGCAGGTCCAGCTGGCGGGCGGACCATCGCCATTCCCGAGCACTGCCGACGTCATCGGCGCCCACGCGGCGGCGATGGTCTTCAGCTACCTGATCCTCGTGGCCATGGGCCTGCTCGAGTGGCGTGTCCTGGGGACGACCACCCGACCCCGAGCCGGCGTCGTCCAGGTGGCCCTGCTCTTCGCGGGCGGCCTGATCATCTCGCTGACCCTGTTGTTCCTGACCGCGGAGGCCGTCAAGGCCGCCGGCGGCACCTACCTGCTGGTGGAACTCATCGCCGTCACGATCTTCGCAGTCCGAGTCCTGCCCAGGGCCATCCGGGTCCCCTGGGGCGCGGCCTCCGCCGATCGCTGGTTCGCCGCGTCGTCCGTGTGGGTCCTGATCGCCACGGCGATCTTCCTGTATGTGGTCTTCCTGTTCATCAGCGATCCGTCGGTCGCTGCTGATCCAGGCTCCATCGGCGGCGTCCTTACCGCGAGCGACCACGCCGCCTTCATCGGGGTCATCACCACGTTGATGCTGGGGCAGTTGACGCGACTCACCGCGGCTCGGCGCGACCGATGGCCGTGGACGGACCAACTCGCGTTCTGGGGCGTGAACGTGGGGCTGGCGATCTTCCTTGTCGGGTTGATCGCGGAGACGGCCGTGGTCAAGCGGGTCGGGGCGCCCCTGATGGGCATCTCCATCCTGCTGGCATTGGCGGTCCTGGCAATGCGGCTGCGCGACACAGACGACGCGGCCACGCTCTCGGCCTGACTAGCCGCCGACTTCACCGTCGTGCATCGCGCCAGCGAGGGCTGCTTCCATGCTGAGCAGCGGACCGCGCTCGGCCACATCCGCGACGGCTTCCCCGAAGATCCGCACGGCGGTCGCCATCTCATCTTCGGAGACGACCAGCGGCGGCGACATCCTGACGCTGGACTTGCCGCTCTCGAGGACGAGCAGTCCCCGCTCGAAGCAGGCCCACTGGACTTGTTCGGCGTGCTCCACCGTATCGAATTCCACGCCGATCATGAGGCCCTTGCCGCGGACATCGGCAACGAGTCCAGGATGGAGTCCCAGCAACGGACGCAGCCCGTCGAACGCCTGATCGCCGCGGGCGGCCGCGTTGTCGATGAGCCCGCCCTCAAGTAGGTCCAGGGTCGCGAGGGCGGCGGCACACGCCACCGGGTTTCCACCGTAGGTGGACCCGTGGGCGCCGGCACTCCAGCGCTCCATGAGCTCCGCTCGGGCGATCATGGCGCCCAGGGGCATCCCCGACGCGATCCCCTTGGCCGAGAGCAGGATATCCGGCTCCACGCCCCAATGCTGGATCGCCCACATCATCCCGGTCCGTCCGGCGCCCGACTGGACCTCGTCAGCGATGAGCAGGATCCCGTGCCGGTCACAGATCTCGCGCAGGCCCTGCAGGAAGCCGTCCTCCGGCACCAGGTAGCCACCTTCGCCCTGGATCGGCTCGACGATGATCGCCGCCACCTCGTTGGCCGGCGCCAGCCGGTCGAACAGGACCTCGTCGAACCAGCGCAGATCCTCCATCCGACCGTACGGCGCATGGAAGACACCCGGCAGGAGCGGCCCAAAGCCGGCGTGGTACTTCGCCTTCGAAGCGGTCAGCGAGAGCGCGCCGTAGGTCCGGCCGTGGAACGCGCCCAGGAACGACACGATGTACGGACGACGCGTGGCGTAGCGGGCCAGCTTGATGGAGGCCTCCACGACCTCAGCCCCGGAGTTGCCCAGGTAGGTCCGCACGCGTCCGCCGATGGGCGAGATCTCCGCCAACCGCTTGCAGACCTCCGGATAGATCGGCAGGTAGAAGTCGCTGGCGCTGAAGTGGATCAGCTCGGCGGCCTGCTTCTGGATCGCGGCGACGACCTGTGGGTGTGCGTGGCCGGTGGAGTTGACCGCGATCCCGGCGGCAAAGTCCAGGAAGAGGTTGCCGTCGATATCCTCGACGGTCAGGCCCTCGCCTCGGACCGGCACGATCGGATAGGCACGGGGCAGGCTGGGCGACGTCCACGTCTCGTCGAACTCGACATGGGCTCGCGCCTTGGGGCCGGGCAGTTCCGTGACGATGTGCGGGACGGGCCGACCAGCGGCGATCCGCGACGAGGCGGACGACAAGGGGCACCTCAGGTTGCAGACGCTGAGTGCATAAGGCGTATGCACTGTGGATATCTTGGCCGGAGTATAGCCGAGCGCGGCGGGGCGCTCGGTGCGGGGTCGGGGCGCGGCCGCGTTCGTGCCCCGAACTCGCCGGACGTCAACCCACGGGATGCCGGACGCCGTCCTGCTCGAGATCGATCGAGACCAAGCCGGTCGGCACGTAGGGCCCGAACCACTGCGCGACGCCGCCTATCGCTCCTCCCACGCATATCCGACGTGTCGAGGCCATCGTGGGCAGACTCCTTGCCAGATAGCCACCCAGGGAGTCTTACGCAGCCTGGGGGCCGCCTCCACGATGGCCGACACGCGCATCCATCCCGCCGCAAGCGTGACTCGAGCTGATCCGCGGCTCCGAACGAGCCGAAGGCCTCCGGGACAGTGCCTAGCAACCTGCCGGTGCATATCTGATGGTTTCCGCGGGATTCGCCGGGGCCGTGTGCGGGACGAGGGCGCGAGTTCGAACCAAGCGCGCCGAGAGGGCGCAGGCGCCAACGCCGGCAGTCGGCCGTCAGCGCGGCGCGCCTCAGTCGACGATGGTGTGGCTCTGCTCGCGCAGGAACTGGGCCACGTAGTACATCGACAGGCCGGCCTTGCCGGTGGAGCCGCTGCCCTTCCAGCCACCGAAGGCCTGGATGCCCGGCCACGCGCCGGTCGTGGCGCCGGCTCGGCGGTTGACATAGGTCACGCCGGCTTCGATCCGATCGAGGAAGGTCTGGACCTCGGCCGCATCCTCGCTGTACACGCCGGCGGTCAGGCCGTAGATCGTGTCGTTGGCGTGGGCGATGGCCTCGTCCATCGAGTCGACCACGGCGACCGCGGTGAGCGGCGCGAACAGCTCGTCCTTGAACAGGCGGTGCGTGGCGGGTAGCCCGACTACTGTCGGCTCGACGTAGAAGCCGCGTTCCATGCCCTTGTCGCCAAGGCGTTCGCCACCCACGAAGACGGTCCCGTCGCGGCGTGCCTCGGCGACCGCGGCCTGGTGGCGATCGACGGCCGTCTGGTCGATGATCGGGCCCAACCAGTTGGCCCGGATGAGCGGGTCGCCGATGGTGATCGCCTCGGTCTTCTCGACCAGCAGCCGGACCAGCTCATCGTGGACCGGCCGCTCCACGTACACACGCGAGTTGGCCGAGCACTTCTGCCCGCCGAACCCGAACGCACTGCGCATGATCCCCTCGGCGGCTTCGTCCAGGTCTGCGTGGCGCGAGACGATCGCGGGATTCTTGCCACCCATCTCCACGATGCACGGCCGCGGCCACGATCGCGAGAACGAGTGGAACAGCGACATCCCCACCTCGTACGAGCCGGTGAAGACGATACCGTCGATGCCCGGATGATCCTGGAGCGCCTGACCGACAGTGGCGCCCGGGCCCATGACCAGGTTGACGACGCCGGCTGGGATGCCCGCGTCGACGAGAGTCTCGATGAGCTTGACCGCCGACAACGGCGACGCCGAGGCGGGCTTGAGGACGACCGTGTTACCGGCCATCAGGGCGGCACCGGTCGGGCCCGTGGACAGCGCTGACGGGAAGTTGAACGGGCTCACGACCGCGAACACGCCGTGCGGCCGAAGGATGGACCTGGTGTGGACCGACGAGTCGCCCAGGTTGCCCATGGGGTGGTCGTAAAAGGCGTCGTCCTCGGCGGTCTGGGCGTAGTAGCGGATGAGGTCCGCGGCTTCTTCGACCTCGCCGAGCGCCTCGATGCGGTTCTTGCCGACCTCGATCGCCATAAGCGCCGAGTACTCCATCAGCCGGTCGCTGATGAGGTCCGCAGCCCGCTTCAGGATCGCAAGACGGCCCTCCCAGCCCAGCGCCGACCACGCCGGCTGGGCGGCCCGGGCGGCCTGGACCGCGTCGTCCACATCGGCGGTGGTGCCGGTCGCGAACGTCCCCAGAAGGATCTCCGAATCGATCGGCGAGCGGACCTCGAAGGTGCCCGCGCCGTCGCGCCAGGCGCCCGCCACGAAGTTGCGGTGGTAGCCGCCGAGCTTCGTCCGCGCGCTGGCAAGGCCGGCCTCGAACTGCGCGTGGAGATCCTCGTTGTCGGCCCGCAGGGTCGCGTAGGTGATCTTGATCCGCGGGGCGGGTTCGGTCGTCATCGATGGGACCTCGTGGCTGCTCGGAGGGCGGGTGGGATGTTGCGCTCAGTCTAGCGCGGCGACGACGTGCGCCAGCGATGCGGCGATGGCGTCCGGTCGGCCGCCTCCCCTGCCCCGCTCGGCGGCGGCCAGATCCCCGGGTCCGTGCTTTCCGGACATCGCGAAGATCCCGCGCAGGCCGGACCGCTTGGCGGCGAGCACGTCGCTGCGGATGTCGTCGCCGACCATCGCGATGTCGTGGCGCGGCAGGTCGTGACCCAGCTGGCGACGCAGGTCGGCGACCGCTCTCGAATAGAACGTCGGCGACGGCTTGCCGGCGATCCTGGCTTTGACCCCAGCCGAGAACTCCAGTCCAACGACGAACGAGCCCGAGTCCAGCGTGGGTCCCTCGGGCGTCAGCCACCACGGGTTCCGGTGCATGCCGATCAGGTCAGCGCCGCGCAGGATCAGGCGAAACGCGTGGTTGAGGTTCTCATACGTGGATTCCTCGGGCGAGTCCCCGACGACGACGGCTGCCGCCATGGCGGTCGGGCGGGCGGCTTCCTCGTGGGTGAGCAGGTGCTGGCCTTCGAACTCGAGCTTGGCGTCGTCCGATGCCAGGACGTAGAGCGGCTGTCCCTTGTACGCCCGGGCCGTGTACGCCGCAGAGGCCGAGAGGGCCGACAGGAACCGCTCGGGCGGAATGTCTGCGCCGAGGCGCCGCGACCAGAGGGACAACCGGCCGCGGCTGACCGCCGAGGTGTTGGTCACGATGCGATACGGGAACCCGGTCCTCTCGAGTCGGGCGATCGCCTCGGCGGCGCCCGGGATCAGGCGACCGGCCGCGACGATGACGCCGTCCATGTCCAGGAGGAGGGCGCGGGTGCCCATCAGGGCGGCGCGCAACTCGGGCGTGGCGAGGGGCAGCGCTGGGGTCATGGCGGGGGTCATGGCGCTCATGCCCCGATGGTAGGCTGCCGGCGACGACGCAGCACAACGAGGGCACGGATGGGATTGCTCGACGGGAAGACGGCGCTGATCTTCGGGGTCGCCAACGACCACTCGATCGCCTGGGGGATCGCCCGCGCGCTCCATGCCGAGGGCGCCGAGATCGGGTTCAGTTCGATCGAAAGCCTCATCGACAAGCGCGTCCGGCCGCTGGCGGAATCGATCGGGTCGTCGTTCGTGGAGCCATGCGACGTGCAGTCCGACGAGGACATCGCGCGCGTTTTCGCGCGCTGGGGCGACACGCACCAATCACTGGACATCCTGGTCCACGCCCTGGCCTTCGCCCGTCGGGAAGATCTCGAGGGGACGTTCGTGGACACGTCGCGGGACGGGTTCGCGCTCGCGATGGACGTGTCCGCGTATTCGCTGGTGGCCCTGACGCACGCCGCGCGCCCATACCTGCACGCCGGTTCGTCCGTGCTGACGCTGTCCTACTACGGCGCCGAGAAGGTCGTCTCGCACTACAACGTCATGGGCGTCGCGAAGGCCGCCCTGGAAGCGTCCGTCCGCTATCTCGCCGCTGACCTCGGGCCGGACGGGGTCCGCGTGAACGCGATCAGCGCCGGCCCGGTCCGGACGCTCGCCGCGTCCGGGATCGCGGGCTTCAAGAAGATGTACGGCGCCTTCGGCGATGTCGCTCCGCTGCGCTCGAACATCACGCCGGAAGACGTCGGCCGGAGCGCCGTCTACCTCTGCTCGGACCTCTCGAGCGCGGTCACCGGCGAAGTCCTGTACGTGGACGGCGGCTTCAACATCATGGGCGTGCCCACCTCGGACTGAGGACCGCCGATAGTTGACCGCGGGTCATCGAACCTAAACGCGAAGGCTCCGATCGCGGCCGATCCGACCGCCGATCCGTGTCGTTGATGACAGGGAGTCATGATTCGGCCGCGGGGCCGCCTTGCAGTGCCACGTGGGACACCTTCAGACCGGCAACGATGACGCTGAGTCAACGCCGGTGCCACGCCCGGTGTTGCTGGCCCTGGCTGGGAGCGCCGACCTACCAGCCAAGGGAGCCCGGGCCGCCCTTGATCGGTCCGACGATGCGGCTCGTGACCCAGCCCCCGTAGAAACCGCCCGCTTGAGGCGTCGCGCGCTCATCGCCCACCCAGGCCTCATCGACTCGTCCCGCGAAGAACGCCAGGTAGCCGGCGATCGCCTCGTAGCCTGGCGTCGGGACCGGGTACGACCAGGCGACGTCCTCGACGCGGCGATCCGTGCCGACGAACGTGACATACGCCGCCTCGCCCTTCCACTCGCAGAACGACCGATGCGGTCCGGCCATCAGGCGCTCCGACCGGACATCCTCCGGCGGGAAGTAGTAGACCGGCGCTCCAGCCGTCTCCAGGACCCGCAGCCCCTGCACCGTGTCCGCGATGACCTCGCCATCGATGATGACCCGAAGGCGCTCCGGGACGCCTTCCACGCGCGGCGGGCGGGGATAGTCCCAGACCGATTCCTGGCCGGGGCCCACGGTCTCGGGTTCGATCGGCACGGGTCGACTCAAACGACGCATGTGTCGCTCGTGGATGGGATGGTCATACCCTTCCTTCGAGCGGCACCCGTCATTGGTTTGGGCTATGGACGCGCGTCCGAGCAGGCCGTGCACCGACCCGCGATCGACAGGTGGGTGACATCGACCTCGAAGCCGCGCGAGCGCCGGATGGCGGCCACCAGCGAGCCCGCCTCATCGAGCGGGATATCCCAGGCGCCGCCGCAGCCGGTGCAGTGGAGATGGCCATGGATGGCCCGCGGCAGGACGTGGAATTCCTCTCGCCCGTCCACGCCGTGACTATGGCTGATCAGGCCGAGGCCCTCCAGCACATCCAGCGTCCGATAGACGGTCGAAGGCGTCGTCGCCGGGTCCACCTCGCGGCAGCGTTCCACGAGTTCGGCCCCCGTGACGTGGCCATCCGTCTTCGAGAGGACATCGATCAACGTTCGGCGCTGCGGCGTCCAGCGGAGTCCACGCTCGTGCAACCGCTCGCGCACGGTCGTCCAGGCGGGCGCTTCTTCGGGTAGCGATCCAATGGCGGACATCAGACGAAGTATAGGTCGATGGGCGTCGACATCTCCCTAATCGCAACAGGTTGCGATTAGGGTCGATATCCGATACGCTCAACGTCGCCGAACGAGGTCCACGCTCCATGGAACCAGTCATCATCGCCGCCGCCGCCGCTGCCCCATCGGCCGCTGGGGTCGGCATCCTCCTGACCGGACTCCTCCTGGGGATCCGCCACGGGATCGACTGGGACCACATCGCCGCGATCACAGATATCACGAGCACCACCGCGGCAGCCGGAGTCGCCGAGGCCGCCCACGAGGGTCAGCACCTGACCGTCCCGGGTCACGAACATGGACACGGCGGCGACCTGGAGGTCCGCGCCCACGACGCCGGGCCGGGCGGCGCGACCCTCGCCCCGAGCCTTGCCGATCGACCACCCATGGGACGGACCCGGTTCTTCAGCGGTCAGGCAGAGGCGATCAGGCTCGGCACGCTGTACGCGCTTGGGCACGGTGCGGTGGTCATCGCATTGGGCCTCGCCGCCCTGTGGTTCGGGGCGCTCTTGCCGGATTGGCTTGATCCGATCATGGGCAGGATCGTCGGCTTCACCCTCGTGGCCCTGGGCCTGTGGGTCATGTATTCCATCTATCGGTACGCGCGAGGCGGCGAGAAATTCCGGCTACGCAGCCGCTGGATGCTCGTGTTCGACGGTGCCCGCTACGGCTGGCGCCGGTTCCAGGCCAGGTTGCACGGCCACGAGCACGTCGAGCCCCTCGAGATGAGCTCGTATGGTGCCAAGACCTCGTTCGGCGTCGGGATGATCCACGGCGTCGGTGCCGAGACAGGCTCGCAGGTGCTGCTCATCGCGGCCGTCGGCGGCGCCGCAAGTGCCGGCCTTGGCGTTCCGATGCTGTTCGCCTTCGTGATCGGCTTGCTCATCTCGAACTTTGCGATCGTCGTCCTGAGCTCGGTGAGCTTCGTGTCCAGCCAGACACGCGAAACGCTGTACGTCGCGATCGGCGCCGTCGCCGGCATGTTCAGCCTGTTCGTCGGCACGATCTTCCTCTTCGGCCTCGATGGCGGACTCCCCGATCTCGGAGCGATCCTGCCCTTCTAGCCGATCGGTCGAGTCGGAGGCCCCGGTCCCTGTGAGAACCGAGATCTGCACGAGTTCCTCGTGAACCTTGCCGCTATCGACGGTGGCTGTCGGATCCGGCCGGTGGCCATGCACGTTCGACACGATCGCGGTCCCTCCAGGGCCGAAGCGGTCACGACGGGGCAGGACGACCGCACCCGCCGAACCCCGATGGATGCATCGATCAACGACCTACGCGGGAATCACAGCTAGCCCACCGGTCGAGTCGCGACAGCCGGGGCCCCAGCCCGCTTCATCGGCCGCAGGTACAGCGCCAGGACGACGACCACGTACGTCAGCCAGACGACGAACGTCGTCACCTCCGGGGTGGAGGTGTAGCCGAAGGCCGCCCGCAGGAACTGGCCGACGATGCTTCCGCCGTCCGGTTCGTGGGGGAGGATCGCGCTCAGGTCGAACAGCGTCTGCGTGCCGAACGTGATGATCCCGACCTCGATGAACTCATGGACCGCATGGCTCAGGAGCCCGGCCGCGATGAACACGAGGGCGATCCCGGTCCATCGGAAGAACGTCGCGAGATTGAGCCGGCGCGAACCCTGGTAGAAGCCGACACCGATGAGGGCCGCGATCCCGAGCCCTGCGACCGCGCCCACAATGACCCAGCTCGCGTCCGCCTTGGCCGACGCCATCTGACCGACAAGGAAGAGCGAGGTCTCGATGCCCTCGCGGATGACCGCGATGAACGCAAGGAATGCGAGCGCCGTGGCGGATCCGTCGTCCAACGCGCGGTCGACCGCCGCCTGCAGGTCGCCCTTGACGCTCTGCGCCTGGCGGCGCATCCAGAACAGCATCCATGTCACGACGCCGGCGGCCAGCAGCATCGTCAGGCCTTCGAAGATCTGCTCGTACGGCTCTTCGAAGCCGCCGACCGTGAACCACAGCGTGGCCCCGAGCAAGACGCTCAGCGCCGCGGCAAGGCCGGCCCCCAGGAAGATCCTGGGGAAGTAGCGCCGGTTCCCGGTCTTGGCGAGGTACGCCAGGATGATGCTGACGATGAGCGCGGCCTCGACGCCCTCGCGCAGGCCGGTCAGCAGGCCGCTGGTGAATGCCCCAAGGTCCACGATGGCTCCTTACGCGATGGCTGCCCTGCAGGAACGGCGTCGAGCCGCGTGCAGGCGCACATGACTAATTAACTCAGGTGAGGTTGACTTGTGGATGCTAGCCGACCCGCGTCCCCGAGGTCAAGCACCTGTGCCGGGTCCTATGCCGCGTCCGGATCAGTCCCCGCCACGGACCTCGAAACGGGCGAGCTGCCGGGTCGCGATCAGCAGGGCGCCGACGACGACCACGAGCAGGATGCCGAGTGCCACCGCCGGCTCGAGGGGCTCGGCCCCGGGCCGCTCGCCGCCCAACGCCGCGGCGATCCCGAGCGTGGCCTGTCGGATCGACAGGAAGCGCGTGCCCTCCAACAGATCGGCGACGACGCCCTCCCAGATGAGCGTGTACGCGAGCCCGATGACCAGCGCCCGCGAGGTGACCGTCGACAGGGCCAGGAACGCCGTGACGTAGGCGGTCCCGCCCAGCAGCGCGGCCAGCGCGAAGGCGAACGTCGTGGTCAGCGATGACGAACCGAGGCCGCTCGTGAGGAGGCCCGTCAACAGCACGGCCGGCACGATCAGGACCGCCGTCAGGCCCCCGGCCACGACGGCTGTGGCGAGGATGATCCAGCGACGGGCGATGGGCTTGACAAGGAGGTGGACCACGGTCCCGTCGTCGATCCCCGAGCCGAGCGCCGCCGTCCCCAGGACCAGCGCGACGAGCGGGAGGACCGTCCGGATGACGAGCGTGTCGAGGATCCCGCTGGCGTCACTCCGACCACCCCGGAGGAGCACGAGGAATCCGAGTGCGACTGGCAGCGCGACGAGCAGGATCATCAGGAGGAGGCGACGCCGGCCGAGGAGGCCTCGGAGCGTGACCGTGACGAGCGGCCCGAACGCCTTCATCGCTTGACCAGATAGCTGAAGACGCTCTCGAGCGAGTCGTTGGTGGGGGCGACCTCGTGGAGCGTGACCCCGGCTGCGGCCGCCAGGCGCGGCAGCGCGTGGGTGAAGGCGGCGTAGTCGGAGGTGCTCACCGCCAGCCGGCCGTCCAGCAACTCGGCCCCGAAGACGGCGGGATCGGCGATGAGCAGGGCAGCCAGCCGCCGGTCGTCCGACGAACGGACCCGGAACGTATGGGGCCGGTCCGTCATGAGCCGGCGGATCGACCGGTAGTCGCCGGCTGCGGCCAGGCGACCGGCGTGGACGACAAGGATCGAGTCCGCAAGCCGCTCGACTTCCTCGAGGATGTGCGAGGAGAACAGGATGGTCCGCCCGTCCGCGGCCATGGACCGGAGCAGATCCATCATGTGCAGCCGCTGGCGCGGGTCCATCCCATTGAACGGCTCATCGAGCAGCAGGACGGTGGGCTCGTGGACCAGCGCTCCGGCCAGCTTCGCCCGCTGGCGCATGCCCTTGGAGTACGTGCCGGTCGGCCGGTTCGCGGCATCGACGAGGTCCACGATCTCGATGGCCTTCTGCGCGGCCGCCTTCGGGTTCGGCACGCCCTGGAGCTGCGCGTTGAGCAGCGCGAACTCGTAACCCGACAGGTACGGGTGGACCGCCTCCTTCTCCGGCACGAGACCGATGTCGCGATAGATCGCCGGATCGCGCCACGCAGGACGGCCGCGGACCAGCACGTTGCCGGCGGATGGCCGCAGCAGGCCGGCCATCAGATGGAGGAGCGTGGACTTGCCGGCGCCATTGGGCCCCAGCAGCCCGGTGACGCCCGCGCCGAGCGCGAACGAGACGTCATTGACGGCCACGACGTTGCCATACCAGCGCGACACGTGATCCAGCTGCAGGGCCGGCACGACAGCCGGCGGGCCCCCGTTCGGACCCTGGGCCGGCGTCGGCGCGGCCCAGGTGGGCAGGAAGGGATCCGTCACGTACGGATCGTGAGATAGCGTCGGATCGTCAGGCCCGTGGCGCTCACGATGCCGACCGCGGCGGCGGCGAGGAAGACCCACCCCGGCAGATCCAGCGCGGCCACGATCGGGCTGTCCGGGATCGTGCCGTAGATCCAGGCGTTGGTGCCGTCCAGGATGTCGCCCGGGCTGAACAGGACGAGGATCCGCGCCGCATCCTGGCCCACCAGATTGCCGACGAGGGCCACGATGATCGGCGGGATGATCGCGATGGCGATGACGATGGCTGTCGCGTAGGCACGACGGGGCGTGTGCGACGCGACGAGCGCTGTCAGGCTCCCCAGGAGACCCGCGCTCAGCACCGCCTGCGTGGCGAACTGCGGGACAGACCCGATCTCATCGTGGATCCCGGTGATGGGGTCGGGGGCGACGAAGATCCGGCCGAACAGCAGCAGCACCTGCGGGACGAGGATCATCAGCAGCAGCGCGACCCACAGCGCGCCGGTCTTGGCAAGGGCGTAGTCGATCCGGGTCAGGACGCGCGAGAAGTACAGGGGCAGGACCCCGTAGCGCTGGTCCCTCCCGAAGAGTTCCGGGCCCTGCGCGGCCGCAAACAACATGACGAGGATCACGATCAGCCCGTGGTAGGTCGCGAAACGGACGGGCGACGCTTCTTCCAGCAGATCACCGCCACCGCCAGGCGCCTGCGCGGCGATCGCGGAAATGCCGATCGCGAGCACGGCCGGCAGGAGGGCCAGGACGCCCAGCGTGATCGGCACGATCTTGGCCCGCCCGCCACGACCGATCCCGTAGCAGGCGCGCAGGGCGTTCCGGAAGAGTGCGCCGAGCGCGGCGCGGCGGCCCAGGCGGGGGCCGTCGTAGGCCTGGTAGCCCAGGTCGTAGATGTTGCCGCCGGGTCCGGACACGCCCGCGTGGCTCATGCCGGGACCTCGTCACGGAACAGGTCCTCGAGGCCCTTGCGACGTTGCTCCAATCGCACGAGCGCGAGTCCCAGGTCGACGATCTCGTCACGGACCAGGTCGTACGGGCGCTCGTCGTCGAGTGGCACGAGGACGATCCGGCCGTCCATCGTGGCCGCGAGGCCACGCCGGACCAGGGCATCGTGGAGGCGTTCTGCACCCTCCTCGACCTCGACCGCGAGGATCCCGGTCCGCTCCGTGAACTCGGTCAGCGGCGCGGCGCGCAGGAGCCGGCCGGCATCGATGGCGACAAGGAAGTCGCTGACCCGCTCGATCTCACCCAGCAGGTGACTCGCAACGATGACGGCGATCCCGAACTCGGTGCCGGTTCGCTTGACCAGCGCGAGCATCTCGTCTCGCCCGGCGGGGTCGAGGCCGTTGGTGGGCTCGTCCAGCAGCAGCAGGCGCGGATCGTGGACCAGCGCCTGGGCCAACTTCACGCGCTGTTTCATGCCGGTCGAGTAGCCTCCGATCGCGCGGTAGCGCTCCTCGTACAGGCCCACGTGGCGCAGGACCTCGGCGGTGCGCTCGCGGGCAGCGCCGCCAGGGAGGCCGGACATCCGGGCCATATGGCTGACGAAGTCGGTGGCCGACATGTCGGGCGGCAGGCAGTCGTATTCGGGCATGTAGCCCACGAACTGGCGGATCTGAATGCCCTGGCGGACGACATCGAGGTCCATGACCGACGCCCTGCCGGAGGTAGGTGGCAGCAGGCCCAGCAGGATCTTGAGCATCGTGCTCTTGCCCGCACCGTTCGCGCCGACGAGCCCGATGATCCCGGGCTCGAGGTTCAGTGTCAGGCCATCGAGGGCGACGACCCCACCCGGATAGCGCTTGGTCAGTTCGTGCAGGGCGATGAGCGGCATGGCCACGAAGGGTACGCGACGGACCACCTGGCGTCGTCGCGGCCCTGGTCGCGATCGTCAGCGGATATCGACGGACGCAGCGACGTTGTCGGCGGTAGCGAGGATATCCTCGAGCGACGCGCCCCCGGTCGGCTCGATGATGAGCGCGAGGGTGCGTTCCCCGGCGTCAAGCAGGACGAACCGGGTCGTCGCGTAGGGCCGCAGGTAGACCGTCTCCTCGCCCATGCCCAGGATCGGCACGATCTGGTCGCCGTCGGCGGTCAGGTCCACTGAGAAGCCGGCACGACCATCGATGGTGAGGCTGCGGACCTTGCTGGCGCCCGTGCCCGCCGTGGACGCGATCCGTCCGATCACCTTGCGCAGGGACCCGGTGGCGGCCTGCTCCGCACCCTTGGGATACACGCGTGTCACGTCGCCAAGGAGGGTCAGCCGGCCTTCAACGCGGTCCAGCATCACGCGATCCGTCGAGTGCAGCTCCGTCGACCAGCCGTCGCCCAGGTCGAAGGTCGTGGCGGGGACGAAGCGCGACGGGCCGTAGTGGCCGGGGTCCTGGCCGCACGGGAAGCCGAAGAGTGGCTCACACAGATCGAGCGCCGTGACGATCGGGGGGGCCGTAGGCGTGGGCTCCGGGGTCGGGTCGGATGGCGGATCGGTCGGTGCCGCAGTCACTGCAGGAGCCTCGGTTGGATCCGGCGTCGGGTCCGATGAAGGTGCCACCGTCTCCGTTGCCGCCGGGTCGTTCGAGACGGCGGCGATAGACCCGCCGTCACTGCCGATCCCCGGGAACGCGGCGACCGCCACCGCGCCCAGCATGACGCCGGCGACCGCCAGCCCGGCCAGGATCGGCCCACGGCGACGATCCTTGCCGCCAGCCTTCGAGCGCGAGGTGAACGCCGGCGGGCTGGTTTGCGCGCGGCTCGACGCGAGCGCGTCAGGCCGGCCGGCCGAGCTCGTGGGCCGCTCCGTGCGAGCGGCGGGCGCAGGCGCGACCAGCAGTCGTTCGAGCGCCGCCGCCAGGGCGACCCCATCCGCATATCGCTTGAGCGGGTCCGGATCGAGCGAGCGGACGACGACCGTGTCCAGGGCGACGGGCACTTCCGGTCGACTGGCCCGAGGCGACGGTGCGGGCGCCCCGATCCGCGCGAGGGCGATGGCCGCGGACGTCTCGCCGGACCACGGCCGAATGCCTGTCAGCGCCTCATACAGCACGAGTCCCAGCCCGTACACGTCCGACGCAGGCGTCGTCGTGTCGCCGCGGGCCTGCTCCGGGCTGAAGTACTGGACGGATCCCAGGATGGTGCCCGGGAGGGTGCCTTCGGCGTCGTCGGCGAGTCGGGCGATCCCGAAGTCCGTGACGAGCGCACGCCCATCGGTCGCGAGCAGGATGTTGCCGGGCTTCACGTCCCGGTGGACGATCCCATGCCGGTGCGCAACGCCAAGTGCCCGGGCCACGTCCAGCCCGATCCGCGCGACGTCGGCCGGCGGGATCGTCGTCTCGCGCCGGAGTCGAGTCGTAAGGTCTTCCCCATCGATGAGGGCCATGACGAGGTACGGACCAGCCGGGTCGGATCCGGTCGCCAGGCACGCGACGATGTTGGGATGATCGAGCGCGGATGCCGCCAGCGCCTCACGTCGGAAGCGCACGACCAGGTCGTGGTCCGCGGCGATCTCCGGACGCAGCAGCTTCACCGCGACCCGCTCCCCAGCCACCTCATCGCGAGCACGAAAGATGGTCGCCATGCCGCCCCGACCGATGACGGCCTCGAGTCGATAGCGCCCGCCGATCAGGCGCCCGACATCGTCGATCGCGGGCCCTGGGTCGTCGCGTGGTCGATCGGACATGGCCGGACCATAGCCCAGGTGCCCCGAAGCGTCCCTCGACGGGCACGAGGGCTGGTACCCTCGCGGACGAACAGGTCAAGTTCGAGACTCAGGAAGCACTGGATGGAGCCCATCGGCGCCTCCGGGGTCGCGATCCTGATGGTCGCCGGAGCCTGGTTGCTGTTCGAGGCCAAGAAGGCGGAACTCCTCGCCCGCATGTAGGGGCCTACAGATGGGGCAGGAGGCTCGCAGGGCAGGAGAGCGCATGGAGTCGGACGGGATCGGCCAGGCCGCGACGCGCGCGGGTGTCATCGATCTCGCGCTCGGGCACCCGGATCCGGGATTGCTGCCCGTCGAGGGACTGCGGCGAGCGGCTGCGGCCGCATTCGAACGCTACGGGGCTGACCTGCTGGCGTACGGGGCCGCCGCCGGTCCGCCGCCGACCATCGCGTTCATCTGCCGCCGACTGGCCCTGGTGGACGGACGAGCGCCGACGCCTGCCGAGGTCGTGGTCACGGCCGGCAACTCGCACGGCTTCGAGCAGGTCCTCACGATGACCACGACGCCCGGCGATGTGGTCCTTGTGGAGGCGCCCACCTACCACCTGGCGCTGCGGATCCTGCGCGACCATCCGGTCCGGGTCGTGCCGGTCGCGTCGGACGAGCATGGGCTCCTGGTGTCGGAGGTGGAAGGGGCGGTCGTGCGGCTGCGGCGCGAGGGAACGCGTCCGCGGCTGCTGTACACGGTCCCGACGTTCAACAATCCGACCGGCGTCTCGCTGCCGGCCGATCGGCGGCAGGAACTGGTAGCGCTGGCGGCCGATGAGGCGTTCACGATCGTCGAGGACGACGTCTATCGGGAGCTTGGCTACGCCGACACGGCTCCCCCATCGCTGTGGAGCATCGCGCCACCCGGGACCGTCGTGCGCCTCGGGTCGTTCTCGAAGTCGCTGTCGCCCGGGCTGCGGGTGGGCTTCATGACGGCGGATGAGGCCACGGCGACCGCCTCGATCGATGGCGGCCTGCTCGAGTCCGGCGGCGGGATCAGTCATGTCTCGTCGCTCGTCATCGCCGAGTTCGCCCGGACCGGCGAGTACGACGCGAATGTGCTGCGCCTGCGCGAGATCTACGGCGCCCGCCGCGATGCCCTGACGATGGCCCTGCTCGCGGAGCTCGGCGGCGTCGCCGACTGGGTCGCCCCGGACGGCGGCTACTTCGTGTGGGTCACGTTCCGCAAGCCGATCGACCTGGTCGCGTTGCGTATGGCGGCGGACCGCCACGGGACGTCGTTCGTGCCCGGGACCGTGTTCTTCGCCGAGGGATCCGGTGGCGAGGCCGGCGCGAGGTCCTTGCGCCTGGCCTTCAGCCACTACCCGCCGGAACAGCTCGCAGAGGGAGTCCGGCGACTCGCGGCCGCAGTGCGGGACGTGGCCCGGACGTAGGAAGTGGAGCGGGAGACGAGGTTCGAACTCGCGACCCGCAGCTTGGAAGGCCTGGGTGCGTCCGCGTAACAGGGCCGTGCTCAGAGACGCGAGCGGATCGTGTCGTCGCAGGATGGACCTTGGTGGCCACTCGGTGCGCTGGACCTGCGGCTGGACCGCGGCACCAGATCGTTGCTTGGGGACCGACCAAGTCTGGGGGCAGCCACGGGGACCCGAGGCTAGGCAGACTCGGGCCCTCCCCTATTTCGTGACGGTCAGACTCGCTGTTGCAGTGTGGGTCAAGGAGCCGCTCTTCCCGGTGATGGTGAGCGAGTAGGACCTCCTTGAGGTCGTCGACAGCGTCTTCACGGTCAGCGTCGAGGTCGTCGTGCCGGGATTCGGCGTGAACGTCACGGCGGAACCCGACGGCTGCCCTGTGAGGCTCAAGGTGACCGACCCGTTGAATCCGTTGGTCGGGTTGATGGTCACGGTGTACGTGGCGGTGCCGCCGCGCCTGACGGAAAACGCAGTCGGGCCGACCGAGAGGGAGAAGTCCGCCGTCACGCCGGTCACCGTCACGCTCGCGGTGCCGTTCACACTGCCGCTCGATGCGCTTACCGTGAAGGGGCCGCCCGCGGTCGAGCCGGCCGTGAACATCCCAGACGCGCTGATCGAGCCGCCCCCGCTCGCCGACCAGATGAATGCCGGCTGCGGATTCATCGGCTGGCCGAACTGATCGAGCCCGGTTGCGCTGAATGGCTGCGTCCCACCGGTCTGCACCGAGGCGCTCGTCGGGGAGACCGTGATGGTGGTGAGGACGGACGGGGCGCTCGTGCAGCGCACGTCCGCGTCGAACCCGCCGGACGGATACTGGGCGAGTGCGACTCCGCCTCCGGTGAACCCCGAGCCGGTGCAGTTGGCGCTTGCGCCCTGCGCGTCGGAGGCACCGGCGACCCAGCTCTGGTTCGCGGCGAACGTGCTCGTCCCACCGGTGATCACGTTCCACTGGTACTGCGTCGAGTAGAACCCGATGCTTGCGACCTTCGCGACGGAGCCGAGGTAGTAGGCCGCTCCCTCAAGCGCCGCCACATTGAGGGAGACGTCGCTCCGCCAACTGTTCCCGGTCTCGACGTCGAACCACCAGACGCTGCCGGCCGGAGTCCCGGCGAGCCCGAGCGAAGAGAATGCGGCCACGGCGTCGGCGTAGGAGTCCGCCGCCGCGTTGTAGCCATAGTCGTAGGCGCAGTCGGCCGTGTCTGTGTTAACGGGGTCGCACCACCTCGGGGTTAGCTGGCCCGTCGGCCAGTGCTTCGAGATGGCCGGGCCCGGATTGCCGGTGTTCGCGTAGAGCCCGGCGCTCACTCCGCCCGCCCAGGCGACTTCGCTCGCGAGGCAGGGGTTGGGGCTGAATACGATGCCCGCGTTCACGCCGACTATCCCGAAGGCCGGGTTTGCGGGGTACGACCCGCCGCACTGGGGCCAGGAGATGTCGTAGCCGGTCGGGCCGGTGGCCGCCGCGGCCAGTGCCGGATCGTCCTGGGCGAGGGCGCTCGGCGCCGTGCCGAGCACCGGGGCCAGCCCGGTGAGGAGAACGGCGGCGATCACGACCGCACGAACGATACGCAAGCTCATAAGAGAACTCCCCTCCGGCACGCCGAGCCAGCGTCCGCCTTGACCCACCCGCGCCGCCGATGGACGACCCGGCTCGGTCGCGGCTCCCGGCCACTGTGTCGTACCCGCCGAAGCTTACTCCTGCCTGGGGCCGCGAGACCCGCGGCTCCTCGCTGCCTGGCCACTGAGCGTTCCGGCGCCGTGTTCAGTGGCAGCACCGTGCTCAAGGACGCGAGCGAATCGTGTCCAGTTGTCGTGTCGTGGCGAAGCGTGGCGACACTGCCGGGCGCCCATACAACTCGGCCGATCGGGCTGCCTTCTGCCTTGGGCACGAGCGCCCTCGCCATGAAGAGACCGGGGCTCCGCGTCGGGGCTCCGGTCTCTTGCTCGTAGGCTTTACGGGCTATACGTTGAACTGTCAACCGCCCCTGCTGACGGTGCGCATGCGCGTGGCGGAGTCAGTCAATTACGGCTGAAAGCCACCACCCTTGCCGAAGTTGCAGATGTCCGTTTCATTGTCGTGGAACTTGTTGTCGGCCTTGATATACGAGATACCGGCCTTGGCGAGGCCGCTGACCCCGCCCGCCCTGTAGATCAGCAGGCCGCAGGCAGTGACCTTGGCCGGCGTGTAGTTGTTCAAGCTGACGTTGTTGTCGAACAGCCTTGCCGAGGTCCCGAACGAGACCTGGATGCCATTCTGGGCGATGTAGGTGATGGGGCCCGCGCCGGTGACGGTGTTGGTGTCGATCGTGACCGTGCCGCCGTCCCGAGCGACGATGCCGCCCTTCTGATAGAGCGACACGGCGTTGCCGGAGATGGTGCCAGAAGCGCCGGTGAAGTAGATACCGATGCCATGCTGGCTGCCGTTGAACGGGACTTCACCGATGTTTCCGACCGAGCTATCGGTCACGCTCAGGGTGCCACCGTTGGCAACGACGCCAAAGTAGTTCGCGCCGAAGATGGTCGCGCCACTGACGCTGGTCGGGTTGTACGCCCCGATGTTGCAAGTCGTGGCATCGAGCGTACCTGTGACGGTTCCGCCGATCTGGGCGGCCGTGAGGTTGATGCCGTCACGGAAGAACCCGGTCGCGGTGCACTTGGGGAGCACGCCAGACCGCGTGATGTTGTCCATCGCAAGCTCCAGCTCGTTGTTCACCAGCCAGCCGTAGCGGTTGCCTCCCACGGTGGTGCCGACAACGTCAGTGGGATCGCTCAGCGTCCACGTTTGAAGCGCGGTCGCGGAACCGAAGGCCCGAACTGTCAGATCGGCGGCGAGCACTCCGCTGCCGCCGTTGTAGAAGTGATGCTGGAAGGTGTACCAGCCGCTCGTGGAGATCGTGTACGGGCTTCGACCCGGATTGGACGGGTCTGCACCAGAACGACCGGCGTTGTTGCTGGCACTCATGACGAATCCGCCGGTGCCGTTCGTGCCGACGTTGAAGACGAAGTCCCGACGAAACGTTCCGCTCGCGTCGTTGATCGCGGATGACCAGTCGAAGCGCAGGTCTGTGCCTGACGTCGACAGGGCCGTATCAAGGTAGATGTCAGCGGAGGTCGTGTAGCCGCCGGCCGGGAACGTACTGCTGTAGCCGCCGTAGCGTGTAAACGCGCCCGAACTGACGGCCGCCAGAGCGTGGTAGTCCCCGCTCGCCGAGGTGATTGCGCCTGGGCCCGTAGTAACTTGGCTGACGCTAAACATCGCCTGGTTCGTCGCGCCGACGTCGGCGGCGGTCTCGAATCCGTTGAAATAGGCCGCTGGCGGCGCTGCAGCACTGACTACAGCCGGCAGAGCCGTTAGCACAATCAGGCCAGCGCCGAGCGTGGCGATAAGTCGCTTCAATGGGTGCTCCTATGACGAGCGCCAACCCCTCTCGGGTGGCGCGTGCAATGGACCTGCGTGGTTCGCAGGTAAAGGGGCAGATCCAGAGGAAACGGAGTGCGCAGAGTGCGCGCACTGAGGCGAAGTCCTCCTGCCGATCGCCCGAACGTACCAGCAGGCGGTTGACCCGGAAATACCAGAGTTAACAGCAGGGAGGACGTGAGCGGCGCTGTACGCCCCGCGATCAGAGAGCTGGGGCGCCGTCCGGGGGCGCCACCGTGACCAGCCCGGCGAGTCGTTCCGCGTCGATGATCTTGATGCCGCCGCTGCGTTCGCGTTTCACGAGACCGTCGGCTTCCAGCTCGCCCAATGCCCGGTACATCATCACGCGGCTCGTCCCGACCATGGCGGCGAGATCGGCTCGCTGGGCGACGGGATGGGGCGTGTCGAAGATCGCCGCCCCGTACCGAGTGAGGATGGCGGCCATCCGCTGGCGTGCACTCTCGAACGACCGCTCGTCTAGCCTCATGTTGAGGACCACCGAGTGATCCGTTGACTGGTCAAGTAAATCGACGGCCAGCCCGGCGTCCTGAAGCGCGAGCCCTCGCACAAATCGCGGGTCCCACGTCGCCCACGTCCCGTCGGTCAGGGCCACCAGCCCGTAGAGCGCGTCAGCGTCCGGGTCGCTGATCGAGTGAACCCCACCGAGGTAGCCGGGCCCTGCGATCAGCGCAGCGCGTACCTGTCCCGTCTCCGCGACGCGGCGCGTCATGACATGCCCATCGAGAACGACGAAAGGAAACAGTTCGATCCCTCTCGAATGCAACAGGTCGCGGCGGTTGAAGGTCCGCTGCTGCGCCGCACCTTCCAGGCGACGCAGCGTGTCGGCGACCGCGCCCGGCAGAAGCCGTGCCAGATGGACGCCAACCGATTCGACCGCGACCATGGAGGTCCCCTTTTACGTTCCGATCGATCGTATCGCGGTGAACTCGGGCGCGTGCGTACTCCCTGACGGCTGGTCAGTTAGCGGTATGTGCTGAGCACCGAATAGGGGAATGGAGCGGGAGACGAGGTTCGAACTCGCGACATGCAGCTTGGAAGGCTGCCGCTCTGCCAACTGAGCTACTCCCGCCCGATCCGAGCGCATCATAGCCGGAGCCCGAAGCGGAGGCGCTTCAGGACTCCGGATGTGTACCTGACTACGGCGCGCCGGCCCCCGCGCGGAAGACCACGTTGTCGAGCAGATTAGGGGCGTACCAGTGGGCGGCCATGACGTACCGCTTCGTGGCCGACGCCCATCTGCCCGCCGCGCTGTTCTTTCCGGTGTCGGGGCGCACCGCACTGCACGACCACGGTATCCACGTTTCCGGCCCCGTCTGTCACAGTGAGGACAACGATCCGGCCCAGGCCACACGAAGGTACGGGGTCCGAGTGAAGGGTGTCATCCCTGATACTCCGCTCGAACTCATCCCGCTCGGTCGCCGCACGGCGGCGACACGGTCCGCCATCAAGGAGACGACCCATGATCCAACGTTCCCGATCCACCTGGGCGGCCGGAGCCGCCGCGATGATCCTCGTGCTGGCTGTGAGCGGCGTGGCCGCCGCGGCGTTCGGCTCGAATGCCACCCTGACCTCAGCCACGACCCCGACGACGACCGCTCCGACACCCGCCCCATCGTTCGCTGACACCAACGGCAACGGTGTCGCCGACTCATGCGAGACCAACGTCGTCGCCGATCAAGTGGCAGCGGATGCTGCCTTCGCGGCGGCGGACCTCGACCATGATGGGACGATCTCCGTCTCCGAGGCGGCCCGCAGCGGCTGGACTGGTGGCAAGAACTGCAACCATGGCGGCTATGTCAGCAGCGTTGCCAGGGCGACCCGCGCGCCTGACGCGACGGTCACAGCGCCGGTCGTGTGCACGCCTGCCAAGCCGACCCGCGGCACCGACTCGACCGACCAGACGGATCAGCCAGACCCGACCGATCAGGCCGACCAGAACGACCAGAACGACCAGAACGACCAGCAGGACGCGACTGACCCTGCCGAGACGCCCGAACCGACCGACGCGGCTGACCAGGCGGACTCGACCGATCCGACGAGCGCCTCCGCACCCACGGGCGGCACGGCGCCGGTGGCCGGCACGACGTCGACCAACCACGGGGACGCAGTCTCGCTGGTGGCGCAGTCGAACGCCGTCGGCGGGAAGAACTGCAACCACGGTGGAGCTGTCAGCGAGGCCGCCAAGGCCGATCACGCCAAGGACAAGGCCGAGCGAGCCGCCGAGCGAACTGCGAAGGCCGCCGAGCGCGCAGCCGCCAAGGTGGCTCGCAACCACGGGAACCAGCCCTAACCAGGACGCGGCGCCGCCGGTGCTGCAGCGGCGGCGGCCAAGAGATCCCCATACGCGCGCCCCGGTGGCACTAGCGACTATCGAGGCCGCGGTCGGCCGATGACGGCGACGTAACCCTGGTCAGGCCACGCTCAGATCGGCACGAAACGGCGCGAAACGGCGCCCGAACGAGGTCGCAGACCGTCAAACCTGGGCTAAGGCCGCCCGGGGGAGCGTATGGGAGAAACGCGGGGCACCCGCGACCCAGGAACCTAGCGGCCGCCGCTCTGACGCGCGATCCGTTCGCCCGGCATGACCTTGCCGGGAGCGGCCGGGCGCTGGTTACCTTGCCCGTGTGACGGGTTGGGGCGACCGTGCGTCGGCGCCGGGCGCGAGCCGTAGGACGGGCCGGACGCGCCGATCGGTCGCTGGGCAGGACGGCCAGCACCAGACCGTGCGCCGTTCGGCGCTTGTGCCGGTCGACCCTGGGTCGGCTGCTGCATCCCGTTGCCGAGACCCTGCCCCGGACGACGCGGTGCGGCATAGCCGCTACCCCCGCCACGATGGGCGGGCGGTCCGACGTGCGGGCCATGGTCCGTGCGGGGCGCGCCCTGTCGAGGGGCGTGCGCCCCGGAACGCCCACGAGGCGAGGACTGCGGCCGGCTGGTGCCCAGCCCACCCCGAAGGATCGGCTCGGGTCGGATGCGCGGATCGGGCTCGAAGCCTGCGATGACCTCGGTGGGGATGCGCCGCCCGAGGACCTTTTCGATCTCGGCGAGCAGCTTCATCTCGTCCACGCAGACCAGCGAGACGGCGTCGCCGTCGCGCTCAGCCCGGCCGGTGCGGCCGATGCGGTGGACGTAATCCTCGGGAACCATCGGGAGTTCGAAGTTGACGACGTGGGGGAGGGCGTCGATGTCCAGTCCGCGCGCAGCGATCTCGGTGGCGACCAGCACGGCGTAGCGGCCGGCCTTGAAGTCGGCGAGAGCTCGTACGCGCTGCGGCTGGCTCTTGTTGCCGTGGATGGCCGTGGCCTTGATGCCGTCCTTCTCCAGCTGAAGCGCGAGCCGGTTGGCGCCGTGCTTGGTGCGGGTGAAGACCAGGGCCTGGTCGATACGACCCGACGTGATGAGGAAGCTCAGCAGCTCGCGCTTGCGCTCACGGTCGACCGGGTGGGCGACCTGCGTGACGAGTTCAGTGGCGGTGTTCTTGGGCGTGACCTGCACGAACGCCGGCCGGTCCAGGAAGCCGTCCGCCAAACGACGGATCTCGTCCGAGAAGGTCGCCGAGAACAGCAGGTTCTGACGCCTGGGCGGCAGGACGGCGAGGATCTTGCGGATGTCGCGGATGAAGCCCATGTCCAGCATACGGTCCGCCTCGTCCAGGACGAGGATCTCGACGCGCGACAGGTCGATCGTGCGCTGGGTGAGGTGGTCCAGCAGACGGCCTGGCGTCGCGACGACGATCTCGGCACCGGCACGGATAGCGCGGACCTGCGGGTCGAAGCCGACGCCGCCGTAGATGGTGGTCGAGCGGATCGGGCGAGCAGCGCCATACGTCCGAACGCTCTCCTCGACCTGGAGCGCGAGCTCGCGGGTGGGGGTGAGGATCAGAGCACGGACCGGCGAACGGGTCGCATCGCGACGGTCCGGGGCGCCGTTCGGTGAGCCGGCCGGGCGTCGGCTGTGGAGGAGTTGCAGCATCGGCAGCACGAAGGCGGCCGTCTTGCCGGTCCCGGTCTGGGCGCCGGCCAGGACATCGCGGCCATCGAGGACGAGCGGGATCGCCTCACGCTGGACGGGGGTGGGTTCGGTGTAGCCCTCGGCTGCGACGGCACGAAGGAGCTCGGGCGTCAGCCCAAGGGTATCGAAGGACATGAAGAGGAACGCTCCTGACGAGGCCCTCCCGCGCAGTGGCGGGGCCCGGTCAGGGCATTGGTGTTGGTCGAGGTCGAAACGGTGATGGACCGGGGCGCTGACCGGAGCGCCCATCGAGCACGAAGGCCAGAGCATAGCCTAGTTATGGCGTGACGACACCGGACGAAGGTACGGGGCGGCGGCTCTCGCGCCTGTCAGGCGTTGGCTTAGCCCTTGCGCTCCATGATCGGACGCGCGACATCGGGCTTGTCCACGACGAACGCGAAGGTGGCTCGATCGCCCCATCGGCCGATGAACAGGTGGCCCAGGATGTTGACGTCCGCGTCTGCCAGGGCGCGGGCGAGGCGGGCCATGCCGCCCGGCCGGTCGTCCACTTCGACGAGCAGCGATTCGCCCTCGACGAACGTGTATCCATCGGCTTCAAGGACCGCACGCGTCTCGGCGTCCTCGTTCGTGGTCATGATCACATGACCCGAATCGCCGATGCTCCCTCCGCCGATCGCCCGCAGGTCGACACCGCGTGCGGCCAGCCGCTCGGCGAGGGTCGCCATGGCGCCCGGCTCGTTGGGCAGCTGGACGACGAACTGGTTGGCCATCGGGTCCTCCGCGGTGGTGGATGCTCGTCGTTGAGTCTAGCGGGCGGCCGGGCGGTCCGGAGCGCCATCGCCTAGCATGCGACCGTGATCAGTCCCCTGCCTGCTCGCGTCATCGAGGCCATCGTCGACCCTGTCGCGGGTGAGCGCATCGTGGTCGAAGCCGCCGGTCTCCCCTTCTCCACCGTGGCATGGGGCGATCCGTCCGGGTTCCCGCTGGTGCTTCTCCACGGTGTGACCGCCTCGGCCGCCATCTGGTGGCGGGTCGGGCCTGCGCTGGCGGCCACAGGGCGTCGGGTCGTCGCACCGGACCTCCCTGGGCACGGCCGGACGGGCCGCTGGACGGGTCGGCCGCGATTCGACGAGATGGCCACTGACCTGTGCGCGTGGGTTGGCGCTGCCGGGTTGGACCGGTCCGGGCTCCAGGTCGTGGGCCACAGCTACGGCGCGATGGTCGCGGCACACCTGCCGGCTGCCGGCCTGCTCGCGGACACCATCGTGCTGCTGGATCCGCCGGTGTTGCCGCTGGAGCGGATGGCGCGCCTCGTGGACGAAGCGGCTGAACGGACGTACGGCGACCTCGATGAGGCGATCGCCGCCGTCACGGCCGGAGAACCGACGTGGACCGCCGGCGACGTCCGCGCCAAGGCCGAGGCATTGACCGAGCTCGACGAGGTCGCGGCCCGCGCGATCCTGCTCGAGAACGGCGATTGGGACGGCGGGCTATCCGGGCTCGCGTCACCGGCTGCACAGGATGTCGACATCTGGGTCGTCAAGGGTGAGGAGGCGACCGGCAGCTATATGCCCGACGCGGCGATCCCGGCGTTCACGGCGCGGCTGGGCGCCGACCACATCGTCACGATCGTCGAAGGTGCGCATTCGCCGCAGCGGATGAAACTCGAAGAGACGCTCGTGGCGCTGTTGCGCGCGCTCGGGTAGAGCCCATCATCGACCAAGGGTTCGGTCGCGATGCTTGTCGGCGGCATCAAGGGGGGTGGGTCGCTGGTCGCCCTGGCGGCAAGAGGATCCGGTCGTGATGCTTGTCGGCGGCATCAAGGGGTGTCGGTCGTGGGTCGCCCTGGCGGCAAGAGGATCCGGTCGTGATGCTTGTCGGCGGCATCAAGAGGGGTGGGTCGCTGGTCGCACTGGCGGCAACAAGAGGGTCCGGTCGTGATGCTTGTCGGCGGCATCAAGGGGTGTGGGTCGTGGGTCGCCCTGGCGGCCTGATGACGCAGACAGTCATCAGGACTGACAGCGATCGCGCCGGAGCCCGGGGCGGCCAGGGTTAGGCGCGCCTGAGCTCGATGGCGCGGTGGTACGCCTTGACGTAGCGCGGCGCCGAGCCGGTCGTCCAGTCGAAGTCAAGGGCCATGCCGCGATCCTGGAGACCGGCCCACTCGGTGGCATGCGTGCGCAGGGCCGCCGCCGCCGCGCACGCCGCCAGCAGCGCCTCTGGCGTCTCGTCATCGAAGACGAAGCCCGTGCCCGCGCCAGGCGCCGTCGACTCGTCGACCACGGTGTCCGCCAGCCCACCGGTCCTGTGCACGACCGGTGGCGTCCCGTAGCGCAGCGCGATCATCTGACCCTGCCCGCACGGCTCGAAGCGTGACGGCATGACGAACGCATCTGCGCCGGCGTAGATGCGGCGCGCCATGGCGCGGTCGAACCGCTCGCTGAACGCGACTCGCGACGGCTCCGCGGCCGCCAACTCGCGCAACGAGTCCGCGAGGGACGCGTGGCCGCTGCCCTGGACCACGATCCGGTCGCCGCGCGCCAGCATCGCCGGCGCCGCGTCGAGCACCAGATCGAAGCCCTTCTGGGGATCCAGTCGTCCGATCAGCCCGAAGACCGGCCCGTTGTCGTCCGGGTCGAAGCCCACCCGGGTCAGCAGGTCCGCCCGGCATGCCGCCTTCCCTGTCAGGTCCTCGAGGGCATACGGCGCGGCGAGGTCCGCGTCCGTCGCCGGATCCCAGACCGCGGTGTCCAGCCCGTTCAGGATCCCCATGAACCGGTCCCCACGCGACCGCAACACCCCGTCCAGCCCCATCCCGAACTCGGGGGTCAGCGCTTCCGCAGCGAACCCGGGCGACACCGTGTTGACCAGCTCGGACCGCTCGATGCCGACGCGCAGCAGGTCGATCCCAGTGCCGTCAGCCTGCGCGATCCCGTCGCCGGGCCGCAGCCCCAGCTGCGCCAGGCGTTCCCGCGGCGTCCACCCGTGATACGCGAGATTGTGGAGCGTGATCAGCATCGCGGCCGCGCCGATGACAGGGTCGTCCGCGTAACGCTCGTCGCGCCAGATCGCGGCCGGACCAGTGTGCCAGTCGTGCAGGTGCAGGACGTCGAGCGGCCGCTCGTCCGCACGCAACGCCTCCAGCGCCGCCCGGCAGAACAACCCGAACCGCCAGGCGTTGTCGGCGTAGTCGCCGGCCGCATCGCCGTAGAAGCCCTCGCGATCGAACGCCGCCGGGTGATCCACCAGCCGCAGCCGATAGCCATCGGCCGCCACGTCCAGGATTGTCACCTCGCTCGTTCCCGACGAGGCGCGCGGATCCGGGACGCGGAGAATCGTCGCCCGCTGGATCGCCGCCGGTTCCGGGACGTTGCGGTAGCGGGGCAGGAACACGTCCACGGGGCTGGCGATCTCGTCTGGCAAACGACCCAGTGCCCGCGCCAGCGCGTCCACCACGTCCGCCAACCCACCGGTCTTGGCCCATGGTTCACACTCGGCGGACAGCATCGCGACACGGAGGGGCGGCATGGCGGTCATCCTAGGCCCCCTCCGTGTCGGACAACAACTAAACCGGTTCATGTGGTCTCGTTGACACGCTATCATCGGCGGCCATGGATCCCGTCCGAGTCCCATCCGTCGCTGCGGCCTCGTTCCCCCTGCCGCCCCGCCTCGAAGGTCTCCGGCGCCTGGCCTACAACATGCATTGGGCGTGGCACCCGCGCACCCGCGGGTTGTGGAGCCTGATCGACCGTCACGCCTGGAACCGCTACCGCAGCGCAGTCCCGGTCATCAGCGGCCCGACCGAATGGTCCCGGCTCCTCGACGACGATAAGTTCCTGACCGAATACCACGACGTCCTCGCCGCCTTCGACCACTACATGGCGAACGGCTCCGACCACTGGTTCCAGCAGCACCACGGCGAGGACCTGGTCGGCCCGATCGCGTACTTCTGTGCCGAATACGGGCTGTACGAGTCACTCGGCATCTACTCGGGTGGCCTGGGCGTCCTCGCCGGCGACCACATGAAGACGTTCAGCGACATGGCGCTGCCAGCCATCGGCGTGGGCCTGCTCTATCGCAACGGCTACTTCCGTCAGTCCATCGATGCCGACGGGCACCAGGAGCACAACTACCCGGACTACGACCTGAGCCGCCTGCCGATCGGCCGGGTCCAGGACGTGAATGGCCTGCCGCTGACGGTGACCATCGAACTGCCGGGACGGGAGCTGGCCGTCGCGGTGTGGGTCGTCCAGGTGGGCCGCGTGCCGGTCTTGCTGCTCGACACGGATGTGCCGGAAAACGCGGTCTCGGATCGGCCCATCACGCACATCCTGTACGTGCGCGGTCGCGAGATGCGCCTCCACCAGGAGCTGGTCCTGGGCGTCGGCGGCGTGCGGGCGATCCGCGCGCTCGGCATCCAGCCGGCCGTCTGGCACCTCAACGAAGGCCACTCCGCGTTCCTGCTGGCGGAGCGGGCCGGCGAATACGTCGCCTCAGGCGCGCCGCTCGAGGATGCCTGGGCCCACGTCCGCCGCGACAGCGTGTTTACCATCCACACGCCGGTCAGCGCGGGCAACGAGCGCTTTGATGCCGACCTCATCCGGAGGGTCGCCGGCCCGGTCCTCGCGACGAACGCCCTGCCCGTCGACGACGTGCTGGGCAAGGGCATCGGCATGGACGGCGACACGGCCCAGTTCGACATGACGGCCTTCTCGCTGCGCCTCACGAATGGTGCCAACGCGGTGAGCCAGCTACACGGCGAGACCGCCCGGGCAACCTGGCACGGCATCACCGACCACGAGATCATGGGCTTGACCAACGGCATCCACGGGCCCAGCTGGATCGGTGCGCCGATCGCCGAATTGCTCGAGGCCCATCTCGACGCCGACCTCGACGACCTCGATGCGAGTACCCAGCAGGGTCGGTTCTGGGAACGCCTCGAACGGATCCCGGCCCGCGACCTGTGGGACGCCCACCTTCGGCAGAAGCGCGAGCTGGCCGAGTTCGGTCGTCGCCGCCTGCGTAACCAGTTCGCCCGCCACGGCGAAGCGCCAGGCGTGCTCGCCGAGCTCGATTCCGCGCTCGACCCGGACGTCCTGACGATCGGCTTCGCCCGCCGGTTCGCGACCTACAAGCGCGCCGGGCTCCTGTTCAGCGACATGGACCGGCTCGCCCGGATGCTGTCGGACGCGGATCGGCCCGTCCAGATCATCTTCGCGGGCAAGGCGCACCCGGCGGACCGGCCGGGCCAGAAGGTCATCCAGGAGATCTTCCAGCTGTCCCGCTCGCCCAACCTGCGCGGCCGCGTCTTCATCATGGAGAACTACGACATCCGCGTCGGGCGCTTCCTCGTCCAGGGCGTCGATGCCTGGCTGAACAACCCGCGCCGCCCGCTCGAGGCATCAGGCACGTCCGGCATGAAGGCGGCCCAGAACGGCGTCCCGAACATCAGCGTGCTCGACGGCTGGTGGGACGAAGGCTTCATGGGCGACAACGGCTGGGCGATCGGCGGACGCGAGACGAACCCGGACGAGGCTGCGCAGGATTGGTCGGACGCCCTGGACCTCTACCGGCTGCTCGAGGACGACGTCATCCCCCGCTACTACGACCGTGGCGCGAACGGCATCCCGTTGCGCTGGCTGGACGTCATGCGCCGAGCGATGGCCACCGCCCTTTGGCAGTTCTCGACCACCCGGATGCTCCACGAATACACCGAACGCCTCTACCTGCCGGCGGCCGGCGTGACGATGCCGGAGTCGGACCTTCGCCCGGCCGTCACGGAAGCCGGCTGAACGGGGCTCCGCGACGAACCGGATCTCCCTCGCCCTCGCGATCCACAACCACCAGCCGGTCGGCAACTTCGGCTGGGTCTTCGCGGAGATCCATGACCAGGCGTATCTCCCGATGCTCGAAGCGCTGGAGCGCCATCCCGGGGTCCATCTCTCCCTCCATTACACGGGGCCGCTGCTGGACTGGCTGCGCGTCGAACGACCCGACTTCATCGTCCGGCTGCAGGCACTGGTCGCCCGCGAGCAGGTCGAGATCCTGGGCGGGGGCTACTTCGAACCCGTCCTTGCCGCCCTGCCCAAGCGCGACCGTATCGGGCAGCTCGTGCTGATGGGCGATGAACTTGAGATGCTGTTCGGTCGACGCCCGCGCGGCGCGTGGCTGGCGGAACGCGTTTGGGAACCGGATCTGCCGGCGTCGCTCGTGGACGGCGGCTACGACTGGACCATCCTGGACGACGCGCACTTCCGTGCAGCCGCGATCCCGGAGGAGGACCTCTGGGGGCCGTACACGACCGAGGACCAGGGCGAGATCCTGACAGTCTTCGGGACCGAGCAGGGACTGCGCTACCGGATCCCATTCCGCGACGTGGACGACGTCATCGGCTATCTCCGCGACCACGCGACCCAGGACGGAACCCGCCTGGGGATGATGGGCGACGACGGCGAGAAGTTCGGGGCGTGGCCGGGCACCTTCGAGCACTGCTGGGGTGAGACCGCCTGGGTCGACCGCTTCTTCACCGCGCTCGAGGAGAACGCGGATTGGCTCTCGACGGTCACGCCGTCCGCCTGGCTCGCACACCAGCGCCCGATCGGTCGTGTCTATATCCCGACGGGTTCGTACGCCGAGATGGGCCAGTGGGCGCTCCCCCCGGAAGAAAGCCTGCAGTTCTCCGAGGTGCTCCACCACGCCCAGGCCGAGGGACGGCCCGAGGCGCGCTGGCTGCGCGGCGCGTTCTGGCGCAACTTCCAGATCAAGTACCGCGAGGTCAACGACCTCCACAAGCAGATGCTGCGGACATCGGCGCGGGTCGAGGAGATGGAGCGGACCGCTGCCCACGCGCGCGCGCTCGACCACCTCTACCAGGGCCAGTCGAACGATTGCTACTGGCATGGCCTGTTCGGCGGGATCTACATCAGCCACATGCGCCTCACGACATACGAGCACCTCATCGCGGCCGAGGACCTCGCGCTGACCCAGGCCGGGCAGGCGTCCGGGACTGAGACGGTCGACCTCGACATGGACGGGCTCGACGACCTCCGGCTGTGGGCTCCCGGACAGGTCGTGACGATCGACCCGCAGGACGGCGGCGGCATCGGTGGGTGGGATATCCGGGCCGCCCGGCACGCCCTGCTGGCGGTCATGCGCCGTCGACCCGAGGCGTACCACGAGACCCTGCGACGTCATGAGGCAGCCAGCGGAGCGAACGAGGATGGGGGTGCTGCGGCGTCCATCCACGAGCGGTTCCTGACCAGGGAGACCGGGCTCGTGGACCGGTTGCACTACGACGATCACGAACGACGGTCCGGCCTCGTACGATTCCTGCCGATCGACGCGACGCCGGGCGAGTGGGCGGACGGCACGGTGGCCGATCTCGGAGACTTCGTGGACCACCCGTTCGAAGGACCGTCGGACTTCGCCCCCGCGTGGGACTCGGGCTCGGTACGGCTGCAACGTGATGGGTCGGTGGCCGGGCCGGACGGCGAGCGGCAGCCCGTCCGCGTCACCCGGACGATCGTCCTTGGCGGCGATCGCCGGTCCCCCACCCTGGCCCAGTCCGTCGTGGTCGCGAACCGCTCCGTTCACCCGATCCGCGCCCGTCTCGGGACAGAGTGGTCCATCACGATGCTCGGCGGCGGTGGCAATCCCTCGGCCTGGTGGGACGTGGCTGGCGACCGTTCCGCCCACGACGGCTCGGGCGAGGCGACCGGCATCACGACACTCGCCCAGGGCAATGACTACGTCGGCGTCAGCGTCACGACCACCGTCTCGTCGCCGGTGGACGCGTGGTGGGCCCCCATCGAGACGATCTCGAACTCCGAGGGTGGCTTCGAACGCGTCTATCAGGGCAGCGGCCTGTTCTTGAGCCAGGTGGTGGACCTCGCTCCCGGTGCGGTCGTGACGATCACGGTGTCCCATGCCGTCGCCACCACGATGGACCGGGCCGCTGCCGAAGCCTGAATGCCCGGTCCGGACTGCCTGACCTTGCTATCGTGAGTCGAGCGATGACCCACCCGGACGTACCCACGGTCCCGAACCCCGCTGCCGTTCCCGGACCCCTCGACGTCGAGCGCGATTCGGACGTCCCGATCTCCACCCAGATCTACTGGCAACTCGCCTATCAGATCGACTCCGGTCGGCTGCTCCCCGGCGCTCGACTGCTCCCCGTCCGCGAACTGGGCGCCGCGCTCCGGGTCAACCCGAACACGATCCGGGCGGTCTACCGACGCCTGTCGGACGCGGGCTATGTCACGAGCCGTCATGGCGCGGGCACCCACGTCGCTGCGCGACCACCGCAGCGCCGTGGTGCCGAGGCTCTCGCGGGCGTCGTGTCCGAGATGCTCCGGCGCGCCGCACAGGCGGGCTTCACCGCGGACGAGGTTGCGGCAGCCACCTTCGCCGCGGCCTCCGAGCGCAAGCGGCCCGGCCCGCTCGTCCACGTCCTGTACGCCGAGTGCACCAACGCGGACGCCGGGTACGACGCGGAGCGGCTCGGCAGCGAGTTTCCCGGCCTGATCGAAGCCGAGGGCGCCCTTCTGGACGATCTGCCCGAGCGCCTCGACCGCTTCCATTACGACCTCGTCGCGACGACCACGTTCCACGGCGAGGAGGCCCAGGCTCTGGTCGCCGGGCGGGTACCGGTCGTCGCGATGGTCGTGGGGCCGGGCTACGTCGAACTGGTCCACGAGATCGCCGGGCTGCCGCGCGGCTCACGGGTCGGCCTCATCTGCGCCTCGGCGCGTGGCACCGACAACATCCGCGAGACGCTCCATATCGCAGGCACCCGCGACGTGGACATCGTGTCGGCCGTGCTGGATTCCGAGGACGACCTCACGATCGTGGACCGGACCGCCGACATCATCCTGATGTCGCGTGAGGCGCTGGCCGCCGGGCTGGAAGGACGCCTGTCGCGGCCCGAGCGGATCCGCGCGTGGGGCTACGAATTCGATCCGTCCGGGCTGGAGCTGCTGCGCCGGGCGATCGATCACGTATCGGCGTTGCGCCGCAGCGAGGCCATCGCCACCTGATGCGCGCCTTCCACGTCCAGCGCAGGGCGCGCACCCGGTACGCGGTGGATGGAGCCTTGCTTGGCGTTCGGGGCGACCTCGTCGTCACGGACCTCGCCGGCATCCGGCGGCTATCGGACCGGATGAACCTCGTCCGCGATGCGGGCGCGGCGCCGGTGTCGGCGGGCGAGATCGCTGCGCTCGGCCTGATCCACGAGATCGGCCACCTGCTGATCGAGGCCTATGAAGCCCGCCGCCGGCCGCGGGCGATCACGGATGCCCTGGCCGCCCTGGACACCGGTCTCGGGCCGGATGCCGTCCGCCTGCTCGACCGGTTCGCCCAGGAGTTCCCGGGTGTCGGGCCCGTGCCTGAACCGCCACGAGACCGCCTGGAGGAGATGCTGCTGATCCGGGTCGCCAACGAGAATCCGGCCATCGGCCCGCTCCGCGAGCTCGTGGACGACCGCGGCCTGGCGCGCGGGACCCGCTACGGCGAGGCGATCGCCCGGCTCGAATCGATCTTCGCGGGCGGCCCGCCGGTCCTGGACGGTGGCGAGACCCTCATCGAACTCCTGCGCGCCCCGGCCCGCCACTCCCCCACCTCGCTGTCCGGGCAGCTGCTGTACATCCGGGACCAGTGGGGCGCCGTCCTGGGGTCCGCGCTGGCGGAGCGCACCGGCCGACTGGAGATCGCCATCGGCATCCTCGCGGAGGAGAAGCGGGCGATGACCCTGCGCTTCGGGGCCGGGGCGGGCGGCGCCAACCGAGGCCGGACCGAGGCCCCGGCGATGGGTGGCCTCGACGACGCTCCGGAGGGGTTCTCATCCGACTCGGCATGGATGCCACAGGTCGTCCTCATGGCCAAGAGCACCTACGTCTGGCTGGACCAGCTGTCGCGCGCCCACGGCCGCGACATCCGGACGCTCGATGCGATCCCGGACGAGGAGCTGGATTCGCTCGCCCGGTGGGGTGTGACCGGGCTGTGGCTGATCGGCCTGTGGGAGCGCTCGACGGCGTCCGAGCGGATCAAGCGCATGCGCGGCAACGCGGACGCGGTCGCGTCGGCGTACTCGCTGGACGACTACCGGATCGCAGAAGACCTGGGCGGTGAGTGGGCCTACGCGAACCTGCGCGACCGGGCCTGGGCGCGTGGGATCAGGCTGGCGAGCGACATGGTGCCCAACCACATGGGCATCGACTCACGCTGGGTCATGGACCATCCCGAGTGGTTCCTCTCCGTGCCCCAGCCGCCATACCCGGCCTACTCGTTCACTGGGGCGGATCTGTCGTCCGATCCGCACGTCGGCATCGTCCTGGAGGACCACTACTGGAACGACAGCGATGCCGCGGTCGTGTTCAAGCGGTTCGACCGCGAGTCCGGCGACGAGTGCTACGTCTACCACGGCAACGACGGGACCAGCTTCCCGTGGAACGACACGGCCCAGCTGGACTTCCTGTCCGCCGCTGTGCGCGAGCAGGTCATCCGCACGATCCTCGACGTGGCCCGACGGTTCCCGATCATCCGCTTCGATGCGGCCATGGTCCTTGCCAAGAAGCACGTCGAGCGCCTGTGGTGGCCGCAGCCCGGGGCTGGCGACGGCATCCCGTCGCGCGCCGAGCACGCCATCAGCAAGGCCGAGTTCGACGCCCGCATGCCGGTGGAGTTCTGGCGCGAGGTCGTCGATCGGGTGGCCGCCGAGGTGCCCGGCACGCTCCTCCTGGCGGAGGCCTTCTGGATGCTGGAGGGCTACTTCGTCCGGACGCTGGGGATGCATCGCGTCTACAACAGCGCGTTCATGCACATGCTCCGGGACGAGAACGGCAAGGGCTACCGGCGGGTCATCCGCGACACGCTCGAGTTCGATCCGGAGATCCTCAAGCGCTACGTCAACTTCATGAGCAACCCGGACGAGGAGACCGCGCTCGAGCAATTCGGCAAGGGCGACAAGTACTTCGGCGTCGCGATGGTGATGGCGACCCTGCCAGGTCTGCCGATGCTGGGTCATGGCCAGGTCCAGGGGTTCGGCGAGAAGTACGGCATGGAATTCCGACGCGCGACACTGGACGAGCAGCCGGACCGATGGCTGGTGGAGCGCCACGAGCGCGAGATCTTCCCGCTGCTCCACCGGCGGGCCTGGTTCGCCGAGGCCCGTGACTTCCTGCTGTACGACTTCGTCACTGGGAGCGGCGTGGACGAGCATGTCCTGGCGTACTCGAACGGGACGGGTCCGCAGCGCTCGCTCGTGGTGTACCACGACCGCTTCACGCAGACGTCCGGAACCATCCGCGACTCGGCCGCGTATGCGTTGAAAGCGCCCGATGGGTCCAAACGGCTGGTCCGGCGCTCCATCGCCGAAGGCCTGGGCCTGCCCAACGACACGGCGGCCTTCGTGGCCTTCCGTGACGCCCGGAGCGGCCTGGAGTACCTGCGGTCGTGTCGCGAACTCTGGGAACGCGGCTTGAGCCTGTCGCTGGAGGCCTACGGGGGCCACGTCTTCTGGGAGTTCCGCGAGGTCTGGGACGGCGTGGCCGGCCAGTGGGGAGCCCTCGCTGCACGACTCGGTGGTCGTGGCGTGCCGTCGCTGGACGAAGCCTTCCGCGGGTTGCAGCTCGAACCCGTCCACGCACCGCTGCGTGCGATCTTCGCGGACGGTGAGGTCCGCGACATCCTCGCCGGCACGGCCCGGCCTGCCCAGATCAAGGATCTCGAACGCCGGTTCGCGACGTTCCTGACCGCCGTCGCCTCAGCGACGGGCGTGTCCGGCGACCCGGCCGCCGTGGCTGGCGCGGCGCGTCGCCGACTGGCGAGGACCTTCGACGATGCGGCGCTCCTCGAGGGACTCGACAGTCGCGATCGAGCCTCGCTGTTCGTGTGGCTAGCCCTGTCGCGCATGGGCGAACTCGTCCCCGGCGCCGATGTCGCCGCCACGAGCCAGGCCTGGTACGACGAGCTGCGACTGCCGGGCGCGCTGGCGACCGGCCTTCGGGACGGCGGCCTGGACGAGGCCGAAGCGTGGGCCGTGGCGGACATGGTCCGCGTGCTGCTGTCCCTGCCGAGACCGTCCAGCCTGCGTGGCCCGGCGCGAACGACCGATGCCCGGTTGCTCGAAGGCTGGCTCGCGCGCGATCCGGTCCGTACCGCCATCGGGCTGAATACGTGGCAGGGCGTGGAGTACCTGGACCGCGAGCGGTTCGAGTCGATGCTTCGCTGGGCGATCCGCCTGGACGCGATCGACGCCGAGGCGGACACCGGCGACTCGGTGGTCGACACGAAGCCCGCGGCCCGCCGCAAGACCCCGGCACCGACACCGGCCCCGCCAATCCGCAAGACCGTCGCGCGCCCTCGATCGGATCTCGTCGCTCGCCTGGGCCGGGCCGCCGCCGATGCCGAGTATCGGGTCGATCGCCTGTTGGTCGCCCTCGCGCCGGCCCCGACGCGGTCTTGTCCGCGTGCCTCGCGGTCATCCCGGTCAGCCAGGCCGAGCAGCTGATGCCGGATGCCGGCGTGGATCCGGCGCTGGCGACCGCCGTGGCCGAGGACTACGCCCCGGCGCAGCTGGATGCGCTGCGAATCTCGCTCGGCGGCGTGGCCCTCTGCGCGACCCTGGGCCTGTGGTTCACCCGAAAGCTGCCGATGTCGATGGACCCCACCGAAGCCGATGACGAGCCCGAATCCCAACGCGAACGGGCAACGCCGGGCCAGATCGCATCCGCGTGATGACCTGCAGTCACCGATCCGGACCGGAAGGTCCGATCTTGGCCTGATCCGCTCGCGCAGCTGTCAGATCGGTGACCCGTGGTCAGCATCGAGGCGGGACCGCGGTCGATGGCCGCGAAAACGAGTCCCTGGGCTCCGAAACGATGACCCAGGGTCAACGCCGGCTCAGCCAACCTCGCGGCCGGGCCGCCGGAATCCGGTCCACGCGCCTGAGTCCCAGTCGGCCCCCAGCCTGGCCATGATCGTGTCCAGCCGCGGGCCTTCGAGATCCGGGTAGAGCCGGCGGAGGAGGAATCGGGCGCGCTCGAGTTCGCTCATCTCGCCGGCCCGATCTGCTTGTGCCCAGACCAGGACGAAGGCCATGCGATACATGTCGTCGTGCAGACGCATGCGGACAGCCGGCCCCGCCTCACGAAGGCGCTGGTCGAACTGTGCCTGGCCAACCTCAACCGCCACGAACATCCTCCAGGCGACCACCGATCCCGAGAACGGCGGCGTAGCGCTCCAGATAGGCCCAGTCGAGATCGTCTACGAGCCGGATGATCGACCTGACGTCGCGCAGTTGGAGCTCGGACGCTCCTTGGGACGACTCCAGCTTGGCCAGGATCAGATCCTCGGCCGTCAGGATCCAGATCGACCCCAACGTCGGGTACTCCAGACGGCTCCGTCGGTCCATCGCCGATCGCGACCACGCATCTGAACGGCCGAAGATGAGATCGACCCTGACCAGTTCGACTTGATGGATCAAGCCGCCCATCCATCGACCACCCAGATCGATCGGATCGTTCACCAGGAAGTCGACCTCGAAGGCGGGGCGGACGCGAGCCTCGTATTCGGCCGACGTTGCCTCCAGGACGATGTCGATGTCGCGAGTCATCCGTGGCTCGGCGTAGGCCGCGAGAGCCCACGAGCCCGTGACGTAGTAGGCGACGCCGGCCGCATCCAGGCGATCCAGGACGTCGCGCTCGATGTTCATCCCGCGCCACCCGACGTGGCCAGGATGCGCTTGAGCAGCGCGGTGGGCGGCGCGCCGTGCGACATCGTCCGCTCGAGGTGCTCCCGGTAGGCGAAGCCCGGGGTCGCCCCGAACCCGCCCGGGAGCGTTCGTGGCTGGAGATCCGGATCGCCTGCTGCCCGACGGCGCGCGCGGAGTTCGATGTCCCACATCTCCATCGAACCGGCGAAGTACGTTGAAAGCTGTGTGGACGACAGGCGTGCCCGGGAGTATTTCGCCCGCGCCTCGGACGTCTCCTGGAAGCCGCCGTCGACCATGAGCGCGACCGCCTCATCCTCGGTCATCGCGTCGCAGTGGATGCGGGAGTCGATGAGGGCGTTGATGAGGCAGCGCAAGTAGTACTTCCAATGCGTAAGCAAGAGTGCGGGATCCGCAGCGCCGTAGCCGACATCCATCATCACCTGGGTCACGTACACGGCCCAGCCCTCGGCATACAGACCGCTGCTGAACACGGCCCGGGCGAGTGAGGGGCAGCGGTTGGCGTACGCCGCCTGCAGGTAATGGCCCGGGACGGCCTCGTGGATCGTGATCAGCCGCAGCATCCGGTCGTTGTCCTCGCGGAGCGCAGACTCGCGTTGCTCCTCCGACCACTCGTCCGGGAGCGGGGTGATCGCGAAAAACGTGGTCAGGCCGTGCTCCAGGGGTCCCGGGGCGATGAGCATCGCCCCACCGAAGGCGCGCAGGAAGACCGGCGTCCAGCGGATCTCCAGCGCGTCCTCGCTGAGGCCCACGAGGTTCGTCTCGCGGCAGAAGGACTCGATCAGGGCGTGCTCGGCGCGACAGAAGTCCAGCTTGTCATCCGCCCGAGGGTGCTCGCGGGCGACCATATCCAGCACGCCCCGGACGATGGCCTGGTCGTCGTCGGGGAGGGCCGCATCCGGCTGCCAGACGGGCCACAGCGCACGGGCCAGGCGGACCATCTCGGCGCGGACCGCGTGGAACTCGGCATCGGCGCGGGCGACGATCCGTTCAGGTGTGAGCTCGTCGGAGCGCATCGTGTGGCGCATCTTCTGCGCGAACAGCTCACGGCCCAGACGGCCCTCGCCTTCGCTCAGTGGCAGGACGACGTCGCGCAGGTGGGCCTGGAGATCGGCGACTGCCGCCTTCGCCACCGCTGCGGCCGCATCCAGCCGAGACCGTATCGCGGCGACGGCGGGGTCCGCCGCGGCCTCGCCCGCCAGGCCGACCGCCTCATCGATGAGCGAACCGATCCCGTTCGACTGGGCGATCGCCGTCTCGGTCTGGAACCGCCCCACGGGTCGTCCATCCACCCCGACCAGGGCGGCCCGCGCAGCTTGCACGAGGGTCGGCATGCCCTCCATCCGACCCGCGACGCTCGCCAGGCGGGTCGCCAACGGGGCGAAGTCCTGCGACAGCAGCCCGAACAGGCCGTCGCCAAGGAGGTACACCCAGGCCATCGGATCCCACGCAGGCGCACGCAGGACCTCGTCGTCGAAGCGCATGGCCTCGAGCTGGCCCAGGACCAGGTCGCGATCGAGCGCGTCGTCGGAGGACAGGCCATCCAACGCCCCGAACGCGGCCTGCCAGCGCGAGACGAACGCGAGTCGCGCCCGTCGCCCGGTCTCGGTCAGGTCCGGCCACGCCCCGTCGTGCGCGTGCTCGCCGATGCCCGTCGCGAAGACCGGGTCGAGCGCGAATAGCTCGTCGAGGAACGTCCGGACCGCCGTCTCGAATGCGGTCACTGCCTAGAGGACGCCCATCGCGTGCAGGGCGTCGTGGAAGTCCCATCCGCGCGACTCGCCCGGCTCGATGCGAGCGACCGTCCCGCCATACTCGTCGTCGTAGTACCCCGCGGCCGCCTCGCCGACATAGCGCGTGGCGATCCGGCGGATCTCCGGGCCGTACTTGACGTCCAGCAGCCGGGCGACGCCACGCATCTCGAAACCGCGGTACGGGAACTCGTTCTCGCTGACCACGATCGTGATCCTCGGGTCGCGGACTAGATGCTTCAACTTGCCGTCGCCGGTCGCCATCCCGATCGTGAAGCCGCCGTCCTCCCAGACGTACCAGATGGGCGAGAGGAGGATCGAGCCGTCCTGGCGGAACGTGCCGACGGTCGCCAGCCGGACCTCGTCGAGCAGGCCGCCGAGCTGGTCGGGTGTCAGTCCGCGGTTCACCCGGGCATCCTAGCAGCGGCGCGACTACCATCGGCCCATGCCAGAACAGACGTGGGTCCAGCCGGCCGTGCTGACCGGTCCGCGCGTCCGGATGGAGCCCCTGAGCGAGGCACACTTCGCGGCCCTGTGCGAGGTAGCCTTCGATGCGCCCGTCTGGCGCTGGACGATCATGGGCGAACAGGACGAGGCGGGCCTTCGGCGCTGGGTGGACACCGCATTGGCAAACGGCGAGGCAGGCACCGAGCGCCCGTTCGCGACCATCGACATCGCGACGGGGAAGGTCATCGGCAGCAGCCGCTATATGTCGATCGTGCCTGAGCACAAGCGTCTGGAGATCGGCTGGACGTGGATCGGCATGGCGTACCAGCGGACAGGTCGCAACCGCGAGGCCAAGCTCCTGCAGCTCACCCACGCGTTCGAGACGCTGCAGGCCAACCGGGTCGAATTCAAGACCCACAGTCGGAATGTCCAGTCCCGGACGGCCCTGCGCGGGATCGGCGCGACCTTCGAGGGCGTCTTCCGCAAGCACACGATCATGCCGGATGGCTCCCTCCGCGACTCGGCGTACTTCAGCGTCACGATCGACGAGTGGCCCGCCGTGAAGGCCCGACTCCAGGGCCTGCTGGACCGGTGACCGCATGAGCGACGCGGACCTGCTTCTGATCAACGGGCGCGTCTTCCAGGCATTCGGGCCGGGCGACATCGTGCCGTACGGGTCAGACATCGGGCCACGGCCGGTCGCGAGTAGCAACTGCGTCGCCATCGTGGACGGGCAGATCGCCTGGATCGGCAGGACGGACGAGGGCCTGCGCGACTGGAAGGGGCTCGGCACGGAGGTCATCGACGTCGGCGGAGGCCTCATCACGGCGGGCTTCGACGACGCGCATATCCATGTCGTGGGCGGCGCGCGTGAGCTCCAGGATGCGGAGCTGTTCCAGCTGCCGACGGTGGCGGCCATCCAGGGCGCGATCGCGGCGCATGCCGCGGCGAACCCGGACGCCGGGTGGGTAAAGGGCCATGGCTGGATGTATGTCCCGTTCCCGGGCGGGCTGCCCACGCGGGAGCTGCTGGATGCGGTCGTCGCGGATCGACCGGCGTTCATGCGCTGCTACGACGGGCACACCGGCTGGGCGAATTCAGCGGCCCTCCGCCTGGCCGGGATCGATCGAGGCACTCCGGACCCGCGCGACGGCATCATCGTCCGCGACCCCGCCACCGGTGAGGCGACCGGCGCGCTCAAGGAAGGTGCCCAGGAGCTGGTCACCAGGCACATGCCGATCCCCTCCGCAGCCGAGAGCCTCGCAGCGATGCGGACGGCCATCGGGCGCATGCATGCCGCGGGCATCACGGCCATCCAGGACGCCTGGACCGAGGTCGACGAGTTGCCGCTGTGGCGAGCGCTGCTCGACGGCGGCGACCTCCGGATGCGGACGCGTCTCGCCCTGATGATGCGCCCGGACCAGGACCTCGAGGCGTGGTCGCAGCGCCTGCACGAGTACGAGACGCTGATCGGCGACCTGCGCGGCGGGGAGTGGCTCGATGCGGGGATCCTGAAGGCTTTCGCCGATGGGGTCATCGAGGCGCGGACGGCATCGATGCTCCTGCCGTACGAGGACGACACCTCGACCGGGCTTCCCGAGTGGGAGTCGACGCACCTGGACGCCTTCGTCGCCGAAGCGGATCGGCGCGGCTGGCAGATGGAGATCCACGCCATCGGGGACGGCGCGATCCGGATGGTCCTCGATGCGTACGAGCGGACCGCGGGGGCGAACCCGCCGCGCGATCGGCGCCACCGGGTGGAGCACATCGAGACGATCACGCGGGCCGACATCCCGCGCTTCGCCCAGCTCGGCGTGGTCGCCTCGATGCAGCCCTATCACGCCGATCCCTCGCCGAACCAGATCGACGTCTGGGCCGGCAATATCGGGGCGGAGCGCGCCGGGCAGGCCTGGTCGTGGGCGTCGATCCGCCGTGCCGGCGGAGTCGTGGCACTCGGCTCGGACTGGCCGGTCGTGCCGTTCGACCCGATGATCGCCTTGAACTCCGCGGTCAATCGCCAAACCGTGGAGGGTCAGCCACCGGGTGGCTGGCTCCCATCCGAGAAGCTGTCACTGCCCGAGGCCCTCTCCGCGTACGGGCACGGATCCGCGTACGCGGCCTTCGCCGATGACCGGCGTGGGACACTCAGGGCCGGAGCCCAGGCGGACCTCGTGGTGCTCGACCGCGATATCCTCGACCACGGGCCGTCCGCCATCATCGGTACCAAGGTGGCCCTCACCGTCGTCGGCGGCGAGATCGTGCATCGCTCGGAGGAGTTGTCGTGAAGCGCTTCATCATCGGTGCCGTGGCCGCGGCCATCGCGTTCTACGGCCTGACGAGATTCCTGCCGGACTTCGTGAGCTATCAGGGCGAGATCCAGGGGCTTATCGTCCTCGGTGTCATCTTCGGCGTCGTGAACGGGCTGATCGGGCCCGTGGTGAAGCTGCTGTCGTTACCGCTGTCCGTTTTGACGATGGGTCTCGCCGGCATCCTCGTGAACGCCGGCCTGCTGCTTTTGACGGCGATCATCGCCAATTCGACCGGTTTCGACCTCACGATCGGCAACTTTCCGCCTGACCTGTTCACCGCCGACACCATCGTTGCCGCGGTCGTGGGCTCTACCGTCATCGGCGTCGTCACGGGGGTGGTCAACGCCCTCGTTCCGTGACCGGCCGGTCCGCGGCGATCGCGCCGGCGCTTCGGCTCGCGGCCCGGCGGTTCGGGACTCCGGCGTACGTCACAGACCTGCCGACGCTCGAGGCGGCCGGACGCGCGGTCAGCGGGGCGTTCCCGGATCCGTGGGTCCGCAGCTACTCGGTCAAGGCGAATGACGTCCCGGCGGTGATCGCCGCGGTCGCCGCGCACGGCTTCGGGGCCAACGTCGTCTCTCGCGGGGAGTGGGCGGCCGCGACCCGCGCCGGCCTCCCGAACGATCGGATCACCCTGGAGGGCGTCGGCAAGACCGGCGCTGACCTGCGGGCGGCTGAACGTGCCGCACGTGATGGCCGGCCACTTCGCTGGGTGGCGCTGGAATCCCCCGAGGAGGCCGCAGCCCTGGCAGCGATCGTCCGATGGGGCGGAGGTCCCCGGCTCGATGTCCTCTACCGGCTCAACCCGGATGTCGCCCCGGAAACGCAACCCGGGCTGGCGGTCGGCGCGGGCGGCTCCAAGTTCGGGATGACCGAGCTGGAGGTCGCGGACGCGATCGAGCGCGGTGGCGGACCGGATGGACCGCTGCTACCGCGCGGCATCCACCTCCACGTCGGCTCGCAGCTGGGTGCCGTGGACGCCTGGCGCGATGCCGTCCGGCGCGGACTCGCGCTGACGGCCCTGTGGCGCGGGTCGATCGAGACGTTCGACACACTGGACCTGGGCGGCGGATTCCCGGTCTTCGGCCTGGACGAGCCCGCACCCAGCCCGGAACGGTTCGCGCGCGAGCTGCCCCCGCTGCTCGCCGCGATCCCGGCTGACCGGCGACCGACGCGACTCGCCGTCGAACCCGGTCGGTTCCTCGTGGCGCGTGCCGGCTGGCTGCTGGCGCGCGTCCTGCACGTCCGCGATCGCGGCGGGCGACAGGTCATCCTCGATGCCGGGATGACCGAGCTGATCCGGCCTGCCCTGTACGGAGCGCGTCACGGGATCGTGGCGCTGACCTCGCTCGGCCGGCCGGCCGGTGGAGACGCGCGATCGGCCGCGACCGACTCGCCGGCGAACGTCGAAGGGCCCATCTGCGAGTCCACCGATTCCCTGGGCACGCACGAACTGCCGCCACTCCGCCGCGGCGACCTGGTCGCGATCGCCGACACCGGAGCCTACGCGGCGTCGCAGTCGTCCACCTACAACGGCCGACCGCGGCCACCCCAGGTGCTCCTCGCCGAGGACGGCTCGCTCACCCTCGCTCGTCGACGCGGGCCGCTCGTCGGGTAGGCTTGATCCGTGCACGCTTCGATCCGACGACACGTCCGCCCTGGCCTCGCGTTCGTCGGGGCGATGCTCTGGCTGATGGCCATCGGGATGGGTCCGGTCCTGGCGGAAATGCCGGTCGTGCCCACGCCGATCGCCATGGTCCCGCCCGTGGGCCCGCCGTTCCCGGAGCCCGAGGCGAACCGGGCTGTCTACGACTTCGCCGGCGTGCTCTCGGCGGAGGCCATCGTGCGCACCGAGGCGACGATCGACGCGATCGAGCAGCGGACCGGGGCTGAGGTGGTGGTCTACACGCAGGCCTGCGGCTGCTACCCGTCGACGGACGAGACGGAGGCCAAGGCGCGCGCCCTCATCGACCAGTGGGGCATCGGGCGGGCCGGGTTCAACGACGGGATGGTCATCTTCTTCGATCTCGACCCCAGCCTCCAGCACGGCCAGGTCCAGCTCTACGCGGCGCCCGGCTTCGAAGCCGCCTTCCTGTCGAACTCGGAACGGCAGGCCATCTACGAGAACGACATGCTGCCGTTCCTCAAGGCGGCCGACTTCGATGGCGCGCTCGACGTCGCCATGACGAAGATCGATGCGGCGGCGACCCCCGAACACGCCGCCTCGCTCCAGACCGCGCGGCAGGTCAACGCGGTGGTGGGGCTCGTCGGGGCCCCGATCGTGTTCATCGGCCTGGTCGGCTGGGCATACCTGCGCTGGCGCCAGTTCGGCAAGGACCCGGTCTACCTGGACGATCCGTCGATCCTCCTGCCGGCGCCGCCGCCGGATCTGACTGCTGCCTCGGGCGCGATGGTCATGGACGGCGCGACCTCCCGGCGGGCGCTGACGACCGCGATGCTCGACCTGGCGAGTCGCGGGCAGCTCGCCTTCCGCGAAGAAAAGGGCATCCTCAGCCTGAGCCACAAGGTGGGCATCGACGTGGCGCCGCCCGCAGGCGACGCGAAACTGGAGGCGCAGCGAGCGTTGAACAAGCGGCGACCGACCGGTCCAGCTGAGGCCGTCGCGCTCAAGAAGCTGCGCGCCCTGGGTCGATCCGCCGCGGACGACTTCATCACGGCGGATAAGCTGCCGGAATTCGGGTCATCGGTGTCCGATTTCGACACAGCGCTCGAGGGCCACGTCGTCAAACGTGGTTGGTTCGGCGAGAAGCCGAGCAAGGTCGTGGGGCGCTGGACCGGCCGGGCCCTGCTCGTCCTGTTCGCGGCGATCGGCGTGCTCGTCGTCGGGTTCATCCTCCCGGCCTCAGGTCTGGTCCTGCTGGGCGGGGCGGCCCTGGCCGCGTCGCTCGTGATGCTCATCCTGGCCCAGAGCATGCCGGCCGTGACCATGGCCGGGGCGATGGTCCGGGCGATGCTGGCGGCCTACAGGCGGACCCTCCAGAAGACCATGGCGCAGGCCCGATCGATGGAGCAGGTGGTGGCCGAATCGGGGCTGACATGGCTCGAAACGCCGGACCAGGCGGTCGTGTGGGGCACGGCATTGGGACTCCAAAAGGACATCGAGGAGGTCCTCGCGCGCAGCCTCGCCGACGTCAAGGGCGGCACGGTCGCGGCCAACTCCCTGTACTTCCCCCTGTGGTACCAGAACTCGAGCGGGCAGTCGTTCGCCGACTACGGCACGACCGCCAGCGGCGGCGGTCTGTTCTCCGACTCGCCCATCCCGGATCTGGGCGGGATGATGTCCGCACTGGGGAGCATCGGCAACTCGCCGTCGTCGTCAGGTTCGGGCGGTGGCGGGTTCAGTGGGGGCGGTTCCGGCGGTGGGGGCGGGGGCGCCGGCGGCGGCTTCTAGGGCGGTCTGTCGGGGCGCTCACGGAGCGCTCACGGGGCGCTCAAAGCCGGCCGTCGCCCCGGACACGACGATATCGGGCCTCAAGCCTCGCGTCGATCAGTCATCGCCGCTGAAACCCCTGATCCGCCGCCTGCCAGACGACGAGAGGGGTGCTGGCGCCCTCGCCTGAGACGGTCGCGAGATGCGAGCCCTCGGTTCATCGCCCGGGGCGCGACACCCCGCCTGGTGGCACCCCTCCCGTCATCCTCGGCGGCGGGTCCTCGGCGGCCTTGCTCGCCCGCCGGTACACTCCACCCATGGGTGCAGTCGAAACGATGGAAGACTTCTTCGAGAAGTTGAACGGCGGCGATCGCGTCGGCGCGGTCGCCCTGATGGACGAGGCCACGGAGATGCGGGTGCACGTGGGCGACAGCGTCCAGATGCTGCGTGGCGTTGAGCGCGTCGGTGGCTGGTTCCTGCGTGGTGAACCCGGCTTGCGGATGATCCCGGGCGACATCCGCGACACCGGCAACACGTATGAGGCGGACGTCCTGGTCGTGCGACCCGGGGCCCCGACGACCCACATCGACGCCACGTTCCGCGTCGAAGCCGGCAAGATCACCGCGATCAACATCGCGCCCCGGTAGCGGCCGGGCGTCCGCCCGCGGCAACGGTCAGGCCCGTAGCGTCAGCACCGTTGACCGATTCGCCACGGATGAGCTGGCCGGGTGCCGAAAGTCGACGACTCCTGTCGGAATCGGCGCCCCACCACGAGGCGCCCGTTGCCAGGGTGTCAACCACGATGACATCGCCGATGCCGGCGCCACGCGCCCGGCCCCCACAACAAACCCTAGGGCGACGCCCCGGCTGATGGGTCCACCACCTCGTTTGGGATCACGACCGGGATGATGATCTCCTGGCCGAGGCTGATCTTGTTCGGATCCTTGATGGTCGGATTGGCATCCATGATCTGCGCCACGGTCACGCCGAACTTCTTGGCGATCTTGGTCATCGTGTCACCGGTCGCCACCAGGTAGACCTGCGGGGTCGGGGCAGGTGGGACAGTCGGACTCGGTGCGGCGGTCTGCACGGCGACCGACGCGCTGGGCGACGAGCTTGGGCCGACACCGTCCTTGCCACCCACGTTGAACAGCGCGGGCAGGAAGAACAGGGCCAGTGCCGCGATCCCGAGCGCGCCCGCCAGTAGCAGGACCCGCGGGATGTCCGGCATCCCCGTTCGGGTCTTGATCGTGGGGTAGGCCTCGTACCGACGTGGGCTTTCCCAGGACGGCCCGGTCTGCACGGGCGTTCGGTCGACAGGGTGCGACCGAGTCGAGCTGACTGGCTGCCGCTTCACCGGCCGTGCCGGGGGCAGGTACTCGGCCGGCTCGACGTTCGCGGACGAACTCCATGCCTGGGCACTCCCACCCACGAGCCCGGCGAGTTCCGGATCGGCCGGTGCCGACGGCGCATTCGATGGGGCCTTGGGTGCCGGCGCGCGAACATCACCGACCTCCTCGCCACCGGCCAGGCGATCTGCGGCACTGCCGGCGAGTCCCTGCCCCTCGGAGCTGCGACTCGCCAGCAATTCGGGCGGTCCGTCCTTCGCACCCGATCGATTCGCCGCGGCCCCGGCCGCCGCCGCTCCAGCCCACGGCGGCGGCGCGGCCCAGTCGCGCGGTGGGTTGCGCCTCGCCGGGATGTCGTCGCGATCGGGGTCCGCCTCGGGAATGGCCTCGATAGGCTCCGGATCGTGGACCGGGGGCTGGTTCGACGCCGCGGCCGCCGTGCTTGAGGCCGAGCTCGAGGCCGAGCTTGGGCCGCTTGCGGTCGACGCGGCCGCGCTCGATGCTGCCGTCGCGGCCGCCGCAGACCGTGCCTGCGCCGACTCCCGGCGAGCCCACGCCTGGAACGTCGGGCAGACGGGGAACGCGCTCGAAAGGCAGTACGCCTCCTGGTGGGCGAGCGCGCGCGGCGCCGGCCGCACCTCGGCGTAGCAGCGATGCGCGTGGTCGGGCTCGGTCGACCGTTCGTCGCGCTCGTCCTCGTACGCGATGAACGGGCACGCGGGCGACCCTTCCATGCTGGTCCGTCCTCGGTCAGTCATTCAGCCGATGATACCCGCCGGTGTCCCGCTGCGGCAGCGCGAGTCTCACGGATCCGTCGGCTACGGGGCCTCACGAATACGTCGGCTACGGCGGCCTCGAGTGTCGGCCGGATGTTCGTCGCATCGGTGCGGTCCGTTCCTGGTTCCTGGCGATATCGACCCGCGGCTCGTAGCCGCTGGGCTGGCGACGACTACTGGGTGAGACCGATCGACAAAACAGGGTGCTGCCTTCGGTCGGTGGCGAGGTGATCCCTCCGGAACGTTGTCGCCGATCGAATACGGGATGGCCCCGACGAACCGTCCGTTGATCTGGTCGACCGCCGGCTCGGAGAATCCAGTGACGACGAATGCGGCCAGTCCGACGACACCATAGGTAAAGTTGTTGCCGTTGGCGCCGGTAGTCTTGAAGCGTAGCGTCAGCCGCCGTCGGGACCCCAGTCGCCAAACTCGACCTTCTGGGGAGTGGCCGATACTCGACGGAGATCGCTGCCGTCGATGTTGATCGTGTACAAATCGAGCGCTTCACCGTTTGGGGCGCCCGAGAAGGCGAAGCGCCTCCCGTCCGGTGACCAGCTGGCACCAAATCCGAATCCACCTTGGACCGCCTTCACCCCACGGCTCGTTTGAGGGTGCCCGTGCTGGCATCCCACAGTCCCCGGCGGCACGATCCAGGGGGGCGACATTTCCCATGACCTGATCTCCTGACCCATGCCCCGTTTGACAGCGTCGCTGCACGCTTTGACACTTGGGGCGACCCGAGGTGGGAAACTGCCCGACCCGCTCAGCCTCGAAGGAGTGCCATGTCTCGCCTGACCCGATTCCTTGCGCCGACGACCGTCGCGCGCGCCCACTGCGACATCCCCTGCGGGATCTACGACCCGCACGAAGCCGAGATCGCCGCCAAGACCGTATCGAAGATGGTCGAGTTGATCAACGGCCTCGAAGGCGACGACACGGCGGCCCGCAACAAGTTCGCCCGCTGTGTCGCCGTCAAGGAAGTCCACGCCGAGAAGGTCAAGCACGAGGTCCAGATCATCTGGTCCGACTACTTCAAGCCGGAGCACCTCGAGGCGCACCCGGACCTTCACGACAAGGTCTGGAGGCTGCTCAAGCTCGCCGGCAAGAACAAGCAGAACGTCGACGCCGAAGCCGCCGCCCAGCTCGAGGCCGCGGTCAAGGAGTTCAGCGAGATCTTCTGGGCGACCAAGAAGTAGGTGTGGCTGGCGCGACAGGCGGTGGCTTGCATAGGACGCAACCACCGTCGGCGCGGCACTCCTTAGCAGGCGAAATGTGCCGGATCCTTGCATCGGGCGCAATTGTCGGCGTGAGGCTGTCGAGACCTTTCATTCGATGCACGTGATCGACGTGTCCAAGGGGTCACATCCCACCGAAGTGGGCCTCCGCCGACGTTGCTTGCGTCTGGCGCAACGGTCGGTCGCTTTCTTGCATCAGGTGCACGAAAGCGGCACCCCGGGCACCAGCTGACCTCGAACGTGGCCCGTTCGACCCGTTCCGCCTCGCTCGCGACACGATTCCGCGGTCCGTGGCGCATCGCGGTCGCAGAGACCAGCATGTTGCCCTCGATCGCGGCCGGTGACTGGCTGCTGGTGGACCCGACGATCACGCGCTGGCCGCAGCGTGGCACGGTCGTCGTGTTTCGAGAGCCGGATGGTGGCGAGCTCGCGGTCAAGCGCGTCGCCGCTGGTCCGGGCGACCGAGTCGCGTTCGCGGACGGCATCCTGGAGCTCGCCGAGGACGAAGCCTGGCTGCTCAGCGACGCCACGGACGAACAAGCCGCCGCCGAAGGTTTCGGCGAGCCGATCGACTCGCGTCGCTATGGCCCCGTGCCGCTCGAGTTGCTCGTGGCGCGAGCGTGGTTCCGCTACGCGCCGCGGCGCAAGATCGGTCTGATCCCCGGGCCGGCTGCCCGGATCGGCCCTAGCTGAGCGTCAGCCCTAGCTGAGCGTCAGCCCGGCCGCCACGCAATCAGCCGCGAACGCGGCCTGAACCTCCTCGGTCGGAGACCAGCGCGTCGGGAAGCAGATGATGCGGTCCAGCCCGATCGCCGCGAACTCGGCCAGCAGGTCCACTCGCGCCTGGCCGGCCTCGCGGAAGTCCTCGTCGCGCGAGTAGAGCGAGAACCGCAGCGTGGCGGGATCGCGGCCCTCGGTCTCACAGCGCTCCCGCACAGCAGCCATCCGCGGCGCGACCTCGTCCGGCCCCAGGAAGACGTAGTTCAGCTCGTCGGCGTACTTGATCGCGTACCCCGCCGTCACCTTGGCGCCGTTGCCGCCCACGATGATCGGGATGCGCGGCTGCTGAAGTCCCTTCGGGACGTTGTAGGCCCCGCGGACGTGGGCGTACTCGCCCTCGAAGGAGGCTCGACCCGGTTCGAACATCGCCGTGATGACCGCAAGGTGGTCCCCGAACGCGGCCATCCGCTCACCGATCGTCGGGAAGCCGTAGCCGTACGCCCGCCACTCGTCCTCCTTCCAGCCGGCACCGATGCCAAGCTCGAAGCGGCCGCCGCTGATGACATCGATCGTCGACGACAGCTTCGCCGTGAGCGCGGGGTTTCGGAAACCGGTGCAGACGACCATGTGGCCGAGACGAACGCGCTCGGTGGCCATCGCCAGCGCTGACAGGACGGAGAACGACTCGAAGGTGATCTCGTCGGTGGGTCGCGGCACGGTGTGGAAGTGATCGAACACCCACAGCGACTCGAAACCAAGCGATTCGGCCTGGCGGGCGAGTTCGACCGTGCGCGTCCAGGCGTCCCCTGGCGCCCAGCCGTCGTACTCACCCTTCCACCCCTGTGGCGACATCAGACCGACCTGCATCCGGAACCTCCGCTTGGGACTGGTTGATTGCGCCCCGCATGGTGACCGTTCGCGCGCAACGGCGCTGCGGGTGGGTCGAAGGGCCGCCTATCCTCGACCGATGACGAACGCCGACGCCAGCTTCGATCCGCTCGCTCCCCTCCCCGGCCCACCCGACCCGTGGGCCTACACGGACCGGCCCAGCCTGCGCTCAGGTCCGCCGTATCACATGACCGAGATGATCGCGGCCGAACCGGCGATCGCCGGCCGGATCCTGTCACGGCACGTGGCTGGTGGCGGAGCGGCATCTGCTCTGGCGGCGGCCGTTCGCGCGGCAGCCGAGGCAGGTGAACCGATCGTCGTGACCGGCTGCGGCACCTCCGAACACGCGGCGCTGGGCGTCGCCGAGATCCTGCGTGAGGCCGCGCGCGATGCGGGCCTGCCGGGCGCCGGGGCCGTTGCGGCCCAGGCCTTCGAATTGGCACTGGACGCGCCTTCCGCCGGGCTCGTTATCGGTGTCTCGCACGAGGGCGGGACCGGCGCGACGAACGCGGCGCTCATCGCGGCCCGTGCCGCCGGCGCCCGGACCGCGCTGTTGACCGTGAGCTCGCGGTCGCCGGGGGCATCGTTGGTGGACCCCGCGTTGGTCGTGGAGACCGGTGAGCTGGACCAGAGCTGGTGCCATACGGTGGGGTACGTCAGCCCGATGCTGGCCGCGGCGGCGGTCGGGGCGCACCTGTCCGGTCGTCCGTTGGACATCGAAGGCGTCGTGGAACTGCTATCGATCGGGACCCAGGACGAGGCCGGTGCCGACCGGATCGCCAGCCGACTTGCCGATGCCGCGCACCTGCTGGTCGTCGCGTCTGGTGCAGATCGGACGGCCGGCCGCGAGCTCGTCCTCAAGGTGGAAGAGGCGTCCTGGTTGCCGTCCGCTTTCCGGGACCTCGAGACGTTCCTCCACGGCCATGTGCCGGCGACCGGCCCGGAGACGGGCCTCGTCCTCATCCTGACGGACCGCGAGCGTCGTGCCGAACGGTTGGCGCGGGCGCTCCAGGCGCTTGGAGCGGCTCGGGCCATCGGGATCCGCGCCGCTGCGATCCTGTCCGAGGACGTGGACGACGCGGTGAGCGCCAGCCTGACCCCGGCCGGGCGGCTGCTCGTGCCGGATGCGCCGGGCCTCCCCTCCCCGGTCGCCTCGCTGTTCGGGTCCGCCACGCCGCTCCAGCTGCTGACCGAGCGACTGGCCCGTGCCCGCGGCACGAACCCGGACCCGATCCGCCGCGACGACCCGATCTACGTGGCCGCTGCCGAAGCCGCGGAGTAGGGTCGGCGCCCGGCGCGGGGCGTGACCCGTGATGGGTCTCAGCGATCGATTCGGACTCAGCCGCGCTCAGACATCACGACGTTTCGTCGATCCGGGGCGCCCATCACGCTCGCTAGCGCCGGTTTCGATCGATGACACCGATCAGGGCGCCAGATCAGCCACGCCACCCGTGATCGGTGGCTGCCAGTCAACGAAACGTGGCTGAGGGGCGTCATTGCGGCCGTACCGGCCTGGATCGGTGACCGCCAGTCAACGAAACGAGCCCCCTCGGGCACGGCGCGCCCCGACCCGGCCAGACCGGCCCCACCACCCTCGGCCCCACCACCCCCCGCCCTCGGCCCCACCACCCCCGCCACGCGCCCCGGCCGGCCCCCAAGCGCCCTCCTAGACCTGGCCGATCAGGGCCTCTCCCATCAGGTCCACCATCTCGAGGTCCCACGGCAGGAAGTCCTGCAGCATCATCCGCTCGACACCGGCCTCGGCGAACCGGCGGACCATCGCCCTGGCCTCGTCCGGTGTCCCGATGACCCAGCGGTCGCGCCGCTCCTCCAGCCAGTCGTCGCCGCCCGTTTCATCGCCGAAGGCCTTTAGAAGGGCCGCCTCGCGTGTCGTGACCTCGGCCTCATCGCGCCCGATCAGCGTGCCCACCATCGCAGACCGAGCCATCGTCGCCGGGTCGCGCCCGATCGCGACACACGCCGCGTCCAGCGCCGCCCCGATCACGGCGACCCGCGCGGGCCCTGCAGAACTCGTGTTGAACTCGTCCGCCCAGCGCGCCGCCAGCCGGAGCGAGCGCGGCGAACCGCCACCGCCCAGCAGGATCCGTGGCCGCGCGATCCCGGACGGCATCACCGGCCGGCCCGGCACCTGGACCGGCTTCGGGTGGAAGATCGCCTCCTGGATCGCACCGCTCGGCCCCGTGAACGACCAGCCGTCGGGCTCGCCCCACAACCCATGCAGGACTTCGAGCTGCTCCTCGAGCAGATCCGCCCGCTCCCTGATCGGCGGGAACGGCAGCCCCAGTTGCGTGTGCTCGATCTCGTTCCAGCCGGCACCCAGGCCCACCTCGACGCGTCCGCCACTCATCTCATCGGCCGTCGTCACGACCTTGGCCAGGTTGCCTGGCCGGCGAAACGTCACCGGCGACACGAGCACGCCCAGGCCGATCCGGTCCGTGTCTCGACTGAGGCCGGCGATCACCGTCCAGGCGTCGGTCGTGGGCAGCCCGGACTCGCCCGGAAAGCTCGCGTAGTGGTCGGAGCGGAAGAATGCCTCGAAGCCGTTCGCCTCGGCCCGCTTGGCGAGGGCGACCTGATCGCCGTAGCTCAACCCCTGCTGGGCTTCGATCATGAGCACGAATCGCATCTGCGGACCTCCGTCGGGCACGACACTTCGGTTTGACAGGATGGTTCGTCTGCATATGATAGTTCGTGTGACCCGAACTATCGACGCTGCAACGACCACGGTGGACGAGCGGACCGAAGGCATCCTTGCCGACTTCCGGTCGACCATGGTGGAACTCAAGTGTGTCGGTAGTGAGCGCCTCCTCCGTCAGGGCATCAGCATGACCCAGCTGCACATCCTGCACATGCTGGAACGTCACGGAGAGATGCCCATGAGCCATCTGGCCGAAGTCCTGGACGTCTCAGTCTCGAACGCCACTGGTCTCGTCGATCGGATGGAGGAGCGTGGGCTCATCGCCCGCACCCGTGTCCCTGAGGACCGGCGCGTCGTGCTCGTGCAGGTCAGCCCGGCTGGCCTGGCGATGCTCGGTGACGCCGAGGCCTTGCGGGACGACGTCCTGCGCCGCGTCCTGCTTCGCATCGAGACCGCCCATCTCGACGACATCGCCTGCGCGATGAAGGACCTGCGGATCGCCGTCGAGGCCGAGGTCACGGATCCGGCCTCCACCATCCACGCCCACGAGCACACACGGAGGGATTGAACAGCCCCATGGAAGCTATTCCGGCCAACGCCGACGACTACACGCCCACCCTCGAGGAAGATCCCGCCCTTGGGTTGAGCCACCGCGAGAAGATGGAGATCCTCTTCGCGGTCATGCTCGGCCTGTTTCTGGGTGCCCTCGATCAGACCATCGTCGGCCCCGCCCTGCCGACCATCGTCACCCAGCTGAGTGGCAACGACTACTACGTCTGGGCCATCACCATCTACCTGCTGACAAGCACGATCAGCGTCCCGTTCTGGGGCAAGCTGTCCGACATCTACGGCCGCAAGCCGATCTTCATGATCGGCATCGTGATCTTCCTCGTCGGGTCGGCCTTGTCGGGCCTGAGCCAGAACATGGGGATGCTCATCCTCTTCCGAGGCATCCAGGGCATCGGCGCCGGCTCACTGTTCCCGGTGGCACTCGCGGTCATCGGAGACCTGTTCTCGCCACAGGAGCGCGGTAAGTACCAGGGCCTCTTTGGGGCCGTCTTCGGCATCGCCTTCGTGGCAGGTCCGCTCATCGGTGGGTTCCTCACCGAGAACATCGGCTGGCACTGGATCTTCTACGTCAACATCCCGATCGGGATCGTCGCGCTGATCGTCGTCCAGCGGCTGCTGCCCACGGTCAAGACACCATCGGCCTCGCGCAACTTCGACTTGGTCGGCGGCGCGCTCTTCACGGTCTCCATGGTGTTCCTGTTGGTCGGCCTCACCAACAAGCAGTTCGGCGAATGGGTCGAACCTACTGTCGGCGGGTTCATCCTCATCGGCCTCGTCGGGACGCTGTTGTTCATCGTGGCCGAATCGAGGTCCAAGGAACCGATCGTACCGATCGACCTTTGGAAGGGAAGAACCTACTCGGCCACGATGGTCTCGGTCTTCTTCGCCGCCTTCGCGTTCTTCGGGGCGATCGTCTTCCTGCCGCGCTGGTTCCAGGTCGTGGAAGGTCTCACGCCGACCACCTCCGGCCTGGCGTCGCTGCCGCTCGTCATCGGCCTCATCGTCAGCTCGATCCTGTCCGGCCTCATCGTTTCCCGGACGGGCCGATACAAGTGGCTGATCGTCGGATCGGTCGCGGTCATGGGCGTTGGCGTGCTGCTGATGACCCAGCTCACCAAGGACACGCCCGTCCCGATCATCTGGCTGTGGATGTTCATCACCGGTCTGGGTGTCGGTCCGACGTTCTCCGTGCCGACCATCGTCATCCAGAACGCGGTGCCGTTCCGACAGCTCGGTGTGGCGACCTCCAACCTGACGTTCTTCCGCCAGATCGGCGGCACGATCTCACTCGCGTTCATCGGGACGATCTTCGGGCCGTCGTTCCAGAAGAACCTCGTGCCACAGTTCCTGAGCGCCGGTGTACCGCCGAATGTGCTTCAGGACTTCGGGGCGGCGGCGGCGGCGGGAAAGATCGACGCCAATGTGCTTACCGGCGTGGGTGACATCGGTGCCAAGATCACAGCGATCGTGCCATCGGCAGGCCCGGTGATCGATCAGGTCCTCGCAGGCATCCACGGGGCGTTCAGCCTGGCAACGGCCGACACCTTCTGGCTGGGTGTGGGCGGCGCGATCGTGGCCTTCGTGGCTGCGGTGGCGATCAAGGAGATCCCGCTTCGCCATTCCAGCGAGGCGCCGGTCGCGACCGCGGCAGCCGCCAAGCCCGAACTGGCAGGGGCCAGCGACTGATCCCGGGCCGCGCGCCCGCGCACAAGCAGCGACACACGACCCCGGTGGACCCCATCGGGGTCGTGCCATGCCCAGCGCGAGTAGGATTCCCACCCTGATGACCTACGAGATCGGCATCTTCCCGCCACGACTCCGCGCCGCCGGCACGCGCGAGGCTCTCTTCGTCGACCTGCTGGATGCCGCCGATCTAGTGCCCGGCACGATGCTGCGCGTGTCGCGCGGCGAGCTGGACCTCCTGCTGGCGCACACCGACCAGGGCGTGTACGCGACCGAGGACCGTTGTCCGCACATGAGCGCGCCCCTCTCGATCGGCGAGCTGAACGGCTGCATCGTGGCGTGTCCGCTGCATGAGGGCCGATTCGACCTGGCGTCCGGCGACCCGGCGCAGATGCCGACGACCGGCGGCCTGGACCCGGACGGCGTCTCGCATCCGACCTGGACACCGGGCGGTCGTTCGGACAAACCGGACGTGCCGGGCAAGAAGGCGGAAGCCCGCCGGCTCACGCGCGTTCGTCGCTTCCGCTACTTCCCGGTCCGCATCGAAAACGGTCGGATCCTGGTCGCACTGCCGGTCGAGGGTCCATAGACGGACTGACCCGGCGCGAGACCCTGGGTGTGCGTCCCGGCCACGTTGTTGCCCTCGCCGCGGAGCTCGCCGCGGAGCTCGCCGCGGACCGAGATCTGCACGAGTTCCTCGTGAACCTTGGCGACTGCGACGTTCGATGTCAGATCCGGCCGGTGGCCACTCACGTTCGTCACGATCGCGGTCTCTCCAGGACGGAAGCAGGTCGTCGCGCGGCCTGTACGGGACGATGGCGCGAGCCGGCACCGGCGCGAACGACCCAGCGCGGGATCCCTAGCGCAGTTCGCCTTCGATCTCGGCCGAGACCGGCGGTGAATCCCCGAACGAGCGGATGAACTGGACCGCCTCGTCTGCGTCGTCCGTGATGTACAGCAGGTCCATGTCGCTCTCGGAGATCGCTCCGTAAGGTTCCAGGGTGTCGCGCATCCAGGCGAGCAGACCCGCCCAATGCGCGCGGCCCATCAGCACGACCGGGAAGTGACGCACCTTGCCGGTCTGGATGAGCGTGAGCGACTCGAACAGTTCGTCCAGCGTCCCGAAGCCGCCCGGCAGGATGACGAACCCGTCGGCGTACTTCACGAACATGGTCTTGCGTGCGAAGAAGTAGCGGAACTCCACGCCCAGGTCCACGTATTTGTTGGCGCCCTGCTCGTGGGGCAGCTCGATGTTGCAGCCGACGGACAGCCCACCACCCTCGCGGCAGCCCCGATTGGCGGCCTCCATCGTGCCCGGCCCGCCGCCCGTGATGACCGCATAGCCGGCCTCGGCGAGCTTTCGGCCGATCGTACGAGCCTGCGCGTAGTCCGGGTGATCGCGAGGCGTCCGGGCGGATCCGAACACGGTCACGGCCGGTCCGAGGTGTGCCAGGGCGTCGAAGCCTTCGACGAACTCCGAGAGGATCCGGAGCGCCCGCCACGTGTCGGTCTCCAGGAAATCCGGTGCTGGTCGTCGCTGGAGGAGCTTCTCGTCCTCGGTGGCGGCGCCCTGGCCGTCCATCATCCGCTCGGCCTTGGGGGTCACCGATAGCCGGCCGGCTCGCCGCGGTCCGGGCGTCATGTCGTCCATCCGGCTAGGATGCCACTCGGGAGGTCACCGTGCGTATCCGCTGGATCATCATCGTCGGACTGGCGCTGGTCGGCGCCGTCTGGATCGGCCAGGGGCTCGGGCTCATCCGCGGTTCCGGGTTCATGACCGACGACGTCCGCTGGGCGGCGGTCGGTGGCGTGCTCGTCGTGATCTCCGTCGTCTTCGGCGTCATCGAGCGGCGCCGCCGGTCGGCTTGAGCCAGGCCGCCCAGGCGGCCTCGGCTGGCCCGGCCGTCATCTCGTTGCCGTAGCGGACCAGCGGCTGGCGGATCAGCCTGACGTCCGCGAGCAGCCGGGCCACGATCCCGGCATCGTCGAGGCGCATGTGGACGAGGCCCAGATCTGCGTACGCGCTGTTCTCCTCGTTGATGAGCGCCCGGGCACCGAGCTTCTGGACGAATCGCTGGAGCTCGCCTGGCGCGATCGCACGCTTGCGCAGGTCCACGTGATGGACCACGATCCGCCGCTCGCGGAAGAAGCGCAGGGCCGCCCGGGTGGCCTGCGAGTCGGCGGCGCCGAACACCTGGATGTCGGGCATCTTCTTGGTCTTCGTGTGACCGAGCGGGGCAGGCATCGTCAGACGTACCTCGGGAGGATCAGATCTGATCCCGCTTCGATGTGTGCACCTGGTGACCATATCGGACACCCAGGCCACCTTGATGGCCCATCGGTGCGCACCATGCCCCAGATCGACCGGATCGCAGTCCTTCGTGGTCGAATGGTGCACCCGATGCACTTGGCGGACAAGATGGCGTCCGTGCTTGGCCGATACGGTCATGCCATGCACCCGCTGAAGCTTGGCCTGACCGTTGCCACGCGCCACGGGTACCATCGTGAGCACAGGAGGTGCCTTGGTGACGGTCTGGTTCACACTCAAGCTCGACGATCAGCCCGGGTCGCTCGCCCGGGTCGCGACCGCGCTGGCCGAGCGCCGCGTGAACATCACCGGCATCGTCGGCGTCGCGGAGGACACCGATGGCGCCCTCATGCTCACGACGTCCGACGCGGCCCTAACCCGCGAAGCCTTCCGGAGCCTGGACCTGCCGTTCGAGGAGCACGACCCGACCGCCGACGACGGACCCATCCCGCCGACTATCGACCTTCGTCCTGGGGCGGCCGGTCGAGGCTCGCTCGGCTGATGGCGAAACGCCGCGCGGTCGAGACCGCCGCGCTCCGCTTCGATATCGTCGACCGGCCGGAGGCGATCACCTTGGTCGCCGATCGCGTCGCTGGCATCGACGGCCACATCCGTGCGCTGACCACCGTCCGGCGCCTGGATGGCGACCCACCGCTGGTCGAGATCGAACTCGAAGTCGAGGGCGTGTCAGAGGTCGATCTCGTCGCCGCCCTGGAGTCGCTCGACGACGTGACGACCGTCCACCTGACGCGCGCCCTCGATCGTATCTTCGGCAAGCGGGTCATCGTCGTGGGCGGTGGTGCCCAGGTCGCCCAGGTGGCCCTTGGCGCCGTCACGGAGGCGGATCGCCACAACCTGCGCGGCGAGCGCATCTCGGTCGACACGATCCCGCTCGTGGGCGAAGACAACATCGCGGCGGCCGTCCGTGCCGTGGCCGACCTGTCGCGGGCTCGGCTGCTGGTCCTCGCCGGGTCGATCATGGGTGGGGACATCAGCGTCGCCGCCGACGAACTGCGCGCCGTGGGCATCCCGATCATCGCCCTGAACATGGTCGGGTCCATCACGGACCACGTCGACCTCGTCGTCTCGGACCCGGTCCAGGCGGGCACGATGGCGGTCATGGCCGTCGCGGACACGGCTACGTTCGATCTCGAGCGTCAGCGGGGACGCCGCTACTGATGCGGATCGCGACCTGGAACGTCAACTCGCTCAAGGCCCGCCAGACTGCCGTCGAAACCTGGCTGACGCGCGCCGAACCGGACATCCTGCTCATCCAGGAGACCAAGCTGACCGACGACGATGCACCGGTCATGGCATTCGCGATGGCCGGGTATCAGCTGCTCCACCACGGCGAGGGACGCTGGAACGGCGTCGCGATCGCGGTCCGAAACGGGCTGGCCGTCTCGGATGTCGTCACGAATTTCGGCGACGGGCCGGTCCGCGACTCGGGGCCCGGCGGCGTCGGTGGCGCGAACGCGAGCGAGGACGACTTCGACCCGTTCGATGAGGCGCGGATGATCGCCGCGACCGTCGACGGCGTCCGGGTCGTCGGCATCTACGCACCGAATGGACGGGTCGTGGACTCGCCATTCTATCTGGGCAAGCTCGCCTGGTTCGACCGGCTGACGCGCTGGATCCGCGAGTCCGACGCGTTGGAGGCGGGGGCCGCGCACGGCGGCTCGTTCGTCATCGGTGGGGACTTCAATGTCGCCCCGACGCCGGTAGACGTGTGGGATCCAGCCGCAGCCCATGGCGGCACCCACGTCTCCGAACGCGAGCGAGCGGCCATCGCCGCGCTCATCGACCTCGGCCTCACCGACGCCTATCGGGCGCGTCATCAGGAGACCGGCCGCTACACGTGGTGGGACTACCGCGCCGGCATGTTCCACAAGAACTTCGGGATGCGCATCGACCTGCTGCTCGTGTCGGCGCCGGTGGCGGCGCGGGTGGTGGATGCCGAGATCGATCGAGACGCCCGCAAGGGGCCGCCGGTGCCTTCAGACCATGCGCCGCTGCTGATCGACCTGGACGAGGCCGGGACAGCATTGAACGTGGACTGGGCTGGGGCCCTGGGACGGATCGCAGCGAGGACTCGCTGACGGCGCTCGCGTGACCGCCACGCTGAACCAGCTCAGGCGCCGCCGATCGGGCTGCCGGTGATCGTGTGGCGAGGGATCCAGCCGGTCAGGCCGGTCGGCGTGCGGACCTGCAGGAACCCTTCGTGGGAGCTCAGGATCTCGACCTCGTCCCCGCGATCAAGGCGCGCGAGTTCCGTGGACCGCAGGTCGTCAGGACCGTCCCCGACGCGCACGCCGCGGTAGCCGATCCGGAACCGCTCGGTGCCCTTTCGTGGGGCCTTCGCAAGGGCGGCGAGCTTGGCCTTCGACTGCTTGGCCTTCGACTGCTTGTCGTCCTTCCCCGGATCCGCCTTCGGCTTGGCTGCGAGCAACGGCGAGATCGCGGGAGCGGCGGCAGCCGCGGCGACCGAGGTGAACGTGGCCATGGGTGAGTCAGCCTGGACAGGGGCGGAGGCCCTCGCGGTGGGAGCCGAGGACTTGGTCGATGGCGCGGTGTCGACAGCGGCGGATGCCAGGGCGAGGACGCCCGGTTCATCGGTACGGCGGCGACGCTTGAACAGGAACAGCACGAACAGGACGCCGAGCGTGGTGATCATCAGGGCAAGCATCGGGTTCGGACCGGAGCCGCCATCGAGCGCGGGCGACCCATCGTTGCCACCGACGCCACCGCTGCCGGTGCCGTTGGATCCGGTCCCACCGGTCGTGCCACCGGCAACCGCAGGTATTGGCGACGTTTTGGCGGTCGGGGCTGACGAGGCGACGGTCGTATCAGGCTTGGCGGTCGGTGTATCGGTGGGAACGACGATCGGCGCCACGGTCGGCTTGGGCGTGGGCCTTGGCGTGGCGGACGCCGGCTTCGAGGTGGGCTTGGCGGTCGGCTTCGGGGTCGGCTTGGGCGTGGGGGTGGGCGTGGGGACCGGGGTGGGCGTGGGCGTCGGGGTGGGCGTCGGTGCGGCGGTGACCAATACCGAGACGCTCAATTGGCACGTTGGGTAGTTGCCGCCCGGGTCGACTCGAAGGCGGATGGTCCATGTCCCGACTGGCAACGTGTTGAATCCGCTGTACACGATTCCGGCGGCAACATTGCCACTACCAGTCAGGTCGACGATGTCGGCGCCACCGTTGGCGAACTTCGCCCACACCCTATCTGGCGCTTGCCCGTCGTCCTGGTACGTGATGCGGAAGGTGAACGGATCGACAGTCGTGCCACTGGCCGGCGAAACGCTCTCGTTGGAGACGCTTCCACCGGATCCCGTGCAGGTCGCGGTCGCGCCGAGCACGGGGAAAGCGAACCAGGCGAGCGAGACAGCCAGCCACGCGGCGAGAGCGAGCGCTCCCCCCAACGTGAGACGTGTTCCGCGTCGATCCCGTGCGTTCACGAATTGGATACCCATGCTTCCGGATGTATCACCCACGCTACGAGGCGGGCGAGCAGCCGTCCGTAGGGGAAACGTCGCGCGAGCTCGGGGTACTTTCGGGCGCGCCGACGGGCCGCCCGGCCGGGTCACTCGGCGGGGCGTTCCCGTCGGAGGTTCCGCCGCCGACCAGGGCCCTGCTCCGCCCGCCCGCCCGGATCCGGTGGTGGCGGCAGCGTCGGCAGCTCCGTCTGGGACACGAGCCCGGACCGGATGATCGAGCGCAGCTCCTCTTCGATGAGCAGGTCGGTCTCCAACTGGCGGTACTCGGCCAGGCGGCGGTCCACTTCCTCGCAGGCACGCTGGTAGGTGTCCTTGCCGCCCTGGCGCATCCATGCCTCGCGATTGTCGCGATCGATGATGCTGCTGGGCAGGTAGAGCTCGTCCGGCCAGTGGGCCATCGTATGCGGCGCCATGATCAGGTGCTGGTCGGCCATCAACTGGTCGATGAGGTCTTTGACCGGCAGGTCGTCGGCCACCTTCACCTCGCGCACGAAGCGGAGCGCCTGGGCGCACATCTCGTCATCGAAGACGAGCTTGGGCAGACTGAACACGAGCAGGAAGTCCAGCATGCCCGGGCCGGACACGGAGTTGACGCCGGCCAGCGCTGCGATGAGCGC
>JBKJQY010000077.1:0-2981 GCA_046593725.1 Candidatus Limnocylindrales bacterium
GCCGTGGTAGAGGTCAGTCGGGCGCCCCGGCCGGCCCCGCTCCTGACGGGAGGCGACGACCCCGGCGGCCCTGAGGGCGGCCAGGTGTTGACGGACACCGCTCGGAGTAATCCCCAGGTGCTCCGCCAGCTCTTCGGCCGATGCCTCCCCTCGCCGCTTCAGCGCGACGACGACCTGTCTCTGCGCGGGCGAAAGATCAACCAGCGGCTCGTGGACAGCATCGATCACGCTCCGAGTCTACCGGCGGCGAGGCCAAGACGCCAGTTTGACAAGTACCAACTTGTGTAACTACCCTGCCATGAGGCCCCCGACCGCAGCCACAGGGAGACGCGACGATGACTCGACCGGCGATCACCAGGCACAGCACGATGGGCGAGGTCCTGGAGGCGTACCCGAGCGCCCAGCGCGCCCTGTTCGGCCGCTATCACATCGGTGGGTGCAACAGCTGCGGGTATGCGCCCGGCGACACCCTCGACGCCGTCGCCCGGAGCCACAACATCCTCGACGTCGCCGAGGTGGTCGCCTTCCTCGAGGACGCCGAGCAGCTCGACCGACGCATCCAGGTGAGCCCCGTGGAGGTGGCCGCCGCCCTCGGGAGCGATGACCCGCCCCGCCTGATCGACGTGCGGAGCCCGGCGGAGTGGGAGCTGGCCCGGATCGAGGGAGCGACGCTCATGACCGAGGTGGTGGCGGAGCTGGTGATGAGCTGGCCCAAGGACACGCCCATCGTCTTCTACTGCCACCTCGGGCAGCGCAGCCTCGACGCGGCCTCCTATTTCGCTGGGCATGGCTTCACGGACCTGCGATCGATGACCGGTGGCATCGAGGCCTGGTCTTTGCAGGTCGACCCGTCCGTGCTGCGCTATGAGCTCGCGCCGGACACCCTCGGCGGGGCGAGCCTGCTGCCGCTGCGTTCGACCGTGTCGGGGACCGCGGGTTGCCAGAGCTCGGAGGGGGCGCGATGACCGACGTGTCGAGCGACGTTCGCGAGCTGGCCGCCCGGGAGTACCAGTACGGCTTCGTCACCGACCTCGAGACCGACGTCGCCCCCCGCGGGCTGAACGAGGACGTCATCCGGTTGATCTCGGCCAAGAAGAACGAGCCGGACTGGCTCCTCGAGTGGCGCCTGCGGTCCTACCGCCACTGGCTGACGTTGGAGGAGCCCCGCTGGCAGAACGTCCACCACGGACCCATCGACTACCAGGACATCATCTACTACGCCGCTCCCAAGCCGAAGACGGTGTTGGCGAGCCTGGACGAGGTCGACCCCGAGGTGCTGGCGATGTTCGACAAGCTCGGGATCTCCCTCGCCGAGCAGGAGCGCCTCAGTGGCGTGGCGGTGGACGCCATCGTCGACTCGGTGTCGGTGGCCACGACGTTCAAGGCGAAGCTGGCCGAGGTCGGGGTCATCTTCTGCTCCTTCTCCGAGGCCGTGCAGAACCACCCGGATCTGGTGCGCGCCTACCTCGGCTCGGTGGTCCCCTACCGGGACAACTACTTCGCCACGCTCAACTCCGCCGTGTTCTCCGACGGCTCGTTCTGCTACATCCCCAAGGGCGTGCGCTGCCCGATGGAGCTGTCCACCTACTTCCGCATCAACGCCGCTGACACCGGCCAGTTCGAGCGGACCCTCATCATCGCCGAGGAGGGGGCGTATGTGAGCTACCTCGAGGGTTGCACCGCGCCGATGCGCGACAAGAACCAGCTTCACGCCGCGGTGGTCGAGCTCGTCGCCCTCGAAGGCGCCCAGATCAAGTACTCGACCGTGCAGAACTGGTACCCGGGGGACGCCGAAGGGCGCGGCGGCATCTACAACTTCGTCACCAAGCGCGGCAAGTGCGCCGGCGCGAACTCCAAGATCTCCTGGACCCAGGTCGAGACCGGCTCGGCCATCACCTGGAAGTACCCCGGCGTCATCCTCCAGGGCGACAACTCGGTCGGCGAGTTCTACTCCGTCGCCCTCACCGCCAACCACCAGCAGGCCGACACCGGCAGCAAGATGATCCACATCGGCAAGAACACCAGCAGCACCATTGTCTCCAAGGCGATCTCCGCCGGCCACGGCCAGAACACCTACCGGGGCCTGGTGAAGGTCCTGCGCTCGGCCGAGAGCGCCCGGAACTACACGCAATGCGACTCGCTGCTCCTGGGCGGCGACTGCGGCGCGCACACGTTCCCTTACGTCGAGGTGAAGAACTCGACCGCGCAGGTCGAACACGAGGCCTCCACCTCCAAGATCGGCGAAGACCAGCTCTTCTACTGCCGCCAGCGGGGCATCCCCGAGGAGGAGGCGATCTCGATGATCGTGAACGGCTTCTGCCGCGAAGTGTTCAAGGAGCTGCCCATGGAGTTCGCGGTCGAAGCCCAAAAGCTCCTGAGTGTGAGCCTGGAAGGGAGTGTCGGGTGATGCTGCGCATCGAGAACCTCCACGGCAAGATCGGCGACAACGAGATCCTCCGCGGCGTGAGCCTCAAGGTCGAGGCCGGCGAGGTGCACGCCGTGATGGGGCCGAACGGCTCGGGCAAGAGCACCCTCGCCCACGTGCTCGCCGGCCGCGATGGCTACGACGTCACCGGTGAGGTCCTCTACCAGGGCCAGGACCTGCTCGCCCTGTCGCCCGAAGACCGCGCCGCGGCCGGGGTCTTCCTCGCCTTCCAATACCCAGTGGAGATCCCCGGTGTCGGGAACCTCTACTTCCTGCGGACGGCGCTCAACTCCGTGCGCCGCCAGAGCGGGCTCGACGAGCTCGACGCGATGGACTTCCTCGCCCTGGCCGAGGAGCGGATGGCCCTCGTCGAAATGGACCGGAGCTTCATGAACCGCTCCGTCAACGAGGGCTTCTCGGGTGGGGAGAAGAAGCGCAACGAGATCTTCCAGATGGCGGTCCTCGAGCCCAAGCTGGCCATATTGGACGAGACCGACTCGGGCCTCGACATCGATGCCCTCCGCATCGTCGCCAACGGCGTGAACGCCCTGCGGAG
>JBKJQY010000084.1:0-30742 GCA_046593725.1 Candidatus Limnocylindrales bacterium
TGTTGACTGGTTCCCTCAGTGCCCCGACCAGGAAGCATGTCCACGAGGCGATCAAGTCCGGTCAGGCGCAGGTGGTCGTGGGCACCCATGCGCTGATGTCCGACGCGGTCGTGTTCAAGCGGCTGGGGCTCGCCATCATCGACGAGCAGCACCGCTTCGGCGTAGACCAGCGCGGCCAGCTCGAGGCGAAGTCCGGCGGGATCGCGCCACACGTGTTGCTCATGACGGCGACACCGATCCCGCGGACATTGGGCCAGGTGCTGTATGCGGACCTGGACGTGTCGGACCTGCGGACGCCACCCAGCGGTCGCCTGCCGATCGTCACGGGTATCCGCCGCCCGGATCAGCTCGATGGCACGTGGGATCGAGTCCGCGCGGAAGCCGCCCTCGGCCATCGGACGTTCGTGGTGGTGCCCCTCATCGAGGAAGGCGGTGACGAGGGGAGTGGCGCCGTCGCGGCGGAGACGGAGGCGGTACGCCTGGCGACGATCCTCGCGCCGCTGCGGGTGGGACTCGTCCATGGCCGGCTCAAGGCCGTCGAGCGCGACGCCGAGATGAGCCGGTTCCGGGACGGCGAGCTGGACGTGCTCGTCGGGACCACCGTCGTCGAGGTCGGGGTGGACGTACCGGAGGCGACGATGATGATCGTCCTGGGCGCCGACCGGTTCGGGCTCGCCCAGCTCCACCAGCTGCGTGGCCGGGTCGGTCGCGGGACCGTCGACTCGTTCTGCGTGCTTGTCTCGGACACGTCGGACGAGACAGCGAAGGAGCGACTCAAGGCGGTCGCCGAGCTCCGCGACGGCTTCGAGCTCGCCGAGAAGGACTTCGAGCTGCGCCGAGAGGGAGACGTCCTGGGCCTCGTCCAGAGCGGCCTGCCGCAGCTTCGTGTGGCGTCGCTCCAGCGGCTGGACCATCGAGAGCTGGCCGTGCGGGCCCGCGTGCACGCCGAGGCGCTGCTTGACGACGACGGCCGGCTGGATCCGCGCTACCTGGACCTCGCCGCGGAACTCAGTGAGGGCTGGCTCAAGCGGGTCGCGGCCGCGGAACCGGCGAGCGGCGCGTGACTCGTGGCTGACGCCGGTCGCGTCATCGCAGGCACGGCCCGTGGCTTGCGTCTGGACGCGCCCGGACCGGGAACGCGACCGATCGGAGACCGCGTCAAGCAGACGCTGTTCGCGATCCTGGACCCGGATCTGCCCGGCGCCCGCTTCCTGGATCTGTTCGCCGGGAGTGGCGCGGCCGGCATCGAGGCACTCTCTCGAGGAGCCGCTCACGCGACCTTCGTGGAGCGAGACCCGAAGGCCTGCACGGTCATCGCCACCAACCTCGCCCGGACTCGCCTGGCCGGACCCGGCGCGGCGGTCGTCAAAGCGGACATCTCGGCCTGGCTGGCCCGCCCGGACGTGGCCGCCCATGCCGGGCCGTTCGACGTGGTCATCGCGGATCCGCCGTATGACGAGCCGGCGCTCCTGATCCGCTGCCTGGAGGCCCTCGAGCCGTGGCTCGCTCCGAACGCCCGAGTCGTCGCCAAGCACTTCTGGCGCGATCCGCCGCCGGCGAGCATCGGCCTGCTAGCATCCGAGCGGGACCGCCGCTTTGGCGAGACGGCTCTCACGTTCTACCGACGCCAGGAGGCCACATGACGACCGCGGTCTACCCCGGCTCGTTCGACCCGATCACCAACGGGCACCTCGATATCGTCAATCGGGCGACGGCAGTCTTCGAGCGTGTGATCGTGGGCGTCCTGGCCAACCCGCGGAAGACGCCCCTGCTGCCGGTCGCCGAACGCATCGCCATCATCGAAGCGTCGCTCGTCAACGCGGGCGCGCCGATGGACCGTCTCGAGATCGCCTCGTTCGACGGGCTCACGGTGGATTTCTGCCGGGCCCGCTCGGCCAGCGCGATCGTCCGCGGGCTTCGCGCCATCAGCGACTTCGAGACCGAGATGCAGCTGGCCCACAACAACCGGGTCCTGGCGCCCGGCGTCGACACCGTCTTCTTCATGACCTCGGTCGAGAATGGCTACGTCAGTTCCAGCCTGGTCAAGGAGATCGCCTCGTTCGGCGGGGACGTGTCGGGCATGGTCCCGGCGGCCGCGATGGGCCCGCTGCGCGAGGCGCTCACGCGCCGCTGACCGTTCTGCTTGCGTGCGATACTGGACACCACATCCCGGCGATCCACCCGCCACCCCCGCTGGAGGGCACTCCGATCGACATCATCTTCCTCGTCGAGCGCCTCGAGTCGCTCATCGCCAACGGCAAGAAACTGCCCCTGACCAGCAATGTCGTGGTCGACCAGAACGCGGCGCTCGGGTTGATCGATGAGTTGCGCGTCGCTGTGCCGGAAGAAGTCCGGGCTGCCAAGCGGATCAACTCCGAGGGCGAGCGGATCATCGAGAAGGCCCAGGACGAAGCGGAGCGCATCGTCGCCAAGGCCCAGGAACAGGCCGCCTTCCTCATCGACGAGCGCGGCTTGATGAACGTCGCAGACCACGAGAGCCGCCGCATCATCGGCCATGCCCACGACGATGCCGACGAGATCCGGCGCGGCGCTGATGAGTACGCGGTCAGTGTCCTGGTCGGGCTCGAGGCCGACGTCGTCAAGACACTCCTGAGCATCAAGAAGGGTATCGCCCTGCTCGACGAGCGCCGCGCGGACCTCCTCGCCGATGCCGATGCCGCCGATGCCGCCGATGCCGAAGGCGCCGCCGAAGACGACGGGCAGGAGTCCCAGGCGCCCGCCCGCCGATGAGCGTCCGTCCATCGGACGGCCCCCTCACCTGGAACGTCGCCGGCCTGCTGGCCGAGAGCGCGGGTGCGGACCGCCAGTACCCGGTCGCCGGTGTCAGGCTCGATCTCGGAGAAGACTTCGTGCTTGCCCAGCCGATCGACGGCACCGTTCGTCTCGTCCGCTCGAATCGCGGGATCCTCGCGAACGCCGATCTCGGCACGGCCCTGGCCACCGAATGCAGCCGGTGCCTCAAGCCGCTGACCATCCCCATCCGGATCGAGCTCCATGAGGAATTCCTGCCGTCACTCGACCTCACCAGCGGCCGGCCCGTGCCTACTGATGACGAGCCCGATGCCGTGCGCCTGGATGACCACCATGAGCTGGATCTGGAGCCGCCGATCCGTGAAGCGATCTGGCTCGCTGAACCGATCGCCCCGGTCTGTCGCCCGGACTGTCCGGGGCTGTGCTTCACCTGCGGAGAGCGGCTCGACGAGGGTGAGCACGACCATCCCGACGCCGACATCGACCCACGGATGGAGGCGCTCCGCGCGTTCCGGGACCCGGACGACCCGCCCGGCGCGTGACGGGGTCTCCGTTCTTGCGGTAGACTCCGCCGTCGACGCAATGACCTGCGCCCTCGCGGGCCGACACTGTCCCGTGCGCCCGAACATCGACATCACAAGGAGCCCACGACCTCATGGGTGTACCCAAGCGACGCGTTTCGCATGCTCGCCAGGGCGAGCGGCGCTCGCACCTCGCGATCGATCTGCCGCATCTCGAGGAGTGCTCGCACTGCCACGAGACCAAGCGACAGCATCACGTCTGCCCGAACTGCGGCTACTACAACGGCCGCCTCGCGATCGACCTCAAGCCGGCCGGCGGCGGCGACGCCGCGCGCTGATCCGGTGAGCGTCCCGGAGGTCCTGCCGGGCGCGAGCGTCCCTGTCAGCGTGCGTGTCGCGGTCGACGCGATGGGCGGGGACCACGGTCCCTCTGAAGTCGTCCCGGGGGCGATCGACTTCGCCCTGGGGCACCCTGCCGACACCGTCATCCTCGTCGGCGACGAGGCGACGATCCGTGGCCTGGCGCCTTCCCTTCCTCCGAATGTGTCGATCCGACACGCCTCGCAGGTCATCGGGATGGACGAGCATCCAGCTCTCGCGCTGCGCGAGAAGAAGGACTCCACGATCCTGGTCGCGATGGACCTCGTCCGTCACGGTGAGGCCGACGCGGTCGTGACGGCCGGGCACACAGGCGCCGGCATGGCGGCGGCGATCCTGCGACTCGGGCGGTTGCCCGGCGTCGACCGACCGGCTCTCGCCGTCCAGATGATCACCGACCAGGGCACGCTCGTCCTCCTCGACATCGGCGCCAACCCGGACTCGACCGCTGAGAACCTGCTCCAGTACGCCGAGATGGGAGCGATCTTCGCCGAGCGGGTGGTCGGCGTCGCGCACCCACGTGTCGCGCTGCTGTCGATCGGGGAAGAGAAGGGCAAGGGCGACGCCCGGATCCAGCGCGCCACGGAGCTGCTCGATGGATCGCGGCTCCGCTTCGAGGGTAACGTCGAGGGCAAGGACCTCACGAGGAACCTCGCGGACGTCGTCGTATGCGACGCGGTCCTGGGCAACGTGGTCATCAAGTTCTTCGAGGGCCTGTCCACGTTCATCTTCGAGGGATGGCGCGCCGAGTTCTCGGGGTCGTTGCGTGGCAAGCTGGCAGGCGTCCTGATGCGACCCGGTATCGACCGAATCCGCGCCACGTTCGACTACGAGCGCGTCGGCGGGTCGCCGCTGCTCGGGGTGAAGGGCTCGGTCATCATCACCCATGGACGCGCGAAGCGGCGCATGATCGGGTTCGCCTGCGATGTCGCCGCGACCACGGCACGTACCCGGGTCCCGGATCTCATCGCCCAGGCCCTTGCGGAGGACCCTGCGTGAGCGGCCCTGAACTGACGATCGGACGCGGCGTCATCGCTGAGCTAGTCGAGATGGCGGCGCTGGAGGTGCCGGGGGTCCTGCGGGTCGGCCGGGGCGGCTCACCGCTGCGACGGATCCTGGGTGGGCCTGCCGTCTCCGTCCGCGACGACGCGGAACGCGTGCATATCCGGATGTGGATCGTGGCCCGACCGGGACACGAGATCGGAGCGTTGACGACCCAGGTCGGCGTGGCGGTCGCCGCCACGGTCGAGCGCCTCTTGGGCCTGGACCTCGCGGAGGTCACCGTGGTGGTCGATGGCGTCGGCAGCTGACCGCGTCCGCGGTCGGCGGACCGGTCGGCGGATCGCCCTCTCGACGGTCTTCGAGGCGGACTTCGGGGCTCACACGATGGCGGCCATCCTCGAGCGTCACCTGGCTGAGGCGGAGCGCGACGACAACGCGATCGCGCTCGCCCGCGAGCTCGTCGACGGGGTCGCCAGATACCGCGACAGCATCGACGCAGAGATCGGCCGGCGTGCGCCGCAGTACCCAGTGACGGGCCTCGCGCGGATGGACCGCGCGCTGCTCCGTACGGCCATATGCGAGGTGCTACACTCGGCCACGCCGGCCCGGGTGGCGATCGCCGAATGGGTCGAGTTGGCACGCACCTACAGTGGAGACCCGATGCGACGCCTCATGAATGGCGTACTCGGGAACATCGCAGCGGAGCCCAACGGCGAAGGGCCGTCGGCCTAACCACCCACTCCGAGGAGGGAGTCAGTTGGCAACCACGTACGAGCGCCTCAAGAAGATCGTCGTCGAGCAGCTCGGCGCCGACGAGGCCGAAGTCACGCCGGAAGCGTCGTTCGTGGACGACCTGAACGCGGATTCCCTTGATCTCGTGGAGCTCATCATGAGCCTCGAAGAGGAGTTCGGGACGGAGATCTCGGACGAGGACGCGGAGAAGATCCGCACCGTCCAGGACGCCGTCGAATACATCGACGAGCGCGCCTCCTAGTCGCCCAGGGTGGGATCGGCCCAGGCGTACGCACTGCGACTGGGCTTCCGCGTCCAAGACGAGAGCCTGCTCCAGCAGGCCCTCGTCCACTCCAGCTGGCTGCACGAGCATCCGGACGAGGCGCGCGGTCACAACGAACGTCTCGAACACCTGGGTGATGCGGTCGTGAATCTGGCGATCTCCCAGGCGCTGTACGAGCGCCATCCCGACGATGATGAAGGTGACTTGTCGGCGCGCCGCGCCGCGATCGTGTCCGCCCCCGGCCTGGCCCGTCTCGCAACCCGCATCGATCTCGGCGACGTCCTCCTGCTCGGCGAGGGTGAATCGCAGCGGGACGGCCGCCGCCGCCCGACGCTCCTCGCGTCGTCCTTCGAGGCCCTGGCGGGCGCGCTCTATCTCGATGTCGGGTTCGAACCCGTCCGCGAGTGGCTGGTCGAGCTGGCATCGCCCGAACTGGACGCGGAAGCTCCGATCGGGGCGCTGAAGAGCCCCAAGAGCCGGCTGCAGGAACACACCCAGCAGACGACCGGCGAGCGACCGGTCTACCGTGTCGTGGAGGCATCCGGGCCGGATCACGAACGTTCGTTCCGCATCGAGGTGACCGTCAGCGGGACGGTGGTGGGCGTCGGCGAGGGACCCTCACGACGGGTGGCCGAGACCGCCGCCGCCGCGCAGGCGATGGAGCACCTCCGCGTCGTGGACGAGACCGAGTGGCTCAGCGCATGACGGTCGATCGCACGCCGACACCGCCGCGCCTGCTCGGCCTTCGGCTCCAGGGCTTCAAGTCGTTCGCCGAGCGGACGGTCGTGGAATTCGGTGGCGGCATCAGCGCCGTGGTGGGGCCCAATGGCTCAGGCAAGAGCAACCTTGCCGATGCGCTTCGCTGGGCGCTCGGGGAGCAAGGCCGGGCGCTGCGGTCGCGCAAGGCCGAGGACGTCATCTGGGCCGGCTCGGAGAAGCGTGCAGCGCAGGGCATGGCGGATGTGACCCTGGTCGTGGACAACGCCGACGGGTTGTTGCCGGTCGATTTCCAGGTATTGGAGCTGGGCCGCCGGCTGTACCGCTCGGGCGAAAACGACTACCTCCTGAACAAGCAGCGGATCCGCCTGCGCGACCTCGTCGACCTTCTTGACGCGGCGCACCTGGCCGACAACGCCTTCCTCTTCATCGGGCAGGGGATGGTCGACCAGGCGTTGGCACTGCGGCCCGAGGAGCGTCGGCCGTTGTTCGAGGAGGTCGCTGGCGTGCGGCGTCACGAGCGGCGCCGGCGCAAGGCAGAGGAGCAGCTGGGCGAATCCGAGACGAATCTCGCCCGCGTCGAGGACATCCTGGCCGAGCTTCGACCGCAGGTGCGGCGGCTCGCGGCGCAAGCCGAGCAGCAGGCCAGTCGCTCCACGATCGGCGAGGAACTGACCGCCGCGCTGCTGGCGAACGCCCACGCCCGGTGGTTCGAGGTCGCGACACGGGCCGCCGAGGCGATGATGCGGGGCGAACGCGCCCGCGGCGACGTGGACGCCGCGATGGCCGAGTTGACTGACGCTGAAGGGGTGGCTTCCCTCGTCGCCGAGGCGCTGTCCGCCCGCGCCCGAGTCCAAATGGACCGCCGAGAGGGCCACGATCTGGCGCGGGCCGCACTCACGACCCTGCAGCTGACGGACGGAAGGCTCACCTCCGAACTGGAGGGCCTGGGTCGCGATCGATCACGACTCGCCGGCGAGCGCGACGCCGCCGAGGCGGATGCCGTACGTGGGCGGCGGGCCCTCGCGACGCCGATCCCGGGGCGCGACCCGGACCTGGAGCGGGCGGTCGCCGAGGCGGAACGGGCACTCGCGGAGGCACTCCTGGAACTCGGTACGCTGCGCGCGGCCACAAGGGCCAAGGGCGAGGAGCTCGCGGCCGTCCGACGGGCCGAATCCGCGCGCGCGACGGAATCCGAGACCGCTCGACGACGGCTCGCCGAGACCGAACGGCTGCACGCAGAGGAGACGACGCGAGCGATCGGATCCGCGGCTCGACGGGTGGAGCTGGAGGAGGCCCTCGCCGAGGCTCGAGCGACCCTGTCGGGCGCCGTCGCCGTCGATGCGGCGGCGGTCGCGAAGCGTGAACGTGCCCGCGAAGCGGCCGAGTCCGCTGAGGCCCTCCGTCGCGGTGCCGGCGAGCGTGCCGCGCACGTGAACGCGATGCTTGCGGCTGCCCGCGGTCGGCTCGCATCGCTGGAGGCGCGCCTGGCCGAGGATGAGACTCGCGGGATCGCCCGTGTCGCCAGGAAGCACGGTGGACGTCGCGTCGACGACGACCTCGTCGTGGAACCAGGACTGCGGGCGGCCGTCGAGGCTGCGCTGGCCGGGAGCGCCAGAGCGTATGTCGTGGCAGCGGCGGCGGTGCCGGAGCTCGGTGCCGAGCGAGGGATGCTCATCGTGGGAGAGCGAGCCGAGGTCGCTCCGGGCGCACCAGATGCCAGGGAACGTCGGTTTCGCGATGCCCTGGCGACCGCCGGTGGCGGGATCCTGGCCGATGCGATCGGTCGGGACGGGGCCGGAGCCGCTCGGCGACTCCTGGTCCATGCAGCCTGGCTGCCGGACCTCGCCGCTTGCCTCGCCATCCAGGCCGACCTGCCGGCTGGTTGGATCGCAGTGCCCCGAGATGGCTCAGCTGTCGTCGGCGACCTCACGGTCGCACTCGGCGCCGCGGATCCGGTCCTGGAGCGGCGCGCGGAACTGACGACCGTTGCTGCGGAGTGCGAGCGACAGATCCGCGAGGCCGAGACTGCGGCGAGCGAGCTCCACGCGGCGGGACGGGCCACCGGGGAGGCCCGCACGGCGCTCGAGTCCTGCCGCGCCGCAGAAGCGAGCGGGACCACAGCCCGGCGTCGCGCCGAGGAGACCGAGAGGACCGCCGCGCGGGATCTGGAAGCCGTCGCTCGCGAGGCCGCCTGGCATGCCGCTCAGGTCGAGCGGCTGGACGGTGAGCTGGCGCGGAATCGAGAAGCGCTGGCGGCCCACGAGTCCGATGCAGCAGGGAACTTGGCCGGCGAGATAACGGATGGCGAGGCGCCGGACGGTGCCGCCCTGGCGACATGGGAGACACGAGCCACGGGCCTGCGTGCGACGCGCGACCGGCTTGCGGCAGATCTGACCATCGTGGATGCGGCTCGTCGCGACGCAGAGCACCTGCACGTCCGGACCGAGGCCGGGATCGCCATGGGCGAGGAGCGAACGACCCGGGCGACCAGCGATCTCGAGACGCTCGACGCCCGTGAGGCCGGCCTGCGTCACGAGCGCGATCTTGTGCGTGCCGAGCTGACGTCGGCGGTGGCCGCAGAAGCGAGTGCGCGTCAGGCGATCCGTGCGCTCCAGTCCGCCGATCTCGAGGATCGCGACCGTCTTGGAACGGCCGAGCGTGCCGCAAGCACCGCCCGGGAACGCCTCCGTGCGGCTGATGAACGATCCCGGGCCGCAGAGCGAGCAGAACTCGAGACCCGTCTGGGTGCCGACGCCCTTCGCGAACAGGTCCTGGTGGAGCTGGCGGGCATCGGCGATGTCGGCGCCCTGGGGCTCGCGAGCGTGAGCGGGCTGGACCTGGCGTCCAGGGTCGTCGTGCAAGGTGACGAGGTCGACACCAGCGACGAGACGTCCGACGAGACCGCCGCGCTCCAGGCCGCCCTGGACGCCGCGACCGTCATGTGGGCAGCGGCCGCACCGATCGAGCCGCCTCCTGGACCCGGTCGCCTCGCTCAATTGCGCCGACGGTTCCACGAGCTGGGTGCCGCGGATCCCAACGCGCTCGAGGATCACGCCGCTCTCAACGAGCGCCTACATACGCTCGACGCACAGGGCACGGACCTGCGGGTGGCCATCGCCAAGACGCGCGAGCTGATCGCGGAACTCGATTCGCTCATCGCCGACCAGTTCCGCACGACGTTCGCCGCGCTCGAGACGGCATTCGAGGCGCGCTTCGAGCAGCTGTTCGGCGGCGGCTACGCGCGACTCTCGCTGACGGACCCATCGGATCTGGGCTCGACCGGCGTGGAGATCGTCGCACGGCCGCCCGGGAAGAAACCGCAGGCGCTCGCGATGTTGTCTGGCGGAGAGCGCGCCCTGACCGCCGTGGCGCTCCTGTTCGCCATGCTCGAGGTGCGGCCGGTCCCGTTCTGCGTCCTGGACGAGGTCGATGCCGCCCTTGACGAAGCCAACATCAGCCGGTTCGCGGACGCTCTCCGGAGTCTCGCCCACCAGACGCAGTTCATCGTCATCACCCACAACCGTGGCACGATCGAGGCGGCCGATGCGCTCTACGGCGTCACCGTGGGCGACGACTCGGTGAGCCGGGTCATCAGCCTGCGCCTTGACGAGGCTCAGGCACTCGCCGTGCGCGATCCGGGCGACCTCGCCCCGGTGGGCTAGACGGCGCATGCCCTTCTGGCGTCGGAACCGCGACGGACCAGCCGAACCGCCGCCCGAGGTCATCGAGCCGGAGGAGGTCAAGTCGGGCTGGGAGTCCGACCCCGCCGACTTCGGCGATCCGACCCCAGTCGTCGAGGCGGCGCCGGAGCCGGCCCAGACCGAAACCGAGCTCGATCCAGTTCGTGAGACGGCGCCGGAGCCTGCCGCCGAACCCGAACCCAAGCCTGGGCCTCAGGCCGCCATCGCCCCACCGGCGCCTGAGCCGGCCGCCGAATCCGCACCGGACGCCCCGGGGTTCGCCGCATTCGATCCGACAGCGTTCCTCGCCGTGGCCAAGCCCGCAACGATCGACGCCGGTCTCGAGCGGTCGCGGGGCGGCTTCATGTCACAACTCCGCGGGTATCTGGGCGGCGCGGATGGCCCCGCTTGGGATGATGTCGAAGAAACGCTGATCGCTGGAGACGTCGGCGCGGCGCTTGCCATCGATGTCGTCGAGCGCGCCCGAAAGCGACGCGACCCAGACGGCCCGGAGGCTGCCGTGCGCGCGGAACTCGCGGCCCTGCTGGTCCATCGCGATCTCGACTGGGAGCCGCGGTCGGCCGTCCCCGGCGGTCCGGCCGTCCTCCTGGTCGTCGGGGTCAATGGTACGGGCAAGACCACGACCATCGGCAAGCTCGCCGCGCGCTATGCGGCCGAGGGCCGCTCCATCATCCTGGCCGCCGCCGACACGTTCCGTGCCGCCGCCATCGACCAGCTCAGGATCTGGGCCGATCGGGCCAAGGTCCCGGTCGTCGCCCATGCCCCAGGTGCGGACCCAGGTGCGGTCGTCTACGACGCCCTGGATGCCGCGGTCGCTCGCGGCGCGGACCTCGTCATCGCCGATACGGCCGGCCGCCTGCACACCAAGTCGAACCTGATGGACGAGCTCGCGAAGATCCGCCGCATCATCGACAAGCGGCTGCCCGGTGCCGAACCCGAGACGTTCTTCGTGCTCGACGCCACGACCGGCCAGAACGGCCTGGCCCAGGCCGTCGCGTTCCACGAGGCGGTCGGGCTCACGGGCATCGTCCTGACCAAGCTCGATTCGACATCCAAGGGCGGCATCGTCTTCGCGATCGAGCACGCCCTCAACATCCCAGTCCGCTTCGTGGGAGTAGGGGAGGGGGCGGGGGACTTGATCGTCTTCGACCCCGACGCGTTCGTGGAGGCGCTGTTCGCCTGATCGACCGACAGGCCAGAGCGATCACTCTGATCTTGGTGTGAAACGTTCCGCCTGGCCGCGCGTCTCCTGGGGGTGAGGTGAAGATGAAGGAGCCTGAACCGGACCCGATCGCCCCGGACACCCACTCGACGGACTCGACGAGCGAACATGGACCATCCCTGCCCAGCCTTGCCGCTGGGTGGGTTATGCCGCCCCGGCGAGGTGGCCGGGGAGGCCGAAGACGACTCCTGACTGGATGCCTCATCGGCGCCGTCCTGGTCGGCGCGGCGTCGATCGTGCTTCCGCTCTTTGCCATGGCCATCCTTGATGGATCGACGTCGACTGGGCCGGACGTGATCTCGCTTGGCTTTGGTACGGGCGGATCTGGATGCACGCTGTCTGACGTCGCATCGAGCTTCCCGGTCGGTGTCCCGGTCCGTAGTGTCCTGACACTGCCCCCGGATCTGCCCGCCGGCGAGACCGTCGGCACCAGGATGCTGAAGGATGGGGCTGAGATCGCCGGGGCCCACCAGACGATCACCCCAAGGGAAGGCGACACGTGCATCTACGTAACGCTCCCTGAGCTCGAAGTGGGCCACTACCGCATGGAATTCGACGTGCATTCGGACCAGATGCCGCCAACCGGGGGCGAGTTCGACGTGACGCCGTAGTCGACTGTCGGCATCTCCAGGGAGGGTGTCAGCGTCCGCCTAACTGATCTCAGCCGCCGACCGGTTGATCTCGCTCGACGTCGACGATGAGTGCCGCTGAGGACTGTCCCACTGCCGCCGGCAGCACGTGGAGTGTCCGGACCGGTGACCACCACAGGATCGCAGCGCCGATCAAGCCCCCGATCGGGGCAAGCCATGCCGTTGCCCGCAACCCGATGACTTCAGCGAGCAGCCCGGCCGCGAGGGTGGCCAGTAGCTGCGCGACGACGGCCGCGACGTGGAATGTCGAGGCGACGCGCCCCAGCGCGCGGTCGTCGACGAGCGTCTGTCGGACGGAGACCTCGGTGACGTCGTAGACGGTAACGGCCGAGTCGGCCACGAGTTGCTGCATGACCAGGCAGACGATCGCGACGATGGGCAGGCCGGACGGGGCGAGCGGGATGAATGTATTGCCAACCGCAGCCATGAGCATCGCGACGATCGCCACTCGGCCGATCCCCCAGCGTTCCGTCGCACGGGTCGCGATGATCGCCCCGAAGAATGACGAGAACCCACCTACGCCAGCGACGAGGCCGAGCACGATGGGGCTGAGCCCCAGTTCATCCAGGACGAACAGGAAGAAGGTAGCTCCGAATACCCCCCACAGGGCGGCCAGGGCCATCTGGGCACCTGCGAATGCCCGGAGCACCGGGTCGTGGATGACCAGGCGGAGACCTTCCCGGATCTCGGCTGAGACTGGTTCGCGACCCTCCGCCGGCGGTGGCGGTGCCTCCTCCTGCCGGATGGACGTGAGCAAGACGGCCGAAGCCAGGAAGCTGACGGCGTCGATGAGGATGGCGATCGGCGCGCTCAGGACCTGGACCAGGAAACCGCTGATCCCGAACGCCATGAACTCGGCCGCTGAACCACTCGCCGCCAATGCGGAGTTGGCCTCCACCAGCCGGTCGCGCTCGACTATGGTCGGCAAGTAGGCGTTGTCGGCGGAGTCGAAGAACGTCGTGAGGACAGCTGCCAGCCCTGACACGATCAGCAGCTGCCAGAACGTCAGCACACCAAGGGCGAACGCGAGCGGGATCGAAGCCAGCAGGACCCCGCGACCAAGGTCTGCCCAGATCAGGACCGGGCGGCGGCGGAGACGGTCGACCCAAGCTCCCGCAACGAGACCGAACAAGAGCGTCGCCACCAGGTCAAGGCTGCGCAGGAGCGCCACCTCGAATGCCCCGGAACGCAGGACCAGGATGGCCGCCAGCGGCAGTGCGATCCGCGTGACCAGCGAGCCGAAGATCGAGACGGTGGCGGCTGTCCAGACGCGGACGAACGCCGGATTGCGCCAGAGCAGGGAGGCGAACGGGTTGCGCATGACGCCGGAGCCTACCTTGGCAAGCTGTGCATCACACCACCGTATAGGCGAAGCAGTAGGACAAGTTAGCCTTGCGGTGCAACCGATGACCCACGACGCCGCGGAGACGACCCATGTCGGTAAGACGGTGCACCGGACGCTCCGTTTGGACACTGTCCCGGGCGTTTGTTGTCCGATATGGTCGTTTCATGCGCCCGCGGTGCCGGGGCGGTGCCGCAGCACACAACACCGGACCATCGCTCGGGGCGACCGGAACGACCCTGCGGTACACTCGTTCTGCCTCGGCGCGTCAGAATCCGCGCGCCACCCGGTTCGGCCGTGCGAGATCACGCTGCCGGAGCGGTCAGACCACCCGACGGAGTCCGTACCCGGACCATGTTCGACACCCTAAGTGAGCGTCTCCGCAAGACACTCGGCAGCCTGACCGGTCGCGGCCGGATCAGCGAAGCCGACGTGGACGCTGCGATGCGCGAAGTGCGCCTCGCACTCCTCGAGGCGGACGTCAACTTCAAGGTGGTCAAGGGCTTCGTCGCTCGGGTGCGCGAGCGCGCCGTCGGCGAGGAGGTCCTCGAGAGCCTGAGCGCCGGCCAGCAGATCGTGAAGATCGTCAACGTCGAACTCGTGGCACTTCTCTCCGCCGGCGACCGCACCTTCCACCTGAGCGGCAACCCCGCCGTCGTGGCGATGGTCGGCCTGCAGGGTTCCGGCAAGACGACATCAACGGCCAAGCTCGCTCGCCATGTCGTCAAGCTCGGCCGGCGGCCGCTTCTCGTGGCGGCCGACCCGTATCGTCCGGCCGCCGCGGACCAGCTCGAGACACTCGGCAAGAGCTTGGACATCCCGGTCTTCCGCGCTCCCGTCGGGACGGCCGTCGTGGACATCGCCCGCCTCGGCGTGGAGGCTGCGAAGCGCCAGGTCCGCGACGTCGTGATCATCGACACGGCCGGACGACTGAGCGTGGACGAGGCGCTCATGGCCGAGATCGCCGCCGTGAACGACGCCGTGAAGCCGATCGAGACCCTGCTCGTCGTTGATGCGATGACGGGTCAGGAGGCCGTTGCGGTCGCCCAGGCGTTCGCGGCCGCGGTCCCCGTGACCGGCCTGATCCTCACCAAGATCGATGGCGACGCCCGAGGCGGCGCGGCCCTGTCGATCAGCTCCGTGACCGGTGTGCCCGTCAAGTTCATGGGTACCGGCGAGAAGACGGACGCTCTGGAGGTCTTCCACCCGGATCGACTCGCCGGCCGCATCCTGGGTATGGGCGACATCCTCACGCTTGTCGAGCGGGCGCAGGAGGTCGTGGACGCGAAGGATGCGGCCAAGATGGAGGAGAAGCTCCGCAAGGCGCGGTTCACCCTCGAGGATATGCTGGACTCGATGCAGCAGATGCAGAAGATGGGCCCGATCGGCAACCTCGTCTCGATGATCCCCGGCATGGGCAACCTGGCCGGCGACGCCCAGGCGGCGGTGGATCGCGGCGACCTCAAGCGGACCGAAGCCATCATCCGCGCCATGACGCCGGTCGAACGGCGCGACCCGAACATCCTTAATGGTTCACGCCGCCGCCGGATCGCGGCCGGATCAGGCACCACCCTTCCGGATGTCAACCGGCTGGTCAAGCAGTTCGGTGAGATGCAGAAACTCATGAAACAGCTCTCCGGAGGCGGCAAGCGTGCCGCTCTCGGTGCGTTGTCGGGACGCCGCTAGGCCCAAGGGGAGATCGAGATGACGGACCAGGCCACTCCGAGCCCAGAGACCACACCCGAATCGCCCACGACAGCGTGGACGCCGCCGACCTACGAGTTCCCGGCGACCCACGCGGTCCCGGAGCCCGTCCAGCCGACGCCGGCGACCAAGCCGGCGAAGGGCGGTCGTCTGCGTTGGGCGGCTGCTGTCGCGGTGATCGCGATCGTGCTCGGCGCGACCGTGGCCGTCGCGTCCCTGCTCATCGGCGCGCCCTCACCGGCCACGGTCCTGCGCTACGTCCCTGCGGACAGCGTCGTCTACGGCGAACTGCGCCTCGACCTGCCCGGTGACCAGCGCCAGGCCGCCGGCGCGTTCCTGAGCAAGTTCCCGGGCTTTGCCGATCAGGCCGCGCTTGAGACCAAGCTCGATGAGGCGCTCGACCAGCTGATCGGCAACGCCTCCGACGGCAAGCAGACGTTCAGCAAGGACATCAAGCCGTGGTTCGACGGTGAATTCGCCTTCGCGGTGGGCCCGTTGCCGGCAGACGTGTTTACCGCCACGTCATCGGTGGCCGCGCCCGACGTGCGGGCGCTCATGCTCCTCTCGGTCAAGGATCAGGCCGCCGCGTCCACGTGGTTCAAGGGCATCCTGTCCGATACCGGCACGACCTCCACGACCGAGACCTACAACGGCACGGAACTGACCGTCATCAAGGACCCGAACGGTGGGTCCATGGCGGTCGCCGTCGCGATCCTCGGCGGTAACGTCGCGGTCGCCGGTGACGTCGCCTCGGTCAAGGCCGCCGTCGACACCAAGGGCACCACGTCGCTGGCCTCGAACCCGGAGTTCAAGGCCGCCGCGGACGCCTCGACCAAGGACACGTTCGGCTTCGCCTACATCAACATCAAGTCGCTATTCGCCAGCATGCTCGATGCCTCGAGCGCGCTGGGGACCGGCGTGCCGGCCATCGGCGACTCACTCAAGGCGCTGGTCCCGGACTGGCTCTCCTACAGCCTCCGCATCGAGCCGGATGCGCTCATGATGACGGCCGCCAGCCCGCATATCGACCGAGGTTACGGCCCGACCACCAACCGACCGAACCAGGTCGTCGACCATGTCCCATCCACAGCGCTTGCGCTCGTCTCCGGCAATGAGGTCGGGTCGACCTTCGTCGGTGGCATCGACCTGCTCGGCAAGGAACCATCGATGAAGGATGCGGTCACCTCGATCAACGAGGCGCTTGGCGTCTTCGGTGGGACCGACGCCGCGCTCGGCTGGATCGGCGATGCCGGCCTGGTGGTCAATCAGGCCGGGACGACGTTGGAGGGTGGCCTCGTCATCGTCCCGACCGATGGAGCCAAGGCCACCCAGTTCTTCACGACCCTCAAGAGCTTCATCGCGCTTGGGGGCTCCTCGGCCGGTCTGACCGTCCGCGACGAGGCCTACGGCGATGCCATGATCACGATCGTCAGCGCCGACATCGGCACGCTCGGCGGTCTTGTCGGCGGCATGACCGGGGGCGCCATGGATGGCCTCCCGTTGCCCAAGGGCAAGCTGGACCTGGCCTATACCGTCACCGACGGCGTGGTGGTCATCGGCAGCAGCCCGGACTTCGTCAAGCACGTGCTCGACACGAACGCGGCGACGTCCATCGCATCGACGGACAGCTTCAAGAACGCCGTCGGCCGCCTCAGCAACGACGTGACCGGCCTCACGTACCTGGACATCACGTCCATCCGGACGCTGGCCGAGGGCACGATGTCCGGCGACGAACTGGCCAGGTACAGCTCGGATATCAAACCGTATCTCGAACCGTTCGACGCCCTGGCCGACACGACCAAGGTGGGTGGCGACGTGGACACCGAGACGACCGTCATCACCGTCAAGTAAGCGCGGGGGCACCCCAGACCCCCGCTGTAGAGGAGGAACCGAACCAGACATGGCAGTCCGCATCCGGCTCACGCGCGTCGGCGCGAAGAAGCAGCCGACCTATCGCGTCGTCGTCGCCGACGGTCGCAACGCTCGTGACGGGCGATCGATCGAGACACTCGGTCACTACAACCCACGCAGTGAACCGGTCGAGTTCGTGGTCGACGAAGACAAGGCCAGGGCCTGGCTCGCCAAGGGCGCCCAGCCCTCCGAGACCGTCGCCCGGTTGTTCCGCGCATCGGGCATCCTGCCCGCCGTCAAGTAGAGGTCGCGACCATGGCAGCCAAGGAACTGGTGGAATTCGTCGCTCGATCCCTCGTGGACGATCCTGACGCGGTCAAGGTGGAGGTCGTCGTCGAGGAGGGCGGCACCGTCATCGAGCTGCATGTCGCAGAAGACGACATGGGCAAGGTCATCGGACGGAACGGCAGCGTCGCCAAGGCGCTCCGGACCCTGCTGAAGGTGACGGCCGCTCGCGATGGCGAGTCGGTCCAGCTCGAGATCCTCTGAGCGTCGACGAACGGCTCGTAGTCGCCCTCGTGCGGGGTGTCCACGGGCTGAACGGCGCGCTCCGGGTCGAGGTCCTCACGGACCAGCCGGAGCGTCGATTCACGCCGGGCGCCGTCCTTCATCGCGAGGGTGACGACCGGCCGCTGACGATCGCCGCGGCCGAGGCCGTCGTGGACGGTCCAGGCTGGCGCGTCCGGTTCCTCGAGATCGGATCGCGCGATGTGGCGGATACGCTCCGTGGCGTCTACCTCGAGACCGCGGTCCCGTCCGATGAGGGGCTCGGACGCGGTGAGTTCTACTGGCACGAAGTGATCGGGACGACCGTGAAGGGCACGGATGGCGCCGAACTCGGCGTGGTCCAGGACATCTACCGCATCGGTGAGACCGAGGTCTTCACCGTGGGCGGTGGCGCGATGGCGCCGTTCGACCTGCCCGCGGTCCGGGCGTTCATCCGCATCTTCGCGCCACGGCGCGGGGAGATCGTGGTCGACGCCGAGTCGCTGGATCTGCGGCCCGCGAAGTCGAAGACGTCGGATCCCTCGAAGCCGAAGGCGCCCCGGCGCAAGAGCCGCAAGCCCGTCGCGAGCGAACCGCCCAGCGAGGCGCCTCCCGACGCCGCTGCCGCCGAACCCAACACCGCCGAAGCCGACGAGGCACCCGCGGAGGGGTCATGACCCTGCGTATCGATGTCCTGACGCTGTTCCCGGCCATGATCGAAGGCCCGCTCGCCGAGAGCATCCCGGGCCGGATCCTCGACGGCGAGCTGGCCAGCCTGCGGGTCCACGACCTGCGCCAGTGGGGGATCGGCAAGCATCGATCCGTGGACGACACCCCGTACGGTGGGGGAGCGGGGATGGTCCTCCGCCCTGAGCCGGTCGCGGAGGCGCTTGACCGGCTCCGTGAGCCGGACTCGACGGTGATCCTGCTCGATCCGGGCGGCGAGGTCTTCCGCCAGGCTCGTGCCGCCGATCTAGCAACCCGCTCGCATCTCGTTTTCGTCTGCCCGCGCTACGAGGGCATCGACGAGCGGATCCGCTCGCTCGTGGATCTGGAGCTGTCGATCGGCGATTATGTCGTGACGGGCGGCGAACTGCCGGCGCTCGTCGTCATCGATGCCGTCATCCGTCTGCTCCCGGGCGCCATCGACGCGGCCTCGACCGACGAGGAGTCGTTCGACCACGGCCTGCTCGAATACCCGCAGTACACCCGGCCACCGGTGTTCCGGGGCATGGACGTGCCGGCAATCCTGACGTCGGGCGATCACGGGGCCGTCACGCGCTGGCGGCGCAACCAGGCCCTGGAGCGGACCCGGCGCCAGCGTCCGGACCTGCTCGCGGATCCGGGAAGCTGACGCTCCGTAAGGTGTCGAAGCCGGGTGACTCTGTCAGGTCGACTGCCGGGTGAATCACCGTGTCGCGCTGCCCCTGTCCGGCGCGTGACGCGGGGCCTGTGACGGCCGAGTGGGTCGCCCGGATCACTCCTGGAACATCTCCCCACAGGTCCACTCGAGGGTTCCGGCCAGGTCCAGCGATCCACCCGTGAAGTCCGGCACGATCCGAGCCTCAAGATCGGCGAAGCTGATGGAGCCCTTCTGGTTGCTGAAGCTTGCTTCAACCGTGGACGATCCGATCGCCTGCATACCGATGGTGCCCGGCTTCCCGTCTTCCAGGACCGCTGCATCGTTGATGTCGATGTCAAGGCGGACGCCGTCCTTGCGTGGGCCCTCTTCTGTCGCGGCCCAGCGGTCCCCCTTGTTGATGTAGACCATCACGAAGGGACTGGTCGCGGTATCCAGGCGCATGTTCGGGTCGCCCGTCACCTGGAACTCCGTCTCGCTTGCGACGTTCTGGCAAGTGGCCTCACCTGTCGCGCCGGCGACATACGGGGATGTCAGGTGCAGCCTCATCGTGCCACCCGACGTGTAGATGAGCGATTCACGACTGGGCCCCAGGTTCTGGCCGATCACAAGCCCGACGCCCATCGTCAGGACGAGGAGGCCCATCCGCCGGAGGGTCCCGTGCCCGACGCGCGCCACGAGCCAACCGATGAACAGGAGGACACCCGCGGCGATGGTGATCAGCAGGCCCGAGTACACCGGCCACAGGACCCAGTCGAGATAGGCGCCGACGATGGCCGCCAAGAGCAGGGCGATGCCAGCGACGGCAAGGGGGATGGTCCGGCTCCTCGCACTCCCGGTCGAAATCGCGTCCATATGTCGATCTCCGCGTTGTTCATCGGACTACCCGGATGGGCATCGTATGAGAGACGCGGTCGGCCCCGCGCCGTTACCGGCCGCAGCAGACCAGGCCTGAGTCGATCAGGCAGCCCAGCCCAGGACTCGCTCGCCGAGCGCGAGGACGAAGTACGCCAACGGGACCGAAATGACCGGGACCAGGAACGAGCGCCATGGGTGTTGCTGCCACCAGGCGATCGCCAGGACCAGTAGCACGGCCCACGCCGCATAGAACAGGTAGTTCGCAGGGGTGGGAACCACGAGGGCCGGGATGAGGAGGAACGGCAGCGCGGCCGCCACCTGGCCGGCGATCCCGGTAGCGCCCGCGACACGGGCCAGGGTGGAATGGTCTGACACCTCAGGCTCCGATCCTAAGGGACAGATTCGCGCCGATGAACGAACCAAGGACGAAGGATCCGATGACGGCCCCGACTGCGAGCAGGAGACGAGCGATGAGCCGATCGGTCGGGCTGGCCTGGACAGTGATCCGTTCGGACTCCACCACGAGCGCCATGATCAGGAACGCGACGATCCCGCCCAGGATGGCTCCGGCGATCATCATCGCGAGTACGCCGCCGGTGACGGCAAGCAGCCTGATGATCCGTGTTACCGCGGGCGCGCGGATCCCGGCCCGGCGGTCAAGGTCATCTCGGCTGATCACCAGGCCCGTGAGCAGGGCGAATGGCCATGCCCAGCCCGTGAACGGCGCGATGCAGCCGATCGCGATCGCGAGAACAATGTGGTAGGCCAGCCGGAAGGGCTGTGCCGGCACCGCCGTCATGATCTGAGCCGAATGACGCCGGCGGCGATCAGGCAGATCGTCCCGAAGGCCAGGAAGACCGCGTGCTGGGCCACGTCACCGACGATGACGATGCCAAGGACCATCAGCAGGCCCCCGAAGACAACGAGCAGGATGTACGGTGCGGATATCGTCTTCATGTGCAGCCCCTTTGAGTGACGCCGCGGGTCCGCGACGGTAACCATGGGTCTTGACGCGAGCCGTTGCAAGCCGTTACCGGAACGTCGGGTCGGGCGGTCAGCGCCTGAGCGCTCGAGTTCCGCCGCTTGGTGGGCACGGGATCGCGACAAAGCGTCGAGGACCTGTGCCCGGGTTGCGTCGAGGTCCGGTTTGGGGTCTGTCGTGCCCCGTCCCGGCCGTGTCGAAGCCTGACGTCGCGCGGGGCCGTGCTATACTCCGCCGCCGACGCACCCGTCCGCGTCGCTCTCGGATATCACCCCCGCAGCCACGGCTGCCCAGATGAGACAGGAACCGCCGCGTGAACGTGCTCGACGAGATCGTCAAGGATCAGCTTCGAACGGATCTGCCGGAACTGGCCACGGGTGACACCGTCAAGGTGTCAGCCAAGGTCGTCGAGGGGACTCGCGAGCGGATCCAGGTCTTCGAGGGGACCGTCATGCGCCTGCGTGGCGGTGGCATCACCCGTTCCATCACGGTCCGGCGCATCGCGTCCGGCGTCGGTGTCGAGCGAACATTCAAGATCAACAGCCCGCGCATCGAGAAGATCGAGGTCGTGCGTCACGGCGTCGCCCGTCGCGCCCAGCTCTACTTCCTGCGCGACCGCGTCGGCAAGGCCGCCACGCTACGAGAGCGCCGCACCAAGGCCTGATCGCCGGCGTTTGACGCCAGCACTGCGTTCCCGTGACCCCGCCGGACCCGGCGGGGTCGTCGATTCCGGTACGCTTGCCCTCGATGGCGTCCATCGTCCCGACCCTACGCTACGAGCGCTCCCTGTGGCGTGACGGGTTGGAACGCGTCGTGGGCGTGGACGAGGTCGGGGTCGCGCCGACCTGCGGGGCCGTCGTCGCGGCGGCGGTGATCATGCGACCCAACTGCCACCGGATCCCCGGCGTGCGCGACTCCAAGACCCTGTCGGCGACCCAGCGCGAGCGCCTGGCTCCCCTCATCCGGAGCCGCGCCGTATCGATCGGCGTAGGCGCGGCGTCCGTGACCGAGATCGACCGACTCAACATCTATCACGCCACGCATCTGGCTATGCGCCGAGCGATCGCCCGGGTCGGCGAACACGATCACGTGCTGGTGGACGGCAACCGGATCGCCGGCTTCGAGGCCCAGGTCGGACCGTACAGTGCCATCGTCAAGGGTGACGCGAAGGTCTACTCGATCGCCTGTGCGTCGGTCGTGGCCAAGGTGGTCCGGGACCGGATGATGACGCTGCTCTCGGCTCGCTACCCCGGCTACGGCTGGGAGCGCAACCAGGGCTACGCGACGCTGGAGCACCGGATGGCCATCCGCGAGCTGGGCCTGACGCCGTTCCACCGTCGCTCGTTCCTGGCCCTGCAACGGACCCTGGCGGGCGATCAACTCGGCCTGTTCGAGCAGCCCCGAGAGTTGGAGGCGCTCTCGGAGGACCTGGACGGCGAGCTCGTGCCGGTCATGGATCCGCCCCTGGCGGGATCGATCGCCGGATAGGTCAGAACGCCGCGCGATGGTGGCGCATGCGTGGCTCGGCGGCCGATCCGGACAGCCCCGTCCCAGGTTCCACGACGATGAGGTCGAACCGCAGCGGCAGCCTGGGGAGTGGCTCGCCATCGGTGAACGCGCCTCGGTCCAACAGGCCATAGGCAGCCGTCCGAACGCGGGTCCGCTTGCGGTGGTCCACGGTCTCCTCGGCCAGCCCGAACGCCCGGCTGATCCGCCAGCGGACCTCCACGATGACGAGCGCGGTCGGCGGACCCGGGTCGATCGCCACGAGATCGAGTTCGTGGCGACCGACATGGACGTTCCGGGCCAGGAGGGTCCAACCGATCGATCCGAGGTGGTCTGCGACGAGCTGTTCGGCGGCGTCACCCGCGCGTTGCGCCGCGGTCCGTTTCGGTCCGGTCGGTCGGTCATCCATGCAGGCATCGTGACAACGACCGCTTATCCGCCACGTATCTGACAGACGCATCTGGCCGAGCGCGACCTTGTGCTAGACTCCGCCCGCTTCGAGGTTCGAAGCGACGCCCGCGCCATCATGGCGTGGAGCCCACACGCGGATCATCCCGCTCGGGGTGGTGCCGATGGCCATGGCCACGGTCCCCGACGACGAGGCCCGCGGAGGAACGAACCGAACAGGAGGTCGCTCACCGTGCCGTCCATCTCGATGCGGCAGCTGCTGGAAGCCGGAGTCCACTTCGGCCACCAGACACGCCGCTGGAACCCCAAGATGAAGCCGTTCATCTTTGCCGAGCGCAATGGGATCCACATCATCGATCTCGCCCAGACCGTCCAGCGTCTGGATGTCGCCCTTGAGTTCGTGCGCGAAACCGTCGCCCGCGGCGACCAGGTCCTCTTCGTCGGGACCAAGAAGCAGGCCCACGAGCCCATCAAGGAAGAGGCGATCCGCGCCAACCAGCCGTTCGTCAACAAGCGCTGGTTGGGCGGCATGCTCACCAACTTCACGACCATCAAGAAGCGCATCGCCCTGCTGGAGCAGCTCGAAGCGCGCCAGCAGGCCGGCGACTTCGAGCGGATGACCAAGAAGGAAGCCGCCAAGCTCACCGAAGAGATGACCAAGCTCGAGGCCACCCTCGGCGGCATGCGCAAGATGAAGCGCATCCCGGGCGCCATCTTCATCGTCGACCCGCACCGCGAGCGGATCGCCGTCACCGAGGCCAACAAGCTCGAGATCCCGGTCGTCGGGACCGGTGACACGAACGTGGACCCGGACGAGATCGACTACATCATCCCGGCCAACGACGACGCCATCCGGGCTATCCGCCTGCTGTGCGCCGCCGTCGCCGACGCGGCCATCGAAGGGGCCCGCGAGCGCTCCTCGCGCGCTGCCTCGGAGCCCGAGGTCATGGAGCCCATGGCCCTGCCGGAAGCCGAGGACGAAGAGCCCGGCGCATCCGAGGAGCTGGTCGCAGCCCTAGCTGGCGGGGCCGCCCTCTCGTTCGCTCCGGACATGGATGACGACGACCTGCTGCCCGGGGACCGCGCGGCGCGCGCCGAGCCGCCGATCGCCGAGGTCACCCTGGCTGTCTCTGAAGCGAGTCCTGAAGACATCGCGGCCGAGCTCGCCCGTGAGGCAGCCGAGAAGGCTGAAGACGCCGGCTGATCTCAGCCGACGCGGGAGCTCGACGGCTCCCGCGCCCATCACCTACCCGATAGGACACGACGATCAGGCGGCAGGCCGGACCGGGCCGCCGCGAGCAAGGGAGACGAACGGATATGGCGGACATCTCGGCGGAGCTGGTCAAGGAGCTGCGTGAGCGGACCGGCGCCGGGTTCATGGATTGCAAGAAGGCCCTGGTCGAATCGGACGGGGACCTGGAGAAGGCGACGGCCCTGCTCCGGGAGAGCGGCGTCGCGCAGGCCGCCAAGAAGGCCGGTCGCGATGCCCGCGAAGGCCTCGTCGGGACGTACATCCACACGGGCGGCCGGTTCGGGGCGCTCATCGAGGTCAACTGCGAGACCGACTTCGTCGCACGCAACGAGCAGTTCCAGCAGTTGGTCAAGGATCTGGCGATCCAGGTCGTCGCGCTGAAGCCGCTGTACCCCACGATCGAATCGATCCCCGCGGACATCCTCGAGGCGAAGCGCGCGGAGCTGCTCGGCGACGAGGCGACTGCGAAGAAGCCTGAGAACATCCGGGCCCAGATCGTGGATGGCCAGCTCAAGAAGTGGTACCAGCAGGTCGTGCTGACCGAGCAGCCATTCCGTGACACGGACGGGACGATCGGCGAACTCATCACGAGCGCGATCGCCACGATCGGCGAGAACATCAAGGTCCGGCGGTTCGTTCGCTTCGAGGTCGGGGAAGGCCTGTGAGCGGGACCGGGGCAGCCCGGGACTCCGACGGGGCGCCGCTGCGCTACCGTCGCATCCTCCTGAAACTGTCCGGCGAGGCCCTGCTGGGTGACCGCCAGTACGGCGTGGACCCGGCGTTCTGTGCGTTCATCGCGGGCCAGGTCGCCACGGTTCACAAGCTCGGTGTCCAGGTGGCCATCGTCGTCGGCGGCGGCAACATCTTCCGGGGGCTGGCAGCCAGCGCTCGCGGCATGGATCGGGCGACAGGCGACTACATCGGCATGCTCGCCACGGTCATGAACGGCCTGGCACTGCAGGACGCCCTCGAGAAGGCCGGCGTGCCCACGCGGGTCATGACGGCCATCGCCATGAACGAGATCGCAGAGCCGTATATCCGTCGCCGCGCGATCCGCCACCTCGAGAAGGGCCGGGTCACGATGTTCGTAGCCGGTACCGGCAACCCGTACTTCACGACCGATACCGCAGCGGCCTTGCGCGCCGTCGAGATCAACGCCGAGGTCCTGTTGAAGGCGACCAAGGTGGACGGCGTCTACGACAGAGACCCTATGGTGGACCCGGACGCCCAGCGGTACGCTTCGCTCGCCTACGGCGACCTGCTACGAGACCAGCTCAAGGTCCTGGATGCGACTGCCGTGAGCCTGTGCATGGAAAACGATATGCCGATCGTGGTCTTCGATCTAAACCGGCCGGACAACATCACGAGGGTCGCCACGGGCGAACCCGTCGGGACCCTGATCTCGGGCAGTTCGGCCTCGGGAGGTGTCAAGGCATGAGCAGCGAGATCCTGACCGACGCGGACCACAAGATGGGTCGGGCCGTCGAGGCCATGGAGCGCGACCTCCAGGGGATGCGCACCGGCCGGGCATCTACCTCCCTCGTCGAGCGACTCCATGTCGAGTACTACGGCACGTCGACACCGCTCAACCAGCTCGCCGGGATCAGCGTTCCGGAACCGCACCAGATCGTCATCCAGCCCTGGGACCGCGGCGTCCTTGGCGCGATCGAGAAGGCGATCCTCAAGAGTGATATCGGGCTCATGCCCAACGTCGACGGGACCGTGGTCCGCCTGAACATCCCACCGCTGACCGAGGAACGTCGCAAAGACATGGTCAAGGTCGTCCACAAGCGCATGGAAGAGGCTCGGGTGGAGGTGCGCAACCTCCGTCGCGATGCCGCCGACCAGATCAAGCGCGAGGAGCGGGACGGCGACGTCGGAACGGACGAGTCGCATCGCCAGCTGGAGACGCTCCAGAAGACCACGGACCGGCATGTAGCGGACGTGGATCGCCTGGGTCTGGTGAAGGAACAGGAGATCCTGGAGGTCTAGTGCCGCGCGCACCCCTCGCCCGACCCACCGACGCACCTCCTGCGGCCCACGAGGCGACGTTCGACGGACGCCCAACCGCTGACGCCCCGACTGGCATCGCCGGCGAGGCAGCCGGCGAGGACCTGCCGCGTCATATCGCGATCATCATGGACGGCAACCGGCGCTGGGCACGTGCCAGGGACCTACCAGAGCTGGAAGGCCACGCCGCCGGTGTCGAGGCCATCCGCGGGTTGCTGAAGCACGCGGTCCGGCGCGGGATCCCCACGCTCACCCTGTATGCGTTCAGCCGCGAGAACTGGGCCCGTTCGGACGACGAGGTCACGGGCCTGTTCAGCCTGCTGGAGGGCGCGATCCGGAGCGAGACGGCGGAGCTGCGGGCGCAGGGCGTGCAGGTGCAGCTGCTCGGTCGACTGGAGGAACTGCCCGCCGACACGCGTCGCTCGATCGACGATGCCTTGTCGGCCACGGAGGACGGGCATCGCCTGCTGCTGAACATCGCCTTCAACTACGCCGGACGGACTGAGCTCGTGGACGCGGTCCGACGGCTCGTGGGGCAGGGCATCGCCGCGGACCAGATCGATGAAGCCGCCATCAGCGGGGCGCTGTACACCGCGGGTCTGCCGGACCCTGATCTCGTCATCCGGACGGGTGGCGAACAGCGGCTGTCCAACTTCCTCATCTGGCAATCGGCGTACGCCGAGTTCTATACCTGTGAGACGCTCTGGCCCGACTTCGGCGCCGAGGCGTTCGATGCCGCCATCGCCGAGTTCGCCCTCCGGCAGCGCCGGTTCGGGCGCTAAGCACTGCCCACCGGAGGACTCGTGCGCCAGCGAGCGATCAGCGCCGCCCTGTTCGTCCCGATCCTGCTCATCGTGCTGGCCATATCCGGACCGGTGCTCGCGATCTTCATCACGGGCATCGCCGGCCTTGCGGCCGTGGAGATCTTCCGACTCCTGCGTTCGGCTGGCTATGGGACGTTTGCGGCGCTCGGGACCGCGCTCACCGTGGTCATCGTCCTGGACGCGGCGTTCCCGGGCTATCTCGAGGGGAGCGGCACGCTCCTCGTGGCGATCGGGGTCGTCCTTGTCGCCGTGGCCGCCTTCACCAAGATCGAGCCTCGAGACGGCCTGAGCGCCTGGATCGCGACGATCTTCGGGGCCGTGTATGCCTCGATGCTGGGGTTCATCCTGCACCTCGGCCATGCGGCGCCCTCGGTCGATGGTGCGCCACTGGCCGCCCTCGGATCGGAGCGCGGCTGGATCATCCTGCTGGTCTTCGCGGTGTGGTCGTACGACACGGGCGCCTACGTCGTGGGGAAGCAGTTCGGACGCGAGAAGTTCCTCACCCACATCTCACCGTCCAAGACCTATGCGGGCCTCATCGGTGGCGTGGTCGCAACGACCGTCGCGACCGCCGCGATCCTGTGGGGCCTCGGCCAGAGCCCGGTCCACGCACTCGTCCTGGGTCCATTGGCCGCGCTGGCGGCACAGGCCGGCGACCTCGCCGAGTCGGTCATCAAGCGGGCCGCCGGCGAGAAGGACTCGGGCACTCTCATCCCGGGCCACGGCGGGATCCTGGATCGCGTCGACTCGTTCCTGTTCGCTGCACCGATCGTCACGCTGTATGTCGTCGCCGTCTTCGCCTGAGACCCTCGACGGGGAGGGGAGGGCGCCTCGCGGGGTAGCCCTGATCGGCTCGACGGGGTCGATCGGCCGACAAGCCATCGAGGTCCTGTCGGGTCACCCGGAGGTCTTCCGGGTCGTGGCGCTGGCGGCCGGTTCCAATGCGTCCTTGCTGGCTCGGCAGGCCACGCTGATGCGCCCGCGGATCGTCGCGGTGGAGCATGCCGCCGCCCTGACGTCGCTGGACCTGCCGACCGGCACGGACCGGGTCAGTGGGGACGAGGCCCTCATCGCGCTCGTGACCCGCGCCGACGTGGATCTCGTCGTCATCGGGACGAGTGGTGTCGTGAGCCTTCGGCCGGTCCTCGCGGCTCTTGCGGCGGGCAAGGTCGTCGCGACGGCCAACAAGGAGACGCTGGTCGCGGGCGGACACCTCGTCATGCCGATGGCGCGGAGTCTGGCCGCCACCGTGGCCCTGACGCGACCCACGGATCCGTTCGCCAGCCCGCTGGCCTGGTTACGCCCGATCGATTCGGAGCACTCGGCGATCTGGCAGTCGCTCGTCGGCGAGTCCATGGCCGGCGTGGCGGCGCTGATCCTGACCGCATCCGGCGGACCGTTCCTGGATCTCCCGGCAGATGAGATGGCCGCCATCACGCCGGCGCAGGCGCTTCGACACCCCACCTGGACGATGGGCGCGAAGATCACCATCGACTCGGCGACCCTCGCCAACAAAGGCCTGGAGGTCATCGAGGCGCACTGGCTGTACGATGTCGGTTATGACGCCATCGAGGTCGTCATCCACCCGCAGAGCGTGGTCCACTCGGCCGTCCGCTTCGTGGACGGATCGATCAAGGCCCAGCTTGGCACCCCCGACATGAGGCTTCCCATCCAGTACGCGCTGACCTACCCGGACCGCCGCCCGTCACCGGCCGCCGCTCCGGACCTCGCGGCGATCGCCCGGCTGGACTTCCGCGTCCCGGACGAGACCCGCTTCCCGGCCCTTCGGATCGCCCGAGAGGCCGGCCGGCTTGGTCCACGCGCCTCGGCGGCGCTCATCGCGGCGGACGACGTCGCCGTCGCCCGGTTCATCGCCGGCACCCTTGACTTCCCCGGGATCCCCCGGCTCCTCGAGGCCGCCGTCGTGCGCGCCACGAGCGGCCCGGCGACCGGTCCCGCAAACCCCGACCTTGACCAACTCGTGGCTCTCGACGCCGACATCCGGTCGGCGTTCGCGACCGGACCCATCGGAGGTGTCGCTTGACTGGCTTCGTGCAGTCGATCATCACGATCCTGCTGTTCATCTTCATCCTGGGTGCCCTCGTGGTCATCCACGAGCTAGGCCACTTCGTGACCGCGCGGCTCTCGAATGTCCGGGTCCTGGAGTTCGGGGTCGGATTCCCGCCGCGGGCCAAGGTCCTGCGCAGCAAGGGCGAGACCGTCTACACGCTCAACTGGCTGCCGATCGGCGGATTCGTCAAGCTCGAAGGCGAGGACGGGGACGCCGCGAACGATCCGCGCTCGTTCTCGGCCCAGAGCCTGCCCAAGCGTCTGCTCATCCTCATCGCCGGCGTCGCCATGAATGTCCTGCTGGCCTTCGTGATCTTTACGGGGATCGCGCTCTTCGTCGATCCGGCGGTCGGCCTGAAGGTGGGCGGGGTCCAGGCGGGGTCACCGGCGGCTGCCGCAGGTATCGTCGCCGGCGATACGATCGTCAGCCTGAACGGCGATCCGCACGCGGCGTTCGACAAGGAGTCGCCGATCGTCAACCTGCGCGCCCACGCGGGCGAGACAGTGACCTTGGGGATCCTGGCGGCCGATGGCACCCTCACGGATGTCCAGGCGACGCTCCGGCCGCTCAGCCAGATCGACGCGGATCACGGTGCGTTGGGCATCGAAGACCCGAGGGCGGTCGTCCTGGCCGAACCGATCCGCTACGACTTCCCCGGGGCAGTCCAGATCGGCGTCCAGCGCACGATCGACGCCCTCGGCCTGATCGTCGGCGGGCTCGTATCGCTGGTCGAGTCGATCGCGACCCGACCGACCGAGGCGCCACCCGTGTCTGGCCCGATCGGGATCGCCACCCAGCTCGGTGACGTCTTCTGGCAGCTCGGCCCGATCTTCACCCTGTATGTCGCGGGCGTCCTGTCGGCCAACCTGGCGGTCGTCAACATCCTGCCGTTCCCGCCGCTGGATGGGGGCCGGATGCTGATGATCACGCTCAAGCGGTTCTTTGGCGAGCGGCTCAGCCTTCGTGTGGAGCGCCTGACCTACATGGTCGGGTTCGTGTTCCTGTTCACGTTCCTGATCTGGGTCACCGGTTTCGATATCGTCCGCAGTCTGAGCGACGGCGGCGGGACGTGACCTCGCCCGACGCGCTGCGCCCGCGACGACGGGCGACCGTCAGCGTGGATGTCGGGGGCGTCCTGGTCGGCAGCGCTCACCCGGTCGTCGTCCAGTCGATGACCAATACCGATACGGCGGATCCGGACGGGACCGCCATCCAGGTCGCCCGCCTGGCGCACGCCGGCTCGCAGCTCGTCCGGGTCACGGTCAACACCGATGAGGCCGCGGCAGCTGTCCCCGAGATGGTCCGCAAGGTCCGCGGCCTCGGGGTAGACGTGCCGATCATCGGCGACTTCCACTACAACGGTCACAAGCTTCTGGTCGATCACCCGGCGATGGCGGCGGCGCTGGCGAAGTACCGGATCAACCCGGGCAACGTCGGTGCCAAGCGTCACGACGAGCACTTCGCGACCATCGTCAAGGTCGCTATCGACAACGACAAGCCAGTCCGCATCGGGGTCAATTGGGGTTCGCTGGACCAGGCGATCCTCACGGAGTTGATGGACGCGAATGCGGCATCTGCGGCGCCGCGTGACGCCCGTGACGTGATGATCGACGCGATGCTGGAATCCGCCCTGCGCTCCGCTGAACTGGCAGAACAGACCGGGATGCATCACGACCGGATCATCCTCAGCGCCAAGGTGTCCGGGGTGCGCGATCTCGTCGACGTGTATCGGCTGTTGGGAGCGCGCTGCGACTACCCACTGCACCTGGGGTTGACCGAGGCCGGGATGGGCGACAAGGGCATCATCGCGTCGACCGCCGGTCTGGCCGTCCTGCTCAACGAGGGCATCGGCGACACCATCCGCGTCTCGCTGACGCCGGAGCCCGGCGCCCCGCGCGAGCGCGAGGTGGAGATCGCCCAGCAGGTCCTCCAGTCGATGGGCCTGCGCTCGTTCCTGCCCCAGGTCAGCGCCTGCCCGGGCTGCGGGCGGACGACCAGCACGTTCTTCCTTGAGGTAGGTCTGGATCTGCTGGGCCATCTCCTGGAA
>JBKJQY010000130.1:0-6411 GCA_046593725.1 Candidatus Limnocylindrales bacterium
CTGACGGCTGAACTCCGGCTTCTTCGTCGATCGGACCCACCAGTGATCCAACGATGCTCAAGCCAGGTGCGGTGTTTCGCGCCGACGCAGGATTCTCGGCCGTCACCGTCCATGGCCGCTGCACGGATCTGCCGGCGACTGCCGATGACCGGACCGTGGTCTTCGTCGCGCACGCTTGACTTGGGTCGTGGGCGTCACAGGGTCTGGATCGGTCGGATCTCGCCGCTGCGGGTGGGGACGGGGTCGCCGGTGAGGCGACCCCGATCCAGGTCAGGCGGCGGCGCGCACATTGGCTGCGCGCGGGCCCTTGGGGCTCGCTTCGATGTCGAACTCGACCTGTTCGCCGCCGACGAGGCGGTCGAAGTCGAGCGAGCTGTCGAGGCCGTCGCGATGGAAGAAGTATTCCTTCGCGTCCTCGGCGGTGATGAAGCCGAAGCCGCGATCGGCGACGACCTTCTTGATGGATCCGGTGGTCATCATGACCTCCTAGGCTTCCTGAACTTGGTTTGCAGATCGCACGGTCCGTTCGAAGAAGAGGTCGACCAGGCGGAGCATCGTCGCACAGTGCGGCGAGGTTCGACCGTAGCACACTCGTCAGCAGGGCACCCTCAGGGAGGCTCGGAGGCTTACGCCAGCAGGGCGGCCACGATCGCGTTCACGTCGGACGCCTTGGGGACGACGATGAGCGTGCTGACCATCCCGAACATCCCCGTCGCGCCCTCGGCGTGCGGCAGGATGTGGCAGTGGAAGGCCCACACACCTGGGGTCTTTGCCTCGACCAGGACGTCGTACCGTTCGCCTGGGTTGACCCCCAGCGTGTCGCAGTCGAACTCCGCGCCGCCCAGGGGCCAGCCGTCACGAGCGACGACGTGCATCGGCATCCCGTGCAGATGCCACGGGTGCATCATGATCCCCTCGTTCATGAACCTGATCCGGACGGTCTCGCCGACCGCGGCGAGGACCGGGACGACGGCCGGGAACCCGTGACCGTTGATCGTGAACCCGCCGAGCTGGTCGTTGGAGATCCAGATGTACTCGCGGTCCGCCTTCACCGGGTCCGGCTTCGGATCCACGATGAACGCCCCCAACAGGCCGCGGCCCACCTGGTCCGTGGCGTTGTGGTGGGAGTGGTACATGAGCGACCCGCTGTTGACCGCGGTGAACTCGTAGGCAAAGGTCTCGCCCGGGACGATGGGCTTCTGGGTGACGAACGGGACGCCGTCCATGAAGAAGTCCCCGAACTCGACGCCATGGAAGTGCACGCCGGTCGTCTCGGTCAGGTTGTTCGTGAACTCAGCGCGGACCTTGTCGCCCTGGTTCACACGGATCGTCGGCCCGGGCCACTGGCCGTTGTAGCCGAGCCCCGCGACGGGCGGCATCTTCTCGTCTATGTGCTGTTCGATGACGTCGATCGTCATCTTGAAGACCTTGACGTCGCCGTCCAGTGTCGGCTTCAGCGGCGTCAGTGCGTCGTTCAGGTACAGCTGCGGGACCTGCACGAAGGCCGGCTTCTCGGAGAGCGCCGGATAGTCCGTCTCGGGGCCCAGGATGTCGACCATCTTGAGGTAGGCCGCCTCGCCATAGATGCCCTTGAGGGCCGGCACGAGGTTGCCCAGGTAGCGCCGGACGACGTCCCGGGCTTCGACGTCGTGGGCCGACCAGCCGGCCGGGATGTCACCGACCGCCGGGGAGCCCGACGGCGCAGACGACGCGCTCGGCGCCATCGAATGGCCGGCAGAGGCACCGGGGAGGGCGCTCGCCACGGCGCTCGCGGCAGCGGAGGCCGACGCGCCTGGCACGGCCGATGGGATACCCGGCCCGAAGGTCCAGCCGGGCGCCCCGGCGGCGGGTGCGCAGGCAGCGATGCCGGCGGCGATCAGGCCCCCGCCGGCGATCGCCGCACCGCGGAGGAACCGGCGACGTGACAGGGAGGGGTCGTCGAGGAGCGGAAGGTGCAGGTCATCCTGCGGCTGCATATCCATGTCCGAACCATACGGGTCGCCGGCCCGCTCCGTGATGTGACTAGCGGCACCTTTCGGGCGGGCCGAAGTGCTCCCATTCGGCCGGTCAGTCCTCCTGGGCCAACAGGGTGAGGATCACGTCGACGTCCGCACTCCCGATGACGCCCTGGTATTTCGCCCGGATCGCGCCGTGCCGATCCACGATGAAGATCCACGGCATGGACCCGACGCCCCACGGCTGGTCGCCCACGCCCCACGCTTCTGCCGGGTCGGTGAGCTGCGGCAAGGTGAGCGACCCCTGCAGCACCGGCTCGGAGGTCACGACGGAATAGCGGTATGGCTCCAAGTGGATGAACGGCACGGTCGTCCACCGATCCACCAGGGCCTTCGCCATCACGACAGCACGGCCGCACGCGGGCGTGACCTTGAACTGGTACGAGTCGACGACCAGGACGAACGGCGATCCGGTCGCCAGCGCATCCACGGTGGACGTGGCGGACAATCGCGGTTCAGGCAATGGATCTGTCGTGACCCAGGTCGGATCGCCACCGAAATCGGCCGCCGTCGGGGTCCGGATGGTCGGCGCTGGACCGCCCAGTGCCGCCGTGCCGCCGGGATCCAGGGCGGACGTCTCGGCGATCCCGAAGTGCGCCACGCCAGCCGACCCGGTCGCCTCAACGGCCAATCGGACCCGGCCCGAGATCGGCAGGTCCAGGGTCGGGACGAACGAGACCTCATCCACCCCGACCGGCTGGACGACCGTTGCCGGGACGACCGGCCCGGTTCGGTTCCCGGAGTCGTCGAGTCGCTGGACGGTCACGCGTAGTGTTGGGTCGTCGAGACGCACGCCCGTGCTGTCGTACAGCGCCAGGATGAGCGGGCTGGAGCCGCCGGCCCAGACCGAACTCGAGACCACCCGCGGCCACAGGTCGACCACGGACGGCGCGGCGGAGGGGGTCGCGGTCGGCGTGGTCGGAGCGGGCGTGGGTGTCGTCGCTGCGACCGAGCGCAGGACTGCGGTCATGGCATCTGCCTCCGTCCCGAACGGGAAGCTCGCTCGCAGCCGGCCGGCAGCGTCTACCAGGAAGACGTCGGCTGTGTGCGACATCGAGTAGTCGGCCGGGGTGCTGCCCTCCTCTCGGGCGTAGCGCACGCCCCACTCGTCGGCCACCGAACGGATGCGCTCCGGTGTCCCGGTGACCGCGGTGAAACCGGCCGGCATGAACCGCACGAACTCCGCCAGCCAGGGGACCGTATCGCGCTCCGGGTCGATGCTGACGAAGATGGCCCGGGCGCCCTGCCCGTACGCATCGATCGCCTCGCCGACCGTGCCGATCGTCGCCGGGCAGACGTCGGTGCAGTGGGTGTACCCGAAGAAGACCAGGACCGGGACGCCCCGGAGTGCCGCAAGTGAGACGGGCTGACCGTCCGGCCCGGTCAGGTCGAGGCCCGGGGCGGATCGGACGTCCGCGGTCAGATACGTCGCGACATCGACGGGCTTGCCGGGCGTGGACGAGCCATCTGAGGGGCCGCCGGCCGAGGCCACCGCGCCAGCGTGAACGCCCGACGATCGGCCGGGGTCGGCGAGGAGCCGCACGCCCATCAGGACGACCAGGGCGACCCCGAGCACGATCACGAGCCGGAACGCGCCGTCGAACAGCGCGGTCCCCTCGGTCGGACGATCGGGTGCCACGGGACGTTGGGCCATCTCAGCCCGCCTCGGCCTCGACGGCGATCGCGAGACTCGATGAGGTGCGTGGCGCGCGCATGCATTCTCCCATCCGATCCACTGGATCGTCCCACGATAGCAACGAGGCTCGCCGGGTCGGAGGTCCATCCGGCCCGCGAAGGGGGTCCGCCTGGCCCCAGGGCGACGCACAAAAGCCGAGGCCGGCTCCCGAAGGAACCGGCCTCGATGCTGTCCCGGTGAAGGAGTCCGCCGAAACGGACACTTCTGCCACGCGGTAAGGGCATCTATCACGTCGGCTGTACCGACTACCCTGACCCTACCTACCCATGACCTTGCCGCTGGGGCAGCGTTGGCTGAACTAACAGCTCCGATAGCCTACCTCAACCGGGGCCGTTTTCCAAGGGTTTTGGCAGACTTCTCGATGTAAATTCCTTAACCTTCGGCGGCGTCGTGGATGGTCACGGACGTCATCGCGACCGGCGAATCGGGCAGATCGTTGCCGTTTCGGGGGGCCGTGGCGATCTTGTCGACGATGTCGAGGCCCTTTGTCACCTGGCCGAACAGGGTGTAGTTCTTGGGCAGCTTGCCGGTCAGGTCCTGGTGGCAGATGAAGAACTGGCTGCCGTTCGTGTTGGGACCCGAGTTGGCCATCGCGAGCGCCCCGCGCTGGTAGTCGCCCTGGACCTTTTCGTCCTCGAACTTGTAGCCCGGTCCGCCCTGGCCGACGCGGCTCTTCTGCAGGTCCGTCTTCTTGCCGTATTGCCCGTCGCCGCCCTGGACGACGAAGCCCGGGATGACGCGGTGGAAGACGACGTCGTCGTAGTAGCCCTTGCGGGCGAGCGTCGCGAAATTCTCCGCGGCCTTGGGGGCGCTCTCGTCGTAGAGCTCGATCTCGATGTCGCCGATCTCGGTGGCGATCGTGGCGGTCGTCATGGGCTGAGCCTCCTGTCCGGTGCTAGGGGTTGGTGACTGTGGCGGTCGTGATCGCGATCGGGTTGGTGGGGTTCTCCTGATCGGCGGACGCCGCGATCGTGTCCACCGTCTCCATGCCGGAGGTGACCGCACCGATGATCTGGTAGGTGTTGGCCGCCGACAGCGACCCGGCCGCAGCGTCGTCGAGCACGATGAAGAACTGCGATCCGACGGAGTTCGGCGCCCGGGTTCGGGCCATCGCGATCGTGGCGCGATGATAGGGGGTGGTGACCGGCTCATCCTTGATCTCGTAGCCCGGCCCACCCGTGCCGGTCCCGGTGGGATCGCCGCCCTGGATGACGAACCCCGGTACGACACGGTGGAAGACCGTCCCGTCGTAGTACCCACAGGCGGCAAGGGCGACGAAGTTGCCGGCGGCGATCGGCGACAGGTCCGCCTTGATCTCCATCACGATCGGACCCTTCTCGGTATCGAGGGTCACGGTCCGGGTCTCCCCTTTGGGGAGCGCTGCCGGCTGGCTGGTGGGGCAGGTCGCGGACCCGGTGCCACCCGACGCGGCCGGACTCGGTGCACCAGGGGCAGCGGTGCACGCAACCGTCATGAGGGCGACCACGAGGAACAGGAGCGGCGCCGTCGAACGGCGGAAAGGGACGAGGCTCACGAAGCAGTCTCCTGTGCAGTCTTGAAGTCGATGGCGCCGGAGAGCAGGGCCTCTCCCAGGATCAGGCCGGCCGCGCCGGTATCGCGCAAGCGGCTGACGCCGTCGAGGTCTCGCACCCCGCCGGCCACCACGAAGTCGACATCGTACGTGCGAACGAGTTCGGACACTCGCGACAGGTCTGGCTCGGCGCCGCCATGCGACAGGACGAACCGGGCCACGCCCGCTCCCACGAGCTCACCGACGAGGTCGTCGACGGTCCGCGGGGGATCGGCCCGATGCCACGGAAATGCGGCCAGCCGTTCGTGACGCGGGTCCAGGCCGACCGCCAGCCAGTCGCCGGCGACCTCCAGGCAGGCGCGCAGATCGTCGGGCCGGTCGGCGATGGCGGTGGTCAGGACGACCCGGGTCGCGCCAGCGGCGAAGGCCAGCCGGATCCCGTCCGCCGAGTCGACGCCACCGGCGAGCTGCAGCGGCACGCCCACGCGCGCGGCCACGCCACCGACCGCCTCCAGGTTGCCGGGCGACCCCGTCCTGGCGCCTTCGAAGTCAACGAGGTGGATGACCTTGGCGCCCATGGCCACGAACCGCTCGGCGATCCGTTCCGGACGGTCGGTTGGCGCGCCTATCCCGGCCGACGCCCCGGGCCAGAAGACAGTCCGTGACCGGCCGGCCTCCAGGTCGATCGCCGGGATGATCTGCATCGGGCGGTCAGCTGCCTTCCAGGAGGCGTCGGTGGAAGCTCACCGGCAGCGACCCGTTCCGAAGAAGCGTGTCGTGGAAGCCCTTCAGGCTGAATGCGTCGCCCAGGCGGCGCTGCTCGTCGGCTCGCAGGCCCAGCAACAGGGTGCGTCCCAGGAGATAGGACATCGGATACGTGGGGCGGTACGTGTACCACTCCACTTCCGCGGCGGCCACCGAGCGCTGGAAGCCGGTCTGTTCGACGAGGAAGTCCGTCGCCTCTGCGACGGTCAGCTCGCCCCGCTGCAGCCGCACATCCAGGATGATCCGGCAGGCGCGCCAGATGGCGTCGGTATGCAATGCCAGTCGATATGGCGCATCGGTATCGAAGCCCTGCTCGCGCATCATGAGCTCCGAATACATCCCCCAGCCCTCGACGAACTCGGGGGCTTCGGTCTGGAGGCGGGTCAGCGACGGGTGTCGCCGAG
>JBKJQY010000144.1:0-8173 GCA_046593725.1 Candidatus Limnocylindrales bacterium
AAGAACATCAAGCAGATCACCCGGGCGATGCAGTTCGTGGCCGCGTCCAAGCTCAAGCGGGCCCAGGACGCGACGCTCGCCGCGCGCCCGTACAGCGAGAAGCTGGATGAGGTCCTCGCGGACCTGGCGGCCGTCCTGGATGGCGACGAGCACCCGCTCCTGGCCGCCCCGGCAGGCGGCAAGCGGCTCATCGTCCTGATCACGACGGATCGGCCGCTGTCCGGCCCGCTCAATACCAACATCGTCCGCTTCGTGGCTCGCGACATCATCGAGAAGCCCGGTGACGTGGCGGTCATCACGGTCGGCCGCAAGGGTCGCGATGCGATGCGCCGCACCGGCGTGCCGCTCGAGGCCCACTTCGCGACGTTCGGCGACCGGCCGGCGTTCGCGGACGTCCTGCCGCTGGCGCGCCTCATCCGCGACGATTACCTCGCCGGCACGTACAGCCAGGTGGACCTGGTCTACAGCCGCTTCGTGTCCACGCTGATCCAGCGGCCGGAGATCCTGCAGGTCCTGCCGATCACCCCGACCGGGGACACGGAAGGCATCCCCGGCAACCAGTTCATCTTCGAACCGTCCGCGTCGGCCGTGCTGGAGCAGCTCCTGCCGCGCTACGTCGCGACGCGACTCTTCCAGGCTGTCCTTGAGGCGAAGGCCAGCGAGGAGTCCAGCCGGATGGTGGCCATGAAGAGCGCCACCGAGAACGCCGAGGAACTCATCGAGGACCTCACGATCTCCTACAACAAGGTCCGTCAATCCAACATCACCCGCGAGATGATCGAGATCGCGTCCGGCGCGAACGCGCGCTGACGCGGAACCCACGACCAGGAGGCCCGAACCACCCATGACGACCGCCGCTCCCGCCGCGACCGGCCGCGTGATCCAGATCACCGGACCCGTGGTGGACATCGCTTTCCCGGCGGGGCATCTGCCGGCCATCTACAACGCCGTGGAGATCCAGCGCGGATCGGACGAGCCGCTGACCTGCGAGGTCCAGCAGCACCTGGGCAACAACTGGGTCCGGTCTGTGGCGATGACCACGACGGACGGGCTGGCGCGCGGCGCCGCCGTCCTGGACACCGGAGCCCCGATCACCGTCCCGGTCGGTGAGCTGACGCTGAACCGCGTGTTCAACGTCCTCGGCGATCCGATCGACGGCAAGGGCCCGGTGGTCACGCCGATCAACCTGCCCATCCATCGCGCGGCACCCACCTTCGACCAGCAGACGACCGAGGTGGAGGTCTTCGAGACCGGCCTCAAGGTCATCGACCTGTTCTGCCCGTTCAAGAAGGGTGGCAAGGTCGGAATCTTCGGTGGCGCCGGCGTCGGCAAGACGGTCATCATCCAGGAGCTGATCCGCAACGTGGCGCAGGAGCACTCGGGCTACTCCGTGTTCGCCGGCGTTGGTGAGCGCAGCCGCGAGGGCAACGACCTGATCGCCGAGATGACGGAGTCCGGGGTCATCGCCAAGACCGTCATGGTCTTCGGCCAAATGAACGAGCCGCCCGGCGCCCGCCTGCGCGTCGCGCTGACCGGCCTGACCATGGCCGAGTACTTCCGCGACCAGGAGCACCGCGACGTCCTCCTGTTCATCGACAACATCTTCCGGTTCACGCAGGCCGGTTCGGAGGTCTCCGCACTCCTCGGCCGGATGCCGTCCGCTGTGGGCTACCAGCCGAACCTGGCGACCGAGATGGCCGCACTCCAGGAGCGCATCACCTCCACCAAGTCCGGATCCATCACCAGTCTGCAGGCCGTGTATGTGCCCGCGGACGACTACACGGACCCGGCGCCGGCGACCACGTTCGGGCACCTTGATTCCACGATCCGCCTGGAACGCTCCATCGCGGAGCTGGGCATCTACCCGGCCGTGGATCCGCTGACCTCCACCTCGCGCGTGCTTGACCCGAACATCGTCGGCCAGGAGCACTACGACGTGGCCCGCGAAACACAGCGGGTGCTGCAGCGCTACCGCGACCTCCAGGACATCATCGCGATCCTGGGCATCGACGAGCTGTCCGAGGAGGACAAGTCCACCGTCGCCCGCGCCCGTCGCCTGCAGCGCTTCATGAGCCAACCGTTCTTCGTGGCCCAGGTGTTCACCGGCCGTGAGGGCCAGTACGTCTCCATCAAGGACACGGTGGCGAGCTTCAAGGAGATCCTGGAAGGCAACGTCGACACGCTCCCGGAGCAGGCCTTCTTCCTCGCCGGCACCCTCGACGACGTTCGAGCGAACGCCGCGAAGCTGGCCGGCTGACATGCCTATCCAGCTCGAGATCGTCACGCCGGAGCGGCTCGCCTACTCGGACATGGTCGACGCGGTCGTCCTGCCCGGGATCGAGGGCGAACTCGGGGTGCTGCCGCACCACGCACCGCTCGTGACGATGCTCGGCGTGGGCGAGCTGCGCGTCCGCAAGGCCGGCGCGGAGGAATCGTTCGCGATCGTGGGCGGATTCCTGCAGGTCCGCCCGGACAAGGTCGTGGTCATGGCCGAGACCGCCGACATGGCTTCCGAGATCGATCTGGAGAAGGCCCAAGAAGCGCGCCGAGAGGCGGAACGGCTTCTGGAGTCCGCCCCGACCGATGCGACGGACCTGGCCGCCGCCCGAGCCCAGCTGCAGGCTTCGCTGCTCCGGATCCGGGTCGCCGAACGGCGCCACCGCGAGGGTCCGCGGCACCGCGGGTAGGCCTGTGGCCGACGCCCGACCGTTCCACTGGGAGTTCCACCCCGAGCCCGTGACTCGGGAGCTATTCCGTGTCCAGGGCGGGACCGCGCTGACCGGCACCGTCCCGATCAGCGGTGCCAAGAACGCGGCACTCAAGCTGCTGGCCGCGGCCACGCTCACGGGCGAGCGCTGCCGGTTGACCAACGTCCCCGAGATCGAGGATGTGCGCGTCATGGCCGAGACGCTGCGCGACCTGGGTGTCGTCGTGGACCATCCGGCTCCGAACGTCTACGAGGTCGCGTCGGGCGACGTCGAATGGCTGTTCGTGCCGCTTGAGGCGGCCGCCAAGATGCGTGCAAGCTTCATCCTGCTCGGGCCGCTGCTGGCACGCTTCGGCCGGGTCATCATCAGCAACCCCGGTGGCGACCGGATCGGACGACGCCCGGTGGACCTGCATGTGGATGCCATGCGTGCCCTCGGTGCGTCCATCGAGTACCGCAACGGCTACTACTTCGCCACGTCGCCCGGTCGCCTCCGTGGCGGCGAGGTGACGTTCCCGTTCGTGTCCGTGATGGGCACGGAGAACGCGATGCTCGCCGCGACCCTGGCCGAGGGCAAGACGACGATCCGGCCGGCCGCCCAGGAACCTGAGGTCGACGACCTCATCGCGTTCCTGGGCGAGATGGGCGCCGCCGTCACGAGGACCGCACCGGACACCATCGAGATCGAGGGTCGCAAGCGCCTGCGCGGCGCCGAGCACGCCGTGGTCCCGGACCGGATCGAGGCGGGCACGTTCATCGTCGCGGCGGCCGTGACCGGCGGACGGATCACCCTCCAGGGCGCGCCGTGCGACCACCTCGGCGCGTTCCTCGAGACTCTTGGGCGGATCGGCGTGGGCATCTCGTGCGGTACGGACACGATCGAGGTGGACGGGACCGGCCTGACCGGCGCCGGCTACCGCGCGCTCGACATCGAGACCGCCCCGTATCCTGGACTCGCCACGGACCTGCAGCCCCCGACGGCCGTGCTGCTGACCCAGGCGACCGGCGTCTCCCACGTCCACGAGACGATCTTCGAGGACCGCCTGGAGTGGCTCGGCGAGGTTCGCCGGATGGGTGGTGCGGTGGACCTGAGCGACCCACATCACGCGGTGATCACCGGTCCTTCCAGGCTTCGCGGCGCCGAGGTGGAGATCGGCGACCTGCGGGCCGGCGCGTCCCTGATCCTCGCGGCCCTGGCGGCCGACGGCACCACCGTCATCCACGGTGCGCACCACGTTCGGCGAGGCTATGAGAACATCGAGGGCAAGTTCCGCGATCTGGGCGCCAGCATCGCGCGCATCGCAGAAGGGAACGCAGTCACGACCTCATGAAGATCGGCATCGACCTCGGCACGGCCAACGTCCTCGTGTACGTGAAGGGCAAGGGCATCGTAAGCACGGAACCCAGCGTGGTCGCCGTTTCGGATGACAATCGAATCGTGGCGGTGGGCGAAGAGGCTCGCCAGATGATCGGGCGCACCCCCGGCAACATCACCGCCATCCGCCCGATGAAGGACGGAGTCATCGCCGACTACGTGATCACGGAGGCGATGCTCCGCTTCTTCATCAACAAGGCGACCAAGGGCCGGATCGGGTTCTCGCGCCCTGAGGTCATGATCAGCGTCCCGGCCGGCGTGACCAGCGTCGAGAAGCGCGCCGTTCGCGATGCGGCGCTCAAGGCCGGCGCCCGCGAGGCGTATCTCATCGAGGAGCCTCTGGCCGCCGCCATCGGCGCCAACGTCCCCATCAGCGGGCCGTCCGGAAACATGATCATCGACATCGGCGGCGGGACCAGCGAGATCGCGGTGATCGCCCTCGGTGGCATCGTCGTCTCCAAGAGCCTGCGGGTCGGCGGCAACAAGTTCGACGACTCCATCGCGACCTACATCCGCAAGAAGTACAACCTGATGGTCGGTGAGCGGACAGCCGAGGAAGTCAAGATCCAGATCGGGACGGCCCTCCCGTTGGAGCGCGAGTTGACCATGGAGGTCCGCGGCCGCGACCTGATCGCCGGCCTGCCGCGGACGATCCCGATCACCAGCTCGGAGGTCATGGAAGCCATCGAGGCGCCGCTCCAGCAACTGGTGGCGGCGGTCCGCTCCGTCCTGGAGATGACCCCGCCGGAACTCTCGAGCGACATCATCGACAAGGGCATGGTCATGTCCGGCGGCGGCTCATTGCTGCGCAACGTGGACAAGCTGCTGACCCAGGTCACTGGCGTCCCGTGCCATGTTGCGGAGAACCCGCTCAATTGCGTCGCCCTCGGGACGGGCCTGGCGCTCGAGCACTTCGACTTCTTCAAGAAGTCCCTCGTCCAGCAGATCTAGGCCTCGGTCCACGGGGATGGCGACCGCGTTCATCGACCTGCACTGCCACACGCGAGCCAGCTTCGACTGTCTGTCGGATCCGGCGGAGGTGGTCCGGGTCGCCGCGGAGCGTGGCCTGACCCACATCGCCATCACGGACCACGACCGCATCGACGGGGCATTGGCGGCGCGCGCGACGGCCCCCACCGGCTTGACCGTCATCATCGGCGAGGAGGTCAAGACCCGCGACGGCGACCTCATCTGCATCTTCCTGGAGCGGGTGATCCCGCCTGGGCTGACCGCCCTCCAGACCATTGCCGCTGCCCGTGCGCAGGGCGGCCTCGTGGGGGTCCCGCACCCATTCGATTCGTTCCGCGGTTCGATGTCGAAGAGCGACGCGCTCGCCGAGATCGCGCCGCTGGTCGACTGGATCGAGGGTCACAACGCCCGCCTCGTCGGCAAGGGCAACGAGCAGGCGGTCGAGTTCGCGCTGGACCACCGTCGGCCCATCGTGGCCGTATCGGACGCGCACTCGCTCATCGAGGTCGGGGTCGCCTATACCGCCCTCGACGGCGACCCGTCCACGCCCGCGGGCCTGCTCGCCGCCCTGGCGAGCGCGGACCTCATCCCCGGCCGGGCGACCTACTTCGTGCGCCTCCTGACGCCCTTCTCGAGGCTGGTCCAGCGCTCCCGCGGGAACGTGCGCGTGCAGCCACTCGACGGGGCGGTCCCGCCCCCGGACCGGCCCACATGAGCGATCCCACCGACGGACAGGACCTTCGTCCGATGGCGGACGGGACCGCGCCGGCGCTAGCGTCCGATGTCATGGAGGCCACGCCTACCCTTGACGACGCTCGCGGTCTGACCGGACCGTTGGCGCTCGAACCTACGCCGGAGAACGACGAGTCGGATGTCGGGTCGGTTTCTCTGGCGCACCGCCTCCGCCAGCCGAAGACGCTCCTCTCGATCATCGTCCCGCTGGCCATCATCGCGTTCTTCCTGTACCTCAACCGCGAGCGGCTGTCCGAGGTCCCGGACCTGATCCTGCAGGCCAACCCGGCACTCGTGTTCGCGGCGTTCGTGGTCTTCTACCTGGGCTTCCCGTTGCGTGGCTTCCGCTGGTCGCGCCTGCTCAAGGAGACCGGGTTCGGCATCCCGGTCAAGGATTCGAGCGAGATCCTGTACCTGTCGTGGTTCGTGAACTGCGTCGTCCCGGCGAAGCTCGGCGACGTCTACCGCGCCTACCTGCTCAAGATGAACAGTCCGGCGTCCCTCAGCCGCACCTTCGGGACGGTCTTCATCGAGCGGATCCTGGACATCTTCGCCATCGCCATCCTGGGTCTGGCCGCCGGGTACTACAGCTTCCGCGTGGACATGCCGCCGGCGATCCGGGTCGTGTTCGTCGTCGGGATCGTGACGGTCGTCGTGCTGGGCTTCGGCCTGTTCACGATGCGCAACTTCGGTCGGCGGATCCTGACCCGTCTGCCGTTCCCTCCGCGGATCCTGGTCCTGTACGAACGCTTCGAGGAAGGCGTCTTCGGTGCCGTGGGCCTTCGCCATCTGCCGCTCCTGGCGGCCGTGACCGGCGTCATCTGGATGACCGAGGGGCTGCGGCTCTGGCTCGTCATCCAGGCCCTCGGCTTCCCGGACGTCTCGATCGGCGTCTCCGGGGCCATCTTCGTCGCCCTGATCGGCTCCCTGCTGACGGCGATCCCACTCAGCCCGGCCGGCCTCGGCTTCGCCCAGGCGGGCGTCATCGGGGTGCTGACGGTGGCCTACAAGGTGCCCCTGGCCGAGGCCACCGCGATCACGATCCTCGACTGGTCCATCAGCGTGTTGTCGATCATCGTGTTCGGGGCGATCTTGTACGTGGTCTCGCCGATGCCGCGCGGGGCCGGACGGATCAAGGTCACCGATACGACCGGAGGGGCCATCTCGCCGGCCTGATCCAGACGGCCCTCCCCGTAACCGGGCTCGACCGCACCGGACCGAACTCCTCCGCTCTCCGGTCGATCAATCTCGGCGGTACCAACGGGTGATACAGAGGGCCGAGGCCCGCGTCGATAGTTGGGGCATCGCGGCACCGGCCGCCCGCTCATTCACGGAGCGCCCAACAAGCATGACGACCCAAAACGCCCGAGCGTTCAATGAATGGCTTCGGACCCAACTCAAGGCCAAGAAGATGTCCCAGCGACAGCTTGCGCAGCAGTCCGGTGTCGACCACTCGACGATCTCGCGGCTGATCCGTGGCGACCGGATGCCCTCCCTGGGCACCGCCACCAAGCTGGCGCGAGGCCTGCGCGAACTGCGCGACGATGCCGACACGACCCAGTACCTGGGCCTGGTTGCATCGGGATCCATGAACCCCACCGCCCGTGTCGAATACGCCCTCCGGGCGGACGACCTCCTCACCGAGCCGCAAGTGCGGCAGATCATGGAGTACTACCTCGCCGTGCGGATCCGCCGCTATGGACGGGCCTTCTCGCCCGACACCAACACCAACACGACATCGTCCGAGCGCAGCGCCGATCGTCCGCTCACCCGGCCGGCCGGCAACGTCCGCCAGATGAGCTCTTCCAGCGACCCCGTCGGGGTCGGTGTGGGGAGTGTCCGCCCGGTCCTCCGGGCCACCAGCCGGGAGCCCGGCCGCTACTAGAAACTCTCGGGGCACGACCCGGAGCGCCCTCCAGCATCCGGGTCTCGGGGGCAGCGAACGCCAGCGTCTGGGGCGCTGGCGTTCGCGATTCCAGGCGGGGTTCGGTGCGAGAGCCACGCGAGAGTTCCCGCGAGGGGCCAGCGTCGACAGTTCCCGCGAGGGGCCAGCGTCGACAGTTCCCGCGAGGGCCAGCGTCGACCCCACGCCTGCTCAGAGCCCGAGACGGGCCAGCGTCGACAGTTCCCGCGAGGGCCAGCGTCGACCCCACGCCTGCTCAGAGCCCGCGACGGGCCAGCGTCGACCCCACGCCTGCTCAGAGCCCGAGATTCCGGGCGGATCGGCTCGGAACGGGCCCCTTTGCTGGCTCAGAGCGGGCGATCTGACCCGGCTGAACCTGATCTCGCGTCGGATGCCTGCTCACAGCCGGCGCAAACGGCCGAATCGGCCTCAAGCATGACGATCCTCAGGCTGTGAGCCAGCACCCAACGACTGTTCCCCCGCAAGC
>JBKJQY010000023.1:0-33191 GCA_046593725.1 Candidatus Limnocylindrales bacterium
GTGCGGCAGCACGTCGTGCTCGGCGCTGGAGGCCTCAAAGTCACGATGACCCTCGAGGCGGCCGAGCCGATGCCCGCCACGATCGGGTGGCATCCGTGGTTCCGACGGATCCTCGCCGGCTCCGGGGACGCCGGCGCAGCGCCTTCCGCCCCCGCCCAGCTGCAGTTCGACCCGGGCCGGATGTACGAGCGAGGCAACGACGGACTACCGACCGGCCGGCTTGTCGACCCATCCGAGGGTCCGTGGGACGACTGCTTCGTCGACGTCGCGACTTCCCCTCGGCTGGTGTGGCCCGGTCGTCTCGCGCTCGAGATCGCATCAACCTGCGACCACTGGGTCATCTACACGGAGCCGGACCACGCGATCTGCGTGGAGCCGCAGACCGGGCCTCCGAACGCGATCAACCTGGCGCCACAAATGGTCATGCCCGGCGCACCGCTGACGGCGTCCATGACCTGGCACTGGTGGAGGCTCGACTGAGCGGTATCCGCGGTCAGGACGTGATCCCGGCGACCCCCAGAAGCTGCGGCAGGACGATCCCGAACAGGTAGCCCGCGATGCCCGCGATCGCGGCGAGTGCCAGGACCTCCAGGCCCGAGGCGAGCGGTGAGCGCCGGGTCCAGCGCGTCTTGATGACACCGATCGCGAAGAGCACCGCGCCAGTTAGGACCAGTGCGACCGGCAACGCCGCGGCGATCGGCAGCAGGATGAACGGGATGACCGGAACGGCTGCGCCCAGGCCGAATGCCGCTCCCATGAACAACGCCCCGCGGAGAACCCCACCCTGGGCCTCATCGACCTGGATGCCGAGTTCGCGTGTGACCATCGTGCGCAGCAACACTTCGGGGTGGCGCGCCATGATCGCGGCGACCCGGGACGCGTCCTCGTCGCCGAGGCCCTCCTGGGCGAGCATGTAGGCGACCTCGGCCTCAGCCTCGCCCGGCCGTTCCACGATCTCATGGCGTTCCTCGCCGACCTGGGCATCGAAGATCTCGCGCTGACTCTTGCTGCCGATGTACTCGCCGGCGGCCATGCTGAACACGCCCGCCAATCCGGTCGCGATCCCCGCCACGATCACGGCGTAGCTGTCGCCCGAGGCCCCGGCAACGGTGGCCACGACCGCCAGGGTGGAGACCAGGCCGTCCTGGGCACCGAACACGACCTCGCGGATCTCCCCCAGGAGCGAGCTGACACGGCGCTCCTCTTCGAGATGTCGCGCGATCCAGTCGGCTGGGTACGCCGCCGCCGGGGCGTCCAGCGGCGGGCGCGTGTCTGTGTCGGTGGTCATGGTCAAGATGGTACCGGCGACGGCCGATGAGACGTTGCCGCTCTCACGTCGTCGGCCGAGGACGAGCAGCATGATCGCCGCGGCGGACGCCCCGATCGACACCACCTGGAACGACGTCGATCGATGACGGATCCCGTCGGGATCGGGCACCCGGCCACGCTCATTCGTTAGAGATGTGTCAGCCCGGGCGACGGGCAGGCCGGGGCCAAGCCGGGGCCAGGGCCGTGCTCGCTAGGCCAGGCGATGGCGCGTCTCCCGCATGCGTACGAGCACGACGACCCCTGCGCCGGCCGTGAGTGCCGCCACCGTCACGATGGCCGCCGGCATCCCGAATCCATCCGCGACGACCCCGGCGACGATCGCGCCGGCCGCGAAGCCGAGATCCCGCCACAGCCGATACACCCCGACCGCCGACCCACGCCAGGACGGTTCGGCGACGTCGGCGATGACCGCCAGCAAGGTGGGATAGACCATCGCGGTCCCCAGCCCCAGCAGCGCTGCCGCCGCGAACCAGAGGGCTGGGTCGCGGGTGGCGGCTATCCCTGCGATGGCTACCGCCTGCAGCAACAACCCGCCGACGATGAGGCCCTTGCGGCCGATCCGATCCGACAGCGCGCCCGTCCCGATCTGGGCCAGCCCCCAGACGGCTGGGTAGACGGCGGCCAGCACGCCGATCTGCGCGATCGAGAGACCGTTGGCGGCGTAGTACAGCGGCAGCAGCCCCCACGCCATCCCGTCGTTGAGGTTGTTCACCAACCCGGCCAGCGACGCGGCAGACAGCGACGGATCGTGCCACGAGACCCGGCTGAACACGGCCCGCCAGGACAAGCCCGAGGCGGGCTTCGACCCCTGCTCGAGCACCGCGAATGCGCGCGTCTCACGGACGAACAGCGTCGAGACGCCGAGTCCGAGCCCCGCGAACGCCAGGCCCAGCAGGAAGGGCGCCGGCCGCAGCCCGTACCGCTCCGCCAGGTAGCCCGTCGCCAGGGCAGTCACGGCGACCGCGCCATACCCTGACGCCTCATTCAGGCCCATCGCGAGCCCGCGCCGCACCGGACCGACGAGGTCGATCTTCATGATGACCGTGCTGGACCAGGTGAACCCCTGGTTCACGCCGAGCAACACGTTCGCGAGCACGATCCACGACCACGACGGCGCCATGATCAGCAGGAGCGGCACGGGAATTCCCACGATCCATCCCGCGACGAGTACCGGCTTCCGCCCGAACCGATCAGCCAGGGCGCCTGCCGCGAGGTTCGCGCCGGCCTTGGTCAGCCCGAACGCCAGCAGGAACGTGAGGATGGCGCTGACGCCCGTCAGCCCGAACATATCGCTGGCGAGCAGCGGCAGGACCGCCCGTTCCTGCCCGACCATGCCACCGACGAGCGCGTTGACTGCGATCAGCAGGGCGAACTGGCCGGCGTTCTCGCGAAGTCCCAGGCGGATGGACGGACGAGCGGTCTGCGTCATCCGGCGGAGTATGGACGGCCACGGAGCGCAGGACGGCCGAGTACCGTACGGACATGAGGACCAGCCTCCATGCGGGCTTCTGGAACGAGGCCGTCGAGACGCTGTCCGCGAGCGAAACCCGGCGGCTCGAGGACGACCGGCTCGTCGACCAGATCGCCTACGACTACGCGACGAGTCCGTTCTACCGGACGGCCCTGGACGGCGCGGGCGTCAGGCCGGAGGGCATCCGCCATGTCGAGGATCTGGAACGCATCCCGTTCATGGAGAAGCGCGACATCGCGGAGTCACAGGCGGACGGCACGTTGCTGGGGGTGAACCAGTGCGCCCCGCTGGAGGCGATCGTCCGGATCCAGGCGACCGGTGGGACGACCGGGACGCCGATGCGCATCGGGCTTACTCGACGGGATATCGAGGACTACGGCGAGACCGGCGCCAGGGCCCTGTGGGCGATGGGCTGCCGCCCCGGCGACATCGTCTTCGAGTGCATGAACTTCAACCTGTACTCCGGCGGCTTGAGCGACCACCTGACGTTCGAGACCCTGGGTGCCGCCACGATCCCGTTCGGGGTGGGCCACAGCGAGCGACTGCTCACGATGATGGCCGGCCTGAGCGACCCCGTCGGCATCTGGGCGACGCCGTCGTATGCCGTCCGCCTGGCCGACGTCGCCCGCGAGGCGGGCATCGAGCCGCGCTCGGTCGGACTGCACAAGGGCTTCTTCTCTGGCGAGGCCGGACTCCAGGTGCCGGGCTACCGGGAGCGGATCCAGGAGACCTGGGGCATGGTCGCCCGCGACCAGTACGGCACCGGCGAGCTGGGACTCCACTCTGGTGAGTGCGAGGCACAGGACGGGATGCACTTCGGCGGGACGGGGATCGCTGTCGTGGAACTCGTCGATCCGATACGTGGCGAGGTGCTGCCGTTCATCGATGGCCAGGTCGGCGAAGCCGTCTATACCTCCATCCATCGCGAGGCGTGTCCCCTGCTGCGGATGCGGTCGCATGACCTGATGCAGGTGTTCACGGCGCCGTGCGGATGCGGCCGGACCGGGTTCCGATTCCGGGTCCTGGGCCGCTCGGACGACATGTTCATCGTCAAGGGCGTGAACGTCTTTCCGTCCTCCGTCCAGGCCGTGCTGCTGCGACTGGCTCCCCGCCTGACGGGCGAGTTCAGGATCGTCATCGATCGTCCGCCGCCCATCGATTATCCCGTCCCCATGACGGTCGAGGCCGCGCATGACGTCCCGCTCGGGCGATACGACGCCCTGGCGACCGAGACCACGGCGCGACTGCAGGCAGAGCTCAACTTCAGCGCCGCAGTCACGATCGTCGGTCCGGGCAGTATCGCGACCGAAGGCAAGACACGTCGCGTCATCCGCTCGTATCCGGAGGTGGTCGCGTCATGAGCCTGGTCGAGATCGAAGCCCGGGGTGACGTCGCCCTCATCACGCTCGCTCGACCGGAGAAGCTGAATGCCATCAACGACGGGGTGCTCGACGGCCTCCTCGGAGCGATCGAGGCGCTCGGCTGCTCGGACGTCTTCGGTGCGGCGATCCTGACCGGCCGCGGCCGGGCCTTTTCGGCGGGCGGCGACATCAGCGCGATGGCGGCGATGGACGATCGCACCTTCAGCGCGACGATCGCGCGCTACATGCAGGTCTCGGCGGCGTTCCGGGCGTGCCCGCGACCGATCATCGCGGCCATCCACGGCTACGCCCTCGCCGGCGGGTTCGAACTCGCCTTGATGTGCGATGTCCGGTTCGCGGCGAGCGGCACCAGGTTCGGTTTGCCGGATACGCCGCTCGGGTTGAGTCCCACGAGCGGGATGACCTGGCTCCTGCCCCGGATCGTGGGACTCGGCCGGGCGATGTACCTGACGTTGTCGGGTCACGAGATCGACGCCGAGGAAGCCGAGCGGATCGGCCTCGTGGACCGAGTGACGAACCCGGCTTCACTCCTGCCGGAGGCGGAAGCCTTCGCCCACCGACTCGCGTCCTACCCGCGCATCGGCGTCGCCGAGACCAAGCTCGGGTTCCACGCGGCCCTGGAGAGCGACTTCGCGACCGCCACGGACCGGGAGGCGGCGGCCGAGCTCGCCTGTTTCCGGTCGCCCGACACCCAGGCGCGGTTCCGCGCGTTCATCGATCGGCCACGCGATAGCCAACAGGAGTCATCCGGATGACCGACACCGCGCCAGCCGCCTACATCCTGGCGCCCGGCGAGGGCCGCGCGATCGACCTCGGTGGGTTCCGGATGTCCGTCCTGGCGGCCGGGCTCGACACCGGCGGCGCCTTCTCGCTCGTCGAGGCTGCGGAACCACCCGGCTTCGGTCCGCCGCTCCACATCCACCACGATGCCGCGGAGGCGTTCTACGTCCTGGAGGGCGAGTACCTCATCCACGTCGACGGTCGCACGACGTCGTGCCGTGCCGGTTCCTTCATCTACATCCCGGCCGGCATCGTCCACGGCTTTCGCGTCGGCGCGGTTGCGAGCCGCAAGCTGAACCTGTACACGCCGGCTGCGATGATCGGGTACTTCGACGACCTGGCGGCACGCCCAGGCGAGGTCGATGACGATGCCTTTGCCGAGATCGCCCGCCGCTACTCGATGGAGGTCACCGGGCCGGTCCCGGAGGGCTATCTCTAACCCGGCGCCGGACGCCAGATCAGAGGGTCGGCACGCGCGGATCCCAGCCATCAGGTAGGACCGGGGCGACATCGACCGAGCTTCTGACATCCACCGGCTCGCCCCGCTCACTGGACTCGATCGTCGAGACCATCACATCCAGGACGTGGAAGGCAAGGTCACCGGAAGCACGCTCGGGACGATCGGCGCGGATCGCCTGGGCGAGCTCGGCGACGCCGGTCCCACGCGTCGCGACGGCCTCGGTCGTGCCTATCACGCGGACCTCGTCGCCGCGGTGGACGACCAGCTCGCCGTCGAAGCCATTGGGGTCCGGGACGACCAGCGTTGCGTCCATCCCGGAGACTTCGAACTGGATACGTCGCAGAGGCGAGTCGAAGCTGAAGACGCTCACCGCCGTCTGGCCGCCCTCGAAGGTGTACTGAGCAGCGACGTGCGTCGGGACGGTGACATCGAAGTGCTGGCCGGCCAGCAAACCCGAGCCGACGATCCTGGACGAGCGAGACCGTGACGCGGAGGCGGCGACCCGGCTGATCGGTCCGAGGAATTGGACGAGCGTCGTGAGGTAGTACGGGCCGATGTCGAAGAGTGGCCCCGCGCCCTCCTGGAACAGGAACGCCGGGTTCGGGTGCCAGGACTCAGGGCCAGGGCCCTGGACCAGGGTCAGGGCGGTCAGCGGCGCCCCGATCTCGCCACCTTCGATGCACCGCCGGGCGGCCTGTAGGCCGGCGCCGAGGAAGGTATCCGGAGCGCTGGCGATGCGAAGCCCGTCCCCCTGGGCAAGCTCGAGGAGCCGTCGTCCTTCCTCGCGATCCAGAGCGAACGGCTTCTCGCCCCAGACATGCTTGCCCGCCTGGAGCACCTGCGTGGCGACCTCGACATGGACCTTGGGGATCGTCAGGTTCACGACGATCTCGATGCCGTCATCCCCAAGCAGGTCCCGGACCGATCCCGCGTTGGGAACGCCGAACTGATCCGCCTGGGCGCGCGCCCGGGCCTCGTCCAGGTCCGCGACGAACCGGACGTCCAGGTCCGGGAACGACGTCAGGTTGGCGAGGTATTCCGTGCTGATGGTGCCGGCGCCGATGACGCCGACGCCGACTCGACCAGTGCGGCTCACGCGAGGCCCTCTCCGGTGAGGTAGCCGAGGCTTTCCTCGATAGCCTCGAAGCGGTCGCCCGCAGAATCGTCCAGCTCAACGACGCGCAGCGCGTGCGGTGCGGCTTCGATGATCTCGCGCACCGGGAGCCGGCCCTGCCCGAGCGGGACCTGGTCCTTGGTGTCGGCGCTGAACGGCCCGTCCTTGAGATGGAGGGCGTGGACGCGGCCGCCAAGCCGGCGCACGAGCGCGACGGGGTCCTGGCCGCCGACCGCGGCCCAGTAGGTGTCGACTTCCAGCACGACGGATGGGTCGACCAGGTCGGCGAAGACCTCGAGGGCGGTCGTCCCATCCAGGACGTGCTCAAGCTCGTGGGCGTGGTTGTGATAGCCGATGCGGATGCCGTGATCGGCGGCGATCCGGGCCGCCACGTCGAACTCACGGGCGACCCCGGCGACGTCGTCCCTGGTCGCCCACTGCGACGGATCTGTCCAGGGATCGATGACGGTGGCGATGCCAAGACGGCTGGCAGCTGCGAAGATCGGCGCCGGGTCCTTGCCGATGAAGCTCATGTGGGTCGTGGGTGTGGTCAGGCCGGCGGCGGCGAGGCCGTCCCCCAGTGCGGGACCGAACGACATGAAGTCGTACGGCTCCACCTGGACGAATCCGATCCGTGCGATGCGAGCCAAGGTGCCGGCGAGATCCTCGGCGAGCGCCTCGCGCACGGTGTACAGCTGAACGGAAAGCAAGGACGTATTCATGGAACCAATGGTGCGGTCTCGCCGACATTGCTGTGCAACGAACCCACCCGCCGAACGCGGCGCGCGGTCGGATAGGCCTCTGTTGCATCAGAAGGACGAACCGCGTGTTCTTGGCCCAGTTAGGCTCGAGAGAGATCCGTCCGCATTCGTCCAAACGATGCGATCCGTGGCCACATGGCGAGCGAAGCGTGCCCGGATGTCGCCACTCTACGGGTCCGAGCCGGTCCCCTGGCCCTGATCGTGGCCCACAACGACCGGTTTGTTCTCCTGGGAGCAACAGGGCGCTCCGCGGGGCCCAACGAACCCACCCGCCGAAGGCTCAGTCGGTCGGGAAGATGACCCCGATCGTGAGGATCACGTTGGCGTACGGCCGCTGGTCCGCCGTGGCGACGACGAGGGCCAGCGTGTCGGCGCGGGTCGCGTCGTAGAACGCGTTCCGCGGCAGGCGTTCGGCGACGATATCGGCTGGCAGCAGCGCCTGGAGTTCGGCGTGCGAGGCCGGTTCGGCAGCGGTCGGATCCTCCGGCGACATGACTGCGGCGGCCTCGACCGGGATCGCGCTCACCACGGCGGACAGCACCTCCGAGACGGTCAACCGGCCCGGGCTCAGATTCAAGTACACGCGCATGGCCCTTGGAGCCGGCGCCGTGTGGTGCGGGAAGTTCCCATCGGAGATCAGCACGGTGGATCCGTGCCCGGCCCGCGCCAGGGCGGCGAGGATCCCAGGGTGCAGCAGCTGGCCTCTGATCATGTGGCTAGCCTACCGGAGGCCGCAGGTGGACCGGCGCCCGTCGACCGACAGGTTTGCTAGCATCGCGGTCTGCCCGAGCGGGAGAAGCTCCAGATCAACGTGCGGCGGCGTGCGTCACCCGCACGTAATGAATGGTCGCTACCGTTCGCCTGCCAGTCGGCTTGATCAGTGGGAGGCTTTATGGACGTCCAGTCGGTCGTCAGATCACCGTCAGACGCGGCTGTCGCAAGCCCGTGGTTCGGGCGCGCCATGGCGGCCCTTCGGATCTTCTTCGGGATCGTGTTCCTGCACAACGGGATCGCCAAGTTGTTGCCCGCGGTGCCCAACCTGTGGCCGAACACCCCGATCGGGTTCGTGATCCAGGCCACCGGCGAGCGCAGCGCGTTCTCCATCCTGCAATTCGAGGTCGTGACCCAGCGCCACCCGGTAGAACCCTATCGAGCCCTGATCGAGAACGTCGTGCTGCCGAACTTCGGAGCCTTCGTGTTCGGTATCGGGATGGTTGAGACCGTCGTCGGCCTGCTCCTGATTCTCGGTCTCGCGACATCACTCGCCGCCCTCCTGGGCGCCGGGATGATCCTGCACCTGCAATTCGCGACCTTGTGGAACGACAAATGGATCTACGAGTACGCCCTCGAGTGGGTCCCACTGATGTGCCTTGCAGTCTTCCGAGCCGGGCGTTGGCACGGACTCGACGCGCGACTGGCGGCGACGCGCAGGCGATGGCCCGGGTGACCACCGCCCTCCGACTGCCTCCTCAGCGGACGCTGGTGACCGGTGGCGCCGGGTTCATCGGCGCCGAAGTCGTCCTCAGCCTGCTGGATGACGGCTGCGAGGTCGTGATCCTCGATGACCTCTCCACCGCCGCCCCGGATTGGCGCGACCACCTTGACTCGAGGAGCGGCTGGTCACTCGTGATCGCCGACGTTGCCGACGAGATGGCCGTTCGAGCCGCGATCGAGGGCTGTAAACGTGTCATCCATCTGGCCGCCAGCACCGATATCGCCGGTGGCGTCGGCCATCCCGAGCGAGACTTTGGGACCTGCGTCGTCGGGACACAGGTCGTCTGCGACGCGATGCTGCAGGCGGACGTGCGCGACCTGTGGTTCGCATCGTCCGGGGTGATCTATGGAGCATCGAACGGCCGGCCCCTGGCCGAGGGCGACGGCCCCTATCGCCCGGCCTCCCACTACGCCGCGGACAAACTTGCCGGCGAGGCGATCATCTCGGGCTTCGCCCACCTCTACGGATGGCGCGCGATCGCGTTCCGGTTCGGCAACACGGTCGGCGCCAGGTCCGATCACGGGGTGGTCCACGACTTCGTGGTCAAGCTGCTGCGCGATCCGACCTCCCTGGAGTTGCTTGGAGACGGCCGTCAGGCGAAGCCGTATGTCGACGTCCGGGATCTGGTCGTCGGGATGCGCCACGCGGCCAGCGTGGTTGACGCGCCGTTCACGCCGCTCAACGTCGGACCGCCGGGGACCGTGACAGTCGACGACATCGCGACGATCGTGATCGAAGCGCTGGGCCTGGACGCGTCGACGGTCGATCGCCACCACCGCCAGGTCAGCGACGATGGCGGCGGATGGCCCGGCGACACCCCTCTCGTGGCCTTCGACATGAGCTCGATGGCGCGCCTCGGATGGACGCCCGCGATGGACGCCGGCGATGCCATTCGGCACTCGGCTACCGCGATCGCGGATCGCTATCGCGTCGGGGATCGAGCGCTCCTGACCGCGGCCGAGCGTCGCGCCGCGAAGCCCGCGGGCGTCGCCTGATCGCTCATCGCAGGGGCTCGCGAGCCGCATCCATCGGTCCGTGGATCGCGGTCGGGGCGGCGACGTCGCTGGCGATCGCGTGGGCGGTGACGCTCCTGTTGCGACGCGCCGACGGTCTGGTGACGGCGGCCTACGACCTTGGCTTCTTCCAGCAGCTCGTGTGGCGCATCGGCGTGGACGGTCAGTGGATCACGTCGTTCGCCAAGGGCTCGTTCCTGGGTCTTCACTTCTCACCGATCCTGTGGGTCCTGGCCATGCTGGAACGCATCGCCTGGCCGGATGCTCGCCTCCTTTCGCTCACCCACGCCGTCGCGCTGGCGGCGCTCGTCCCGGCGACCTTCCTCTTCCTGCGCGCGGCCCTCAGCCCAAGTCGCCTGGCACCGGCCATCGCCGCTGGACTTGGCGTCGCGGTCCCGTTCTGGGCGGTGAGCCAGGAGATCCTTCAGTCGGACTTCCATCCCGAGCTGCTCGGGATCGTTCTCGCGGTCGCGGCGGGCTGGGCCGGCCTGACCGGACGGACGCGGGCGATGTGGATCCTCGCCCTGATCGCGCTGACCACACGCGAGGATGTGACCTACGCCGTTGCGGTCATCGGCCTGGCGGTGTGGGCACTGGGTCGTGGTTCGAGCTCCAGAACCCGCGGCAAGGGGCTCTGCGCCGTTGCCATCATCTGGGCCGTCGTCGTCTTCGCGATCGTCTTGCCCTATTTCCGCGGCGACACCGTCGTGGACACAGCCAGGTACTACGCCTGGCTCGGCAGCGGGCCGGGCATCCTCCTGGCTCCCCTCACCAAGGGAGCCGAGATCGTCGCCGCCCTGACCCGGGACCGGCCTTGGTTCGTCGTCGCTGGTCTGATCATCTCCCTCGCGGGGCTGCCACTCCTTGGTGGACGCTGGCTCCTGCTCATGGTCCCTCCACTCGCGGCCTCGCTTCTGTCGGCGCACGAGCCGCAGCCGTCGCTCCTGCTCCACTACCCGATCATCCTGCTGACGCCGGCGACCGTGGCGGCGGCGATCGGGGCACGATGGGCGCTCGCCCGGATCAGCCGTCGTGGGCGAATCCTGGAGCGGGCCTGGCCGGCGATATTGATCGGCCTGGCCCTCCCGGCGTTGGTGGTGGCCGGTGTCCAGGGTTCCGCTCCTCCTTTCGAGGAGCTGGGCTGGGTCCGCTACGACCGGCCGGCCGGGATCGACGCCGTCCGCGCCGTGGCCGCGACGGTCCCACCCGACGCACTCCTGATCGTCGATGAGGGATCCCTGGTCCCGCTTGCGGATCGGGAGCGGATCGCCGTCGTCACCTGGCCGAGGCCGATCCCGCTGGCGGCCTATGTCCTGATCGATCGCGAGGCCTGGTCGCCCAGTCGATGGGCGGCGGAACGGCGCGATGTCGTCCTCCGTCGCCTCCTGCAGGAAGGTCGTCCGATCCTGGCTGACGACGGCCGGTTCATGCTGCTGGGACCCGGCGGGTGACGGTGCGTGTCGCCGCGGTCGTCCCCACCCTTGACGAGGCTACCGCCGTGGGCGACATCGTCCGCGACCTGCTGCGGCAGGATCCCATCTGCTGCGTGCTGGTCGTGGACAGCGGCTCCACCGACGGCACGCCAGAGGTCGCGCAGCAAGCTGGCGCGATCGTGCTTCCCGAGCCGCGGCGGGGCTATGGCAGAGCCTGTCTGACGGGCGCTGGGGTGGCGCTTGATCGGATGGTCGACGGTCACTGGCATGAGGCGGTCGCCTTCCTCGACGGGGACGGTTCGTGCGATCCGGTCGACATCGGACGCTTGATCCGGGGCCTGGACGGAGCGGATGTGGTCCTGGGCAGACGGCCACGGGGTCAGCTCGAGCGCGGTGCCATGCCCTGGCATGCGTTCATCGGCAACCTGGTCGTGGCCGGATTGGCGACCCTCATGACGGGGCGCACGGTCCACGACTTCCCGCCGTCCAAGGTGATCAGATCGGACGCCCTGCGACGCCTGACCCTTGATGACGACCGGTTCGGCTGGACGGCCCAACTGGTCACCAGAGTGCTGGCCGATCGCAGCCTGCGGATCGCCGAGGTCCCGGTCGCGTTCCGGCGTCGCCGCGGAGGGACCAGCAAGGTCTCCGGCTCGTGGCGGGCATCCGCCCTGGCCGGGCGCGCGATGATCGCCACGGTCGTTCGGGAGCGGCGCCCACGCCCCGTCCTGGCCCTGATGGCGAAAGCGCCCCGGGCCGGCCATGCGAAGACCCGGCTGGCGGCCGACCTCGGCGAGTCCCTGACCGCGGAGCTCTGGGCGGCGTGCCTGGCGGATGCTGCGGATGGTGTCGCCGCGGCGGCCCACGAGGGCCGGGCCAGCTGGATGGCGATGGTTCCGAGTGACGCGGACGTGGACCCGGTGCGGGCGATCCTCGGGCCGACCGTTGACGTCCGCGTCCAGGTCGCGCCGGGTCTGTCCGGTGCTCTGTCGGACGTCTTCCTGGACGCCGCAGCTCGCGGAGCGGACCGCGCTGTCGCGATCGCGGGTGACAGCCCGACGCTCGGATCTGGCCCGATCCGGGCCGCGCTCGCTGCGCTGGACCGGAGCGCGACGACGGCTGCCCTTGGGCCCACGCCGGACGGGGGCTACCACCTCATCGGGCTTCGCCTCCCCGTCGCCGCTCGCAGGCGGGCCGGCAACGGCCGGGACCGACATCCCGACCTTGAAGGGCGGCTGAGGACGGCGTTCGGCGAGCAGGCCATGGGCACCCGAACGGCCCTGGACCGGACGCGCGACGCCCTGGCCGCTGCCGGTTGGACCGTCCGACTGGGCGCAGCCCACCCGGACCTCGACACAGTCGACGACCTGCGGGAGCTGGCGGACAGGCTCGCGGCGGATGGTCGGTCGGCGCCTCGGACTGCCGAGTGGGCACGACGTCATCGAGCCGTCATAGAATCGGCCTCGGCCACGGGCACCATGGACGCCCAGCCGGCTTGAAGCCAGAGGAGCCAAGCGTCCGCTCATGGAGAGTAATCAGTGGGACTGGATCTACGCGACCCGCGCGGTCGACGCGGTGGGCTGGTATGAACCGGATCCAGCCACGTCGCGCACGCTGGTCGCCGAAGCGGTCGCTGCCGGGGCGAGAAGCATCATCGACGTCGGCGGGGGCGCCTCATCGCTCGTCGACCACCTGCTGGACCTTGGCCTTGACCGGATCGCCGTCCTGGATATATCTGAAGCGGGGCTCGCCGTGGCGCGGCATCGCCTGGGTGATCGCGCGACGACGATCGAATGGGTCGTGGGCGACGTGACCGACGTGTCCGATGTGGGTCGATTCGACATCTGGCACGACCGGGCAGCCTTCCACTTCCTGCTCGAAGATGGCGCCCGTCGTCGGTATGCGGACCTTGCCACCCGGACCGTCTCGATCGGCGGCGTCGCGATCGTCGCGACATTCGACCAGGACGGCCCGGAGCGGTGCAGCGGGATGCCCATCCGCCGCTACGAACCTGAGGACATCGCGACCGAGTTCGGCGCGGCGTTCCGACTCACCGGGAGCACTCGCTATCTCCACCACACACCGGCCGGAGTCCCGCAGCGATTTCAGTACTCGACGCTCACCCGGGTCCTTCGCGACGACGAGGCTGCCGAACGGACGATCGCGCCGGTCTCCCGATGACATCGCCGGCGACCAACTATGGCGGCAACCGGGCGCTCCCGGTCCATGCGACCCTCGACGAACCGACCGCCGATCTTGACTCCGGATTGCTGATCGGGATCCACATGGCGCTCCTCGGCCTTTCCGACGGACAGATCCTGCGCGTCTCCAGTCCCCTGCCCGCGGTCGCTGACCAGCTACGAACGTTCGAGGGCGCCAGCGGTCACGCGATCCTGTCGACCGCGCCCGATGCCACGCGGCCAGGCTGGAGCAACTACTACCTGCGCAAGGGCAAGGCCCGGACGGACTGGTCGGACTCGCGGACGCCTGTCGCGACAGGCCCGAAGACACCCGTCTCGACGGACCCGCCGACGGTCGACTCGCTTATGCCGAGGCGCCTCTGGTTGTACACGAACTTCGATTGCAACCTGGCGTGCGACTACTGCTGTGTCGTCGCCGGCCCAAAGGCCGACCCGCGTCGGCTGCCCGCCGAGCGGATCCGCGCCCTGGTCCTGGAGGCCGAGTCCGCCGGTCTCAGCCATGTCTTCCTGACCGGCGGCGAGCCGACCCTCCGCCCCGACCTGCCCGACCTCATCGCCTTCGTCACGGACCGGCTGCCGTTGACGCTGCTGACGAATGCCATGCTGCTGCGTGGGACGCGCTGGGAAGGGCTCCGGCCACTGATCGAGGCGGGTCGTCCGGTGGCCTTCCAGGTGAGCCTGGATTCCGCCACACCGGACCTGCACGACGAACATCGGGGTCGTGGTGCCCACGCCAAGGCGATCGCCGGGATCCGGACCCTCCTGGACGCTGGGGCGCACGTCCGACTGGCCGCATCCCTGCCCGAGGCGCACAAGGACGAGATCCCGCGGCTGCACGCGCTGGCCGACTCGCTTGGGATCGCCACGGAGGACCGGATCTTCCGGCCGATCGCGCTACGCGGCGCCGCATCGGAGGGGGAGCCGATCCGACCGCAGGACGTCGCCCCTGAACTCACCTGCGATGCGCAGGGCTGGTTCTGGCATCCCTTGTCGAATGACCCCGACATGCGACTCGACCTGCCAGCCGACGCGTCCGTGGCGGTGGCCCTGTCAGTCGTGCGCGAACGCTTGACGGAGATGCTGGCTACGCGATCGAGCCGCCTGGACCGCTTCGTCTGCGGGTGAATGGGCCTCGCCCTAGTCGCTGGGTCGTTCGCGGTGATGTGTCTCGGCCAGTGACGCAAGATCCACCGGCGCCAGCTGGCCGGCCGAGGCCTTCGCGACACGAGCCTTTGTCGCCGCGCGCAACGTTGCGGTGCGGATCCCGCCTTCGATCGCGGCCCGCTCGCCGACGACCGCCCCTGGCCCGATCTCGGCGACCGGCTCGCCATCCACCTCGACTGCCAGCATGCCGTCAAGGATGAGATAGACGTCCGTGGCCGCCTCTCCCTGGGTCGTGAGCACCTCGCCGGCGTCCAGCATCCTGATCTCCGGCTTGGATGCGCCGCCCATGATCGCACTCGAAAGCTGGCGTTCGAGCGCGGACTCGACGGCGCTGACGACCGCCGGGGAGTCGTAGGTGCCCCACGGCGTCTGGTCGCCATAGGACTCGTTGAACCACGTGTTGAAGTCCACGAGTCCGGACTTCTGGACGAGCAGGCCGTCGTTGTCGTAGACCCAGTGGCGTGGGAACGGGCTGGCGCCCAGCAGCCCATAGGTGGCGGATCCGTCCAGGTCGATCGTCAGTTCAAGCGTCGTCCAGGCAAGGGACGGCCAGAACTGGACGAACGGCTTGCGGGCCACGGGTCGCGGCGTGGGGATGCCCATCCGCCCGCCGATGGTCTGGACGAAACGCACCGTGGTCGGGCCCACTTCCGGCGCGTGCTGGATGTCCGGCATCTGGACGGCCGGAAAGCGGATGGCCGCAGGCCCAAGCCTGACGGTCGTCGCCCCGATGTGGCCCTGGCCGAGGTAGCCATGACCCACGATCCGTCCGTCCTCCACCTCCACATAGGCGCGCAGTTCATTCGCCTCGCGGAACCGATCGGTCTTTCGGAGCTCCTCCAGATCCACCAGCTGATCGGGTGGGAGCTCGTCGTAGTGGGTGACCCCAAGCTCGAAGGGGATCCTGGACAACCCTTCGATCGCCTCCGACGGGATCCACGAGATCGCTGTAACGCTCGATTCGTGCCGTGCTCGCGTCATCGGGCAGGTCCCTCATGTTCAGTCGCAGGAGCGGGGCCGTGATCGGCCGCTGCTCTCCTCATCGTATGCCCAAGTACAGGGGCGGGGCGGGGCGAGGCGCGACCGATCGTGATTCGGACACGAGGAAGGCCCTATCCTCTTTCGAGACTGGCGACGCTGATCGGTGGGGAGGACGATGCGCGATGTTCTGGGGCGGCGGGACATCCGGCTGCTCCTCGCCGGGCAGGCCATATCGCAGGCCGGCGATTGGCTGTACAGCGTCGCGCTCATCGTGTGGATGCTGGACGTCACCGGCTCGCCAGGGTGGGCCGCAGCGGCGGCCCTCGCGCGCCTGCTGCCGTGGATCTTCGTCTCGCCGATCGGCGGCCTGATCGCCGACCGGTACGATCGTCGCCGCGTTCTGATGGCGTGCGACCTCGTTCAGGTCGCGACCATGCTCGCGCTCGCTTCCGTCGCGGCGACGGGTGGCCCGCCTGGCGTCGCGCTCGCCATCGCCCTGATCGCTGCCACGACCGCCGTCGTCGCGAGCCCGAGCCTTCAGGCGTCCTGGCCGTTGCTCATCGAGGAGCGCCAGCTCGTGTCGGTCAATGTGGTCATGTCCGGGATCATGAGCATGAGCATGATCCTGGGTCCCGGCGCTCTGGCCTTGCTGCTGCTGCTGGGTTCACCGGCGGCAGCATTCGGCCTCAACGCGCTGACCTTCGCGGCGTCGGCCGTCTGCTTCCTGCTGGTTCGGACGCCGATGGGCCCGTTCACCCTGCGCGACCCGGGCCTTGCCGACCAGACGGGTGGTGGATCGGTGGCGGCGGACGATCCGGAGGGCGCCCAGGCCGGCGTCGTGGCCGCGCTGAACCGAGCCGCGATCGACCTCGCAACCGGAGTTCGAGTGCTCGCTTCGTCACGCGACGCAGCGGTTCTGGTCTTCGTGAGCGCCTCGGTCCTGTTCACCTACGGCGCCCAGACCGTCCTGTGGGCCGTCCTCGCCGACGACCGCCTCGGCGGCGGGACCGACTCGGTCACGCTGCTGTATGTCGCGTACGGGATCGGCGGACTCCTTGCGGCTGCGCCGGCATCGCGAGCTAGCGCTGGCCGGTTGGGGGCACTCGTGATCGCCGGAAGCGTTGCGATCGGTGGTCTTGCGGTCGTCGCGCTGGCGATCTCCAGCGAGCTCGTGCCGACCCTCGCGCTGGTCGGACTGCAGGGACTCGTCGTCACGGTGGCTGAGGTGCTTCTGATCACGCTGCTGCAGCGGACGCTTGGCGTCGCGACGCTCGGCCGGGCCTTGGGCGCAAGGGACTCCGTGACCTCCTTTGGATTGGTGGCGGGGGTGGTGCTGGCGCCCGTGATGATCAACGCGTCCGGGCTGCCGGCGGCCTTCGTGGCGGGAGCCGTCGTGCTCTTGACGGCGGGGGCGGTCTCCGCCGTCGTCATCGGACGCCAGCCGGCGATCACCCAAAGCCAGGAGGCGCATATCGAGATGCTCGCGCGGCTGTCGCTCTTTGCGGGCGCGCCGCGGTTTGCGCTTGAGGGTCTCGCCGCAGCGGGAACGGTCGTGTCTGCAGCCCGCTCCACGGTCGTCATCCGAGAAGGCGCCGTGCCCGACGATCTCTTCGTCCTTATCGACGGCCGTGCGCGCGTCACGGCCGGCCTCGGGGATCGTGAACTCAGCCTGCTCGAGGCCGGGGACTTCTTCGGTGAGATCGGGTTGCTGCGCGGCACGGCACGTACCGCCACCGTGACCGTGACCGAGGCGGCGACGATGCTGCGCATCCCAGGCGACGTATTCCTCACCCTGGTACGCCAGGATGTGGTGCACCGTGGGGCCCTTGGCCGAACCGTCGGCGTCCGCCTCGCCCGAGGCGGGACCGACGCCGCCGAGGTCGTGGGGTCGACATAGGTGGAAGTCGCCTCTCGGCTCGAGATCACGATCAATGGCATGGGGCGAGGGCGCGCCGAATCCGCCCCTGCCCGCCCGGTTACGACTCTCCCGTCTCGCGCCGTACCACGAGCGCATGCTTCGCCGCGCCCTTCCCGCTCATCTGCTTGAGCAGCGCTCTCAAGAGCTTGCCCGGCTGCGTAGATCGGCAGGATCGCTACTGCGCCAGGCTTGAATCGCCTGGCGTGGCTTGGTCGATCCGCGCTCAGAACTTCAAGAACGCATCGGCATCCACGCGCGGTCGCACCGGCGTGGCCAGCACCTTGACCATGATGGTGTGCGTCCCCGGCGTGGACCAGAACGTCTGGTACACGATCTGACGGTACTTGGTCGTGGTGGAGCGGAGGCCGATCGTGGCCTTCCTGACCCCGGCGGAGCGACGAGGTCGCCGCTGAGACCGGTGATGCCCGGCGTCCGGTCCGAGCCGTGGACGGTGGCCGGGAACAGGCTCCACGCCGTGTGAAACCTTGTCGGATCCACCATCACCGCACCGGTATGCCCCAATAGGGATAGTCGTTCGTGACATTGCCCGGGGTGACCAGCGCTTCGTCCGAGCCACCCGGGATGACCTCGCCCGCAGCTCGATAGGCCACCAGTTGGTCGATCGGCGCGTGCGCGATGGCGGACGAGGCGCTCATCGAGAAGTAGGACGCGGCCTCTACTCGCGGTCCTTCGCGAAACCCTGCGCTTGGGCTTTCCGGAAAGCGTCGCCGGCCTCCACTTCCAACGCATCGGCTTCGCGCACGATCTCCCCGGTGCGTTCAACGTCCTCTTTGGCGTCGGCGTAGACCTGCTGCGCGGCCTCCGATGCCTGGGCCGCTGCCACGGACGCGAGATCCGACGCTTCCTTGGCGCGGTCGACTGCCTCGGCCGCGCCTGTCACGGCAGCTTGGGCAGAGGTCGCTGCCGCCTTGGCGGAGTTAGCCGACTCGACAGCGAGGCCGGCAGCGTCGGCCGCGGACCGCGCCGTCTTGCCTATACGCTCGGCCGTGCGCCAGTCGGCAAGCAGTTCCTGTGCTGATGGCTTGGGTCGCTCGGAGTCCACGTCCACACCTCGGCGTCTGGGACCGTCACTCTAGCGCATCAGGAGGTGCGCTCCTTGTCCCTGCGTCGAAACCTTCGACCTGGGGATCCTGAGGCCCTCCTCGAGCGACCGTTCAACGCGATCCTTGGCATCCATCGGCTCGACGACTGATCCTCCTCACCTCGGTATGTCGAGGGGGTGCGTTCCTATTTCAGGTCCCGGCGGTGACCCAAAGATCAGGAATGCTGGAGAGAGATGTGTGATGCGGAACTGGGTCTCGTTGCACAAGAACGCGCCCTGGCGATGCCGCCTATGACACGCTAGCGATCGTGGGCCAACGGCCCAGCAGCGTTGCACGGAGCGCTCGAGGCGTCGGAATCGCCGTCGACCGCGACCGCAGCGACCGCAGCCTCGCCTGTGCCGATCGCCTCGTGGAAGCGGCGCAATGTCAGCAGGCCAAGGCGCATCCGGCTCTTGACCGTGCCGAGCGGCGTCCCTGTCCGCTCAGCGATCTCCCGCTGCGTGAGGCCGTCAAAGTAGGCCAGCTCGAGGGCCGTCCGTTGGGCGATCGACAAGCGGTCGAGCGCCGCGCGGACGGTCGCGGCATCGAGCGTGGCGGCGACCTCCGGCCAGATGTCGGGCGTGATCAGGGCGGCTGGCAACCCGTGATCCCACGCAGGGAGGTCGGTCGTCGCGCGCCGACGGCGGATGACATCGATCGCGCGGTGGTGGACGACCGCCAGCAGCCAGGTCTTCACGCTGCCGCGACCCTCGACGTAGCGGCCGGCATTCCGCCACGCACCAAGGAAGGCCTCCTGCACGACATCTTCGGCCAGGGCTGCGTCTCGCGTGATGCGGTAGGCGATGGAGAGGGCCACGGTCCCGAAGCGATCGTACAGTTCGGCCAGGGCATCGCCGTCTCCGGCCGCAACATCCGCCATCACTTCAGCATCAGTCGCCGCGGCCGATACGAAGCGAGCGTCCACGGCCGAATGCATCGGACCGTGACTTCGGGCGATAAGCGAAGTCATGCCTTGATGTCCGAACCCTTGACGTCCGAACCGACGATGGCGGCGATTCCCTTCAAAAGTCTGCCCTCTTGGTGGCAACGGCGGGTCGCGTGTCTGTGACGTGCGTTTCGAGGCCCGCTCCGATTCGGATTGCGAACAGGGAGGATCCAGATGGAACGAGCTCTATGGCAGTCCCGAGTCCTGCGCCAATGTCGCGCCCAGGAGCCTCCAGCGATGCGTCCATCATGGACATAGCCGACGATCCGGCAGTCCTCAGCGGCATTGGCGTCGGCCCCTGTCCTGCACTGGCTGGCCAGAGCGCTGCTGGCCGGCCCGGGCTCGCCAGCGCCGCCGCCGATCGTCTGGTCGACGAGGTTGCCAAGTGTCCCGCCAGTCGTCGGGCTGCCGCCCAAGGGGACCCAGACGAGGGTCACGATGACCGCGATCCCACTGCCGCCGGCGGCCAGGCCGCGCCCCCCTGCCCGCGAGCCGCGGACGTCCTCGACTTGCGATGGATCGAGCTTCGCGCCCGGGTTGAACATCTAACGAGCCTCCCTCAGACGAGGCGCGATGCGTCGTCCCAACCGCGATGCCTCGTCCCAACGATGATCGAGCGCGACCGGGGATCGCGCAGGATTTGTGTGTCTCACGCCGAGTCAGGGCGCGATCGGGTCAACCCGGCGCGAGACTGCAAGCGCATAGCATCGGGTCCCCGAGGGTCGAGCCTGATTGTCGAACAGAGCCGGCCCATTACACGGACGCGACAAGAAGAAGAAGTGCCACCGAACTGTGCCCCAGGTCCGTGTCTGCGGACAACCCTCCTGGGTGATCCGACGTTCGATGTGCCGCAGATCCTGAAGCAGGATGAGAGTGGCGCCGGCCGAACCGCCCTGGCCGCCGCGCTGTCGCCCGCCTGTAACGTCGCGCCAGTGTGACGGGAGCCCTGCGTTTCCCAGTGATTCGATCGGGTCGCTTAGGTCTAGAACACCATGCGCGGGTTGGAATGGGTGATCATCTACCACGTTGATCGCCGAGGGACTGCGGCACCGCGTACGACCGACTGCTCGACCCGCCGTCTGTGTCCAATCAGTGTCGCGTTTGCTACCATCGCCACCTGCCCGAGCGGGAGTAGCTCAGTCGGCAGAGCGTCTGCTTCCCAAGCAGAAGGTCGAGGGTTCGAGACCCTTCTCCCGCTCCAATCCCCCTTGTGCGCCGGCCTATCGGTCGTGCAACTCGTCGCGGCGCCAAGATCTGCCGACCCTCGCAGACGGGGAGATCGCCGCGGCGAGCGCGACTGACCAGGAGTCGAATGCCTCGCTGAACGCGCCGCCCTTCACGTCGATGTCAGGCAGTGGGAATCCCGCCCGCTGGATGCCGGGTAGGAGACGCGCGACGAGCACGCGGGCCTCGACCGCAGCGACGACCAACGGCATCGCCTCACGCTCATCGAACGCGCACACGGCTTCGGCGATCGAGTAGCGCGATGTCCAGTCTGCAGGGTCCGGTACCGCCCCAAGCCAGTCGTGGAATCCGGCGTGGCCGGTCAGCCGAACCCGCTGCTCGTTGCCGACGCGGTCGATCTCGACGACCTCGCCCAACTGCAGGGACCGCGTCGCGATCGCGACGTTGCGCTTCGTCGATCGAGTGGCCGCCGCCAGTTCGGCGATCGATGGCGCCCAGCCAGGCGAGGAGGCGAGGACCGCGACGATGTCGGCGCGGACCGCCACGCCGAAGGCTGACCGGAGTCGCCAGGCGAAGGCTCCCGGCGCCCGCAGGTGGGTCACGAGCGCCTTGTCACGAGACTGGTACGGGCGGCCCTCGCCCATGGCGACCGGCCAGCGCGGCCCGCCGGCCGCAGCCACCGTCGCAGCAAATCCGGCCACGACCCCCGCATCGCCACCGATCTCGGTCGAGACAGCGCGGAGTCGGCCGCCATTGATCGCCGTTCCGTATCGCACGCACCAGTCGAGCGCACCGTCGGTCAGTCGCGGCTCGGCTCCACCTCGGAGCGCAGTCATGACGATGAGAGCCTCGAGGTCCACGAGGGATCGGTCTGGGTCGCCAGGTAACGACACACCGACGGTGATCCACTGCGCCGCGAGTCGATCGCGTACGGCTGCCGTGAGGCTATCGGTCGGCGTCATCGGACTCCTCCACCCCCAGGTGACGCAGGACGGCCGCCAGGTTCTCAGCGAACGCGGGCGATGGGTCGTGGGTCAATGCCCATGTTGCGGCGGCGCGCAGGTCATCCATCGGGCGGGCCAGCGCCAGGAGATCCGCCAGGTGACGGTCACGTGCGGGCCAAGCATCCGCAGCGGCGTATAGCTTCAGGCAGGCGAGATCGAAGGGACTCGCGACCCAGATCGTCAGGCCGCCATAGAGCTGCGGATCGAGTCGGTCAGCGAACCCGACCGGTAGCCCGAGTTCGAGGAGGCTCGCTGGTCCGAGGTTCAGCCAGTCCGGCGCCAGGCCGACGCTGAGGCCGACGTCGGCGATCGCGATCGCGAGTGGTTCGGGCAGACCGTGAAGGGCAACGACCTCGCCGGCCGCGGACCGAGTGCCGAGCACGTCCACGTCCTTAGTGGGACGGGAGGTGATTCCGCGCAGCAGGAGGCTGGCGCCGCCCACCACGACGAGCACGTACCGAAGGCCGCGTGCCTCAAGTACAGCGCCAAGTGAGGCGAGAGCGTCGTCGAGCCATCCAGTGGTTGGCGTCGTAGTACTCATCGCGTAATCCTACTACGTGATTCGAGAAATACAAATACGCGCTATCCCCGCCCTTCTCCTACCTCTCACTCCAGGCCGGACGGCCATAGCGATTCCTTTGGGTCGCGACTTCGAATCTCGTCTCCCGCTCCATCTCCCCTCCTTTGATCGACCGGCGCGCATACTCGTCTCATGCGAATCCTTGTTGTCGGCGCCAGCGGCTACATCGGCGGTCGGCTCGTACCGCTGCTGGCCGCGATGGGTCATGACCTGGTCCTGATGAGCCGCGACGCCCGGCCGCTGGCGGCCCGTTTCCCGGACGCGCGGGTGGTCGCCGCCGATCTCCTTGACCCTGGGACGCTCGCACCCGCCCTTGAACAGGTGGAGGTCGCGTACTACCTCGCTCATTCGATGGGCTCCGGTGAGCGAGGGTTCGCTGAGCGCGACCGGCAGGCGGCCCACGACTTCGCGCAGGCTGCTGCCCGCGCTGGCGTGTCTCGGATCGTCTACCTGGGCGGCCTCGGTGACGACTCCGCGAACCTCTCGCACCACCTCGCCAGCCGTCACGAGACGGGCGCCCAGCTGGCCTCGGCCGGTGTCCCGGTGACGGAGTTCCGGGCCGCCGTGATCATCGGGTCTGGGAGCGCGTCGTTCGAGATCCTGCGTCACCTCACGGAGCGGCTGCCGGTGATGATCACTCCGCGCTGGGTGGGCACCCGCTGCCAGCCGATCGGGATCCGCGACGTGCTCGACTACCTCGTCGGCGCGCTCGACCACCCAGACGTCACCGGGATCGTCGAGATCGGTGGGCCGGATGTCCTCTCGTATGGCGACATGATGCGAGGCTATGCCCGCCAGCGCGGACTCCGTCGCCTCATGATCCCGGTTCCGGTCCTGACGCCTCGCCTGTCGTCCTACTGGGTCAACCTTGTGTCGCCCGTGCCGGCGGGGATCGCGCGGCCGTTGATCGAGGGGCTGCGCAACGAGGTCGTGGTGCGCAACCCCGCTCCGGCCGCCGCGTTCGGGCTCGAACCCCTTGGGTATGCCGAGGCCCTCCAGCAGGCGATCGCACGGACGGATCGCCACGACGTCGAGTCGACCTGGTTCGACGCGCTGGCCGCACCGGACAAGGCGAGCCTGAGTTCGCTGAACTCGCGCGAAGGGGTCATCGTCGAGCGCCGAGCTCGGGACGTCGATGCTCCGCCAGAGCGGGTGTTCGCGGAGGTGGAGCGCCTGGGCGGTGAGGCTGGCTGGCCGTACGCGAACCTCCTGTGGCGGGTCAGGGGCCTCGTCGATCGCGCCGTCGGTGGGGTCGGGATGCGGCTCGGGCGCCGGGATCCCGACCACCTGCGGGTGGGTGACGCGCTCGACTTCTGGCGGGTCGAGGAGGTTCGATCTCCTAGGTTGCTTCGTCTCCGGGCAGAGATGCGGGTGCCGGGACGGGCCTGGTTGCAGTACGAAGTCGTTCCGGTCGAAGGCGGCAGCCGGCTCATCCAGACGGCGTTCTTCGAGCCGAAGGGTCTGCCGGGTCTCGCCTACTGGTACGTGCTCTACCCGGTCCACGGCTTGATCTTCCGGGGCACCGTCCGGATCCTCGCCGAGCGGGCTGCGGTCGGGCTCGTCTCGGACTCGGGATCGGCGCCGCGACGTTGATAGGCTGAAGGCCATGCAACCGAAGCGGGTCGTGGTCGACGATCTCATGCAGCACGGCTACGTGTACCACCTGACGGAGCCCGAGGGCGAGAACTTCGATCCCGACTTCAGGCCCGAGCTCACGCCTGCCGAGATGTTGGCGCTGGGGGTCTTCGGTGGGAGATACATGACCGACTGCCGAGCGGAGTTCCCGGCCAGCTGGTTCCGGGCCGCGAAGCTCTCGTCCGGAGCCCATGACCCGTCACTGAACTGCTTCGGGGTCAGCGCCTCCAAGCCGTTGTCGTACTGGCTCCGCAAGGGCTGGATCCACCCAGAGGATCCGCGTGGCTGGTTCCAGTGGTATTGCCGCTATCACCTGGGGCGCCGAAGCCCGGACGATGCGCGCCAGATTCGGCGATGGAACGCGATGACCCGGCATGTGGCACAGCTCAGGAAGCACTGCCCGCCGGGCGACATCGACTGTCGACCCAGGCAGCGCCAAGCCCTGTTGCACTGGGCATACGACAGCCGAAGGATGTAGCTGCGACGCAGCGGGCCGACACTCTTCTGAGCCGGAGACGTTGGTCAGGGCCGGACCGCGGGCTGGCGGAGCATCGGCCACATCGTCGGAGAGCCGCCGTGTTGGATGATCCCGATCTCGTTGAAGCCGTGCCGCGCATAGAGGTCCCGGCCCCTGGAGCTCGTAGCCTCCAGATACGCCGGCATACCGTCCCGATCGCACCGTTCGAGCGCATGCCGCAGCAGCGACGAGCCCAGGCCCCGACCATGCCAATTTGGATCAACGCCGGTCAACGGGAGATACCAATGCTCGAACGTCGGATGGACGTCGTCCATCTGTCCGAAGAAGCCGTCGAGATCGGGACGTGCCGCTGCCGCGGCGCTCTCGTCGACCAGCGCGGCCATCGACGCTTCGTCGTAGTGCACACCGGGCGGCAGCCAAAGGGCGACCGCGGCGTAGCCCTCCAGGGCATAGGCTGACGCGTTCGCGAAGGCCTTCCCGGCGAACGCCTCGATGATCCGCGGCCAGAACGTCGCATACGCGTGAGTGTCCGCGAGGATCCAGCGGACGACCGGGTCGCTGGCAAAGGCGAGCATCAGCGTGGACACGGCGCGGTCGCGCTCGGCCGGGGGGATGACAGTGACCGAGATCATTGGCAAGTGGTCCTCCGAACTGCACGGCCACCGCCCGCGGAAGGCGACCTCGCACCAACATAGCCGACGCCTTGCCGGCCCGTGGCTCGCGGGCGCGGCGGCAAGCCCCCGAACGCGTTGCGGCCGAGGGGGCCGACCACCGCTCTCCCGTTGCAGAGTAACGTTATGCGCTGGACGAACAGGCTAAAGGAGACCGGGTGACGCAGGAGCACGAGCACACGCACGAACCCGTTGACTACGCCACCGAGATCGGGCGCTACCGCGAAGCCAAGGATGCGTTCTTCGGGTCAGACCCGCGGAGCCCGATCCCGGCCGAGGCCCGGGTCTCGTTCACGGGGCTCCCCTACTTCCCGGTGGATGAGCACTACGTCCTCGACGACCTGGTCCTGGAGCCCTACACCGGGGACGAGCCCACATCATTCGCCATCCCCACGTCGGACGGTCAGCTCCGGCCCGCCCACCGCGCCGGTGAGTTCCATTTCCACCTGGCGGGCGAGCCGTGTCGACTGACCGGCTATCGCATGGACGGCGGGCACGGGGATGGGGTCTTCGTCCCGTTCCTGGATGCGACCAGTGGCCACCAGACCTATGGCGCCGGCCGATACCTGGACCTCGAGCCCGAGGAGGACGGCAGCTACTCGCTGGACTTCAACCTGGCCTACCACCCGTCCTGCGTCTACTCGGAGGGCTACTCCTGCCCCATCACGCCGAGGGAGAACCGGTTGCCGATCCCGGTGGAAGCCGGGGAACGCCTCGCAGGCGACACGCCGGAGCATTGACCCGCGGCCGCGAGATGAAGGGTCGGCCTGACGGACGAGGTCGACCCCCCATCGATCGCCGCGACGGCGCCGGTCCTGAAGGGACCGCGCTCGTGTCGAACGTGCATGGCCACCGGCCGGATCCGATATCGAACGTCGATATCGTCAAGCTTCACGAGGAACTCGTGCAGAGCAGGATCCGCACAGGACCGCGGCGAGGTCAAAAACGTGTCCGGGAATCAGCTAGGTCCGGTCGATCCTCGGGTCGAAGATGCTCGGCGGCAGCCGCTCCCCTGCCAGGCTCCGAGCCACCTGCCGGCCGCCATGGATGGATGGCAGGAACCCGACCCCGTTGCAGCCCAGGTTGTAGAGCAAGGCAGGGTGGCGGGGATGCGCACCGATGACCCGGACCATCCCGGTCATATACCCCATCAGGCCGGTCCACTGGAAGTCGTAGGCGCGCCCGGGCGGACGCAACGGCTGGGCGAACGGTCGGACCAGCTCGTCCATCGCATCGAGCATCGTCCCGGGGTACGGCGCGTCGGGGTCGAAGCTCGCGTCGGGGATGAGCCATTCGGGGCCGCCCATGCAGGTCAGCGTCACGCTGTCCTCGGCCCGGTCATAGGTCCGTCTGGTGACGTACACATACGGCACGTCCCCACCGATCTCCGCGTTGCGGATGTAGCTCATGGCCGCGGGTGTTCGCGGCTGCTCCTCGATGAAGGCGGCCATGTAGCCGATCTTGCCGGTCACTCGCTGGTCCGGGTGCAGTCGGATCGGTTCGCCGAACGCATCCTCGATGACATGATCCGTGAACCCGTTGGTGCACAGCACGACCTGTTCGGCCGTCACGACGTGCCCGCGAGCGTGGACCTCAGCCCGCTCAGCGTCGACCACGATCCGCTCCACGAGTGTGTGGTCGACATAGCCGAACCGTCCCGAATGCTTCCGCTCCAGGTAGGCGAGCACCTGCTGCACCAACGCGCCGCTGTTGGAGCAGCCCTTTCGGTCGGACAATACGGCCCGGTAGCGGTCGTCAACGGTGCCGAGCAGCTCGCGGATGCGCGCCTGGGCGACCACGGTGTACAGGTCGCGGAACTCGTCCGGGATCTGGTCCAGGAACTCCGCCTCCTGCGACACGACGCAGGTCTCAGGCCGTAGTCCCCCAGCGTGCCGAAGCCGGGCGTTCCGCAAGTGCACGACGAGGTGGTTCAGCGAGAACAGCCCCATGTGACCGGCAAACCGCTCCACCCGGACCGTGGCGCCGGCCTCGCCTGCCATCAGGTCGAGCAGGTCATGGGCGTCGTCGAACGCGCGCTGCGCCTCGATCGCCAGCTCGGTCCCGAACTCATCGGCGATGTCGTGCAGGGGGCGCTCGAAATAGGTCGTGAGCTGGCCGGCATTTCGTCCGGTCGCGCCTCGGCCAACCCGGTCGCGTTCGATGAGCAGCACCCGCTTCGACGTCTCCCGAAGCGTGAAGAAGGCGGTTGCCACACCGGCGATCCCGGCGCCGATGATCGCGACATCGGTCGCGGCGTCGACGTCCAGCGGCCGCGGCGGCCCGTCCGGTGCCATCTGGGCGATCCAGGGCGACCGGTTCGGCTGATCGCCGTACATGGCTGGGTCGCTGCGGAGGACTGCCTCGGTCCGCGGCTTGCTCATGACCGCTGATGGTATCCGCCGTGAACCAGCCGGATCGCACCGTCAGAACAGATCGTCTCGCAGCTCCAGGACTTCGACATCATCGCTACCGCGGGCGCGAAGCACGTCCACGTAACGGGGCGCGCCTACGGGGAGAGCTGAACATGGATGCGCCCGCCGAGGGGACCCTCGACGGGCGCTGTCCGTTCCTCGACCTACCGGTCGAACCTATCCGCCGGGTCCGGGCCGGCCCGGGCTGGTCAAACGCTCTGCGCAACCCAGATCGTCGGGGCGCCAACGACACCAGCGTCGTGCATCGCGGCCCGCAGCTCAGGACTGCTCACGAAGGCCTGCGCAGCCTCGACGGTCGCGAACTCGTGGCTCACGGTGATGTCATTGGGGTCGCCGGCAGCCTGGTAGACCACGTCGCTCTGGACGCCGAGCGTCTTCGCGGTCGACTGGAACGCGTCGTACGTACGACGCCACGCCGCGTAGTCGTCAGCCTGATGTCGAACGAACAGGGTTGCCATGCGGATCTCCTTGCGTAGGCCTCGGCGGGGACGTCTCGCCGGCGGCCGCTGCGTCCAGTGTAGGGACAGTCACTGCAGTGTCAACAACTGTTATAGCACTCTCTGGACATCCAGCGGTCCAGGTGTAGACTCCGTGGGATGACGCGGAACGACGACCCCACCCGCCCGGCCACGGGCTGGAACGATGCATGGCGCGGCGTGCTCTTCGCGAGCGCCAAGGTGCTTCGAGTCGCGGAGCGCGACCTCATCGCGCGGGAAGGGTTCCCGATGTCCTGGCTCGACGTCCTCGCGCAGCTCTACGACGCGGCCGACGACGGACTCCGGATGTGGGAGCTTGAAGAACGGTCGCTCTTCACCCGAAGCGGCCTGACCCGACTCGTGGATCGCATCGAGGCGGCGGGCCTGGTGCAGCGCGAACCGGTCCCCGGCGATCGCCGCGGGATCCGCGTGGTCCTGACGCCGGAAGGGCGCCGCCGTCACGATCTGGCGTTCGTGGAGCACCTCCGTGTCATCGAGCGAGAGTTCGGGCAGCGATTGACTGCGGGCGAACAGCAGGCCGTGGCCGACGCGCTGTCGCGTTTCTGGCATGACGACGAGCCCCCGCCGACTTGATAAGCGCGATCGCCGGCGCCTCCTGGTTCAGGCGACTGTGATGACGAGTTTCCCGCAGGCATGACCGTCGTCGAGGTAGCGGAGCGCGTCGGGGATCTCTCTCAAGGAGTAGGGCCGGTCGATGACCGGCGCGATCGTGCCCGCCTCGAACATGGCGGTCAGGATGGCCAGATCGTCGAGGTTCGAGGGCTTCCAACTGAGGAGGAGCCCCATTCGCTGGCGGCTGGTCAACCGGATGAACGGACCGACCGCCATCGCGGTCAGGATCCGCCGCCCCGGCCCGCCGATCATCACATACGTGCCGTCCGGCGCGAGCACGCGCCGCCAGGCCCGCAGCGAGTGCGGCGCGGTCGCATCCAGGATCCAGTCGTATCGCACGCCGCCTCGGGTCACGTCCTGGGCCGTGTAGTCGATGACATGGTCGACGCCGAGCGAGCGGACGAAGTCGATCTTGCTGGTCCGGCACACACCGGTGATCTCGGCACCATAGGACCTGGCGATCTGGACGGCGAACGGTCCGACGTTGCCGGACGCCCCGTTGATGAGCACCTTGTCGTCGGCCGTGATCGGGCGCCTGCCGCGCAGGCCCTGCAACGCGATGATCGCGGACTGCGGGATCGTCGCCGCCTGCTCGAACGTCATCGACGCGGGTTTCGGGGCGAGGACCCGCTCGCGTCCGCAGACGTACTCCGCGAATGCACCCATCCCGCTGTTGGTCAGATCGCCGAACACCGCGTCGCCGGGCTTGAAGCGCGTCACCTCACGACCTACCGACACCACCTCGCCGGCCACATCCATGCCGGGGATCCGGTGCCTGGGTCGTCGGACGCCATACAAGGGGCGTGCGAACGCGGGCCGTCCGAACAGATAGTCGAGGTCGGCCGCGTTCACCGAAGTCGCGCGGACCCGGATCAGGACCTCGTCGTCGGCCGGAATGGGCCGATCGACGTCTTCGAGTCGCAGGCCATCGGCTGGGCCGTACCGGTCCTGGACGATCGCCTTCATGCTTGAGATCCTAACGGGAACGAAGCCGCTCAGTCGCCCCTGACGCGATAGCGCTCCATGCCTGGCGTCCAAACGACCCGGTCGTCATCGGTGATCGCAAGCGCGGCATAGGCCGGGTAGGCGTCCAGCCAGTCCAGGCCCGGCAAGCCCATGACGTAGATCGCGGTGGCGTACGCGTCCGTGAATGCGAGGCCCGGCCCGACGACCGTGACGCTACGGAGCCCGGCTGGTGCAGCGCCCGAGCGCGGATCCGTGATGTGCTCGCCGCGCTCGTACGATCCGGAGGTCGCGATGGCGCGATCGCGGACCGCCAGGACAGCCGCCACGCGATCGGCCTGGCCGGGGTGCCGGATCCCCACACGCCACGGTGTCGCCGGCGCCGACTCGCCGCGCGCGACGATGTCGCCACCGCCGTTGAGCCAGTAGTTCCGTCCGCCCGCGTTGTCGATGAGCCATGCGGCCTCTTCCAGGGCCCAGCCCTTCACGAAGCCTGATGGATCGAGCGAGCCATCGGCTCGATGGTGACGTGCATCGAATGCGCCGCCGGTCGTCACGGCGAGGCCGTCGCACGCCGCGAGGACCTGGCGCACCTCCAGGCTACAGTCGGTCTCGACCACGTCGCCGCGGGCCAGCCGGCTGATCTCGCTGGCAGGCTTGTAGGCGCTGAACCGGGTGTCCACGGCGCGCAGTTGCGCGAACATCGCGTCGAGGGCCTCGGACGGGACGAATGGCTCGTGGACCTCCACCGAGACGATCGTGCCCATGATCGACTCGGCGCGACGCTGCGTGGCTGGGATCGACACGGCGTCCATCAGTAGGCGAACCGTTCCGCGTGGATCTGCCGTCGCGAGAGTCCCAGCTTGCGCAGGGTGGATTCGACGGTCCGCATCATCGGGGCGGGGCCGCACAGATAGACGTCATGGTCGGCCACGTCCGGGACGAGCCGGGTCAGCCCGGGACCATCGAGTGGATCGCGGTCCTCCTCGCGTCGTCCCACGAGGTAGTGGACGTTCGCGCCTCGGGCCATCGCGAGGGTCTCGAGTTCGGCTCGGAAGACGACATCGCCCTGGTCCCGGACCCGATATAGCAGGGTCAGGTCGCCCGGTCTGGCCGGCAGGGCCTCCAGCAGCGCCCGAAGGGGCGTGATGCCGATGCCCCCGGCGATCAGGAGGACCTTGGGCCGCGTACGCCGGGCTCCGGTCAGGACACCGTACGGTCCCTCGACGAAGATCCGGGTCCCGATGTCGATGTGCTTGAGCGATCCGGACCAATCGCCGAGATCCTTGACGGTGATGCGCAGCCAGCGGCCGTTCGGGGCGGACGAGATGGAGAACGGATGGCCGCGCCACCAGCCGTCGCGCGTCAGGAATCGCCAGACGAAGTATTGACCGGAACGCACGGCGAGCTGATCCAGGTCCCGGCCGGAGATGTAGATCGAGATGACGCCTGGGGCCTCGGTGACGATGTTCGTCACGCGCAAGCGATGGCGAGCGGACATGACCACCGGCCCTCCGATCCGGAAGACGACGATCAGCGCGACCGTGGCGATGTACAGCGCGACCCAGTAGGCGACGGCGACCGGATCGCTGACGAAATCGGTACCTACGACCAGCTGGTGCAGGAACCCGAGGGCGATCGCGAGGTAGGCGTAGAGATGGATGCCGTACCACGTCTCATAGGACAGACGCCGACGCGCAGCCCGGACCGAGCTGACCGCCACGGCACCGAACAGGACGCCGCTGACCGTCGCCATCAGGACGTACTGGTAGGTCGTGACGAGGGTCCAGAACTCGGCGATGACGTTCACCCCGTCCCCCACCGCGAACCCCACCGTTGTGAAGACGCCGTGGCCCAGGAGCAGCCAGACGGTCGCGAACCCCAGCCAGCGATGCGCCACGGCCAGTCCGTCCATGCCGAAGACCTGGTCCAGCCACGGGCTGCGCGACATGAGGACGAGCTGGATGAGCGCGAGGTACGTGCCGTACAGCGCGGTGAGTTGACCGATCGCCACCAGGTTGCCGCCGGGGTTGTCCAGTCGTTGGAGCCCACCGTGGCGGACCCACATGGCTGCGATCAACAGCCCGTTGGCGATCAGCACGCCGACGATCTCATAGGTCCCGATGGACCAGTGACGAGGGAGCGGGACCGGGCGATTCGCGCCCGGCGCGGCGGGCGTGACGGGGGCTTGAGGGCGATCGACCATGGCTGAACCTTGGTTTTCGGCTCTGAGAATCGTCTGAGACTCGACTCTCAGCGTCCACTCATGAAGGCCCGCGATGCTGGACGGGCTCACCCAACAAGGAGTCATCGCATGTTCCCGAAACGCGGGGCGATCGCGCTCGTCACGACCGCACTAACCCTGGTCCTGCTCCTGTCCTTCAAGACGCCCGACACGATCGGGATGGCCTCTGCCTTCTCCGATGGAGCGGCATCCATCTCTGGCGCGACGGCGACGCCGACCGCGGCGCCCACTACGACCACAGCCTCGCCAACGACCGGGACGTCGGGCGGATCGAACTCGATCGCAACGGCGACCCTGGCCCCGACCGCGGTGACGGGCACTGAGACCGTGACTGGCTCCACCATCTCGACGCGTTACGGCGATATCGCTGTGCAGATCACCGTCACGAACGGGCAGATCACCGATGTACAGGCCGCGGCGCTTCCGACCTATGGGCACTCCGGCGAGATCTCGAACTACGTCGCGCCGATCCTGGCCAGCGAGGCGCTCCGGGCGCAGAGCGCCAAGATCGACATCATCTCTGGCGCGACCTACACGAGCCGTGCCTACGCCAAGTCGCTGCAGTCCGCGATCGACCAGGCCGGGATCGCCAGCGTCGCGGTCGCCGGCTGACAGTCTGGGTGCCGCTCGATCCCGAGCGACTCGCCCATGAACCGGCGGTGGAACGGTCGATTCCGGGTCCGCCCGTTCGTCGCACAGGTGAACGCGGCAGATGACCGCGCTCGATCGTTGACGGAAGAGGGTTCGAACGATGGCGAACTACGTGCTGGTGTATCACGGCGGAGCGATGCCGCAGTCCCCGGAAGATGGCGCCAAGGTCATGGAAGCCTGGACCGCATGGTTCGGGACCCTGGGCGGAGCCCTCGTCGACGGGGGGAACCCCGCCTCGGCCACGAAGTCGATCGCGGCCAACGGCTCGGTCAGCGACGATCCGAGCGGGCCATCCGGCTACTCGATCATCAAGGCCGACTCGCTCGACGCGGCGGTCGCGCTGGCCAAGGGCTGCCCAGTCCTCCACGGCGGGGCATCGATCCAGGTCGCGGAGACGTTCCCGGCCATGTAGTCCGCTGGGCGGGGGGGGCGGATGGCCGTTTGGTGCCTCCCATGCCCCGCGCGGCCACGGGAGGTGTCGAGCGGCCCGGGGATTCGTCCCGGCTGTCCCACATGGTCGCCACATGCATTGTCGGGACCAGCCTCGCCGCGGGATCATCGATCTGCATCAGGCCTGCTCCCTGAAGAACCTGTCGGCCACCTCGTCGGCCGGGAAGATGAGCTCGACGCGCAACTCGTCCAGTGTGACCTCGCGAGTCGCCCCGAAGCGGGCGACCATCGTCACCG
>JBKJQY010000147.1:0-34107 GCA_046593725.1 Candidatus Limnocylindrales bacterium
CGCACTCACGCCAGATGGAACAAATCACCCGGCCCGTGTACCAGACTGATCAGCGCGGCTCCCTTGCCGACACCTAGGCTGGTGGCACATGCACGAAGGGCTAGTGGTTCGCGCGCAACGCGGAGACCGCGAAGCATTCGCGAGTCTCACGGAGGGCCGGACGAACCGCCTCTACACGGCCGCCCGGCTCATCCTGCGCGATGACGACGGCGATGACCTCGTGTACTGCAGCGGCAAGATCGGCCAGGACTTCTTCAATGGAAATGCCACCTGGAGCATGGTCTGCAATATGACCGGCGGGGCGTCCGGGGGGCCCCTGGCTGCGCGCCTTCAGCGAATCGACCGGCTCTGGCACCCTCGCCTCGTTGAACTCGTACCGGTACTCCTTCAGTAACCGGATGTACGGTCCGAAGTTCACGACCTACACCCAGGCGGTGTACAACGCTGCGGACGTGGTGATCACCGGAGATGCCGACCCCGTGGAGCACGTCGCCGTTCCATAGTCTCTCCGAAACGCTTGACGTGGCTAGATAGGGCTCGCACAGCAAGAGACCCCGGCGCCCGCCTCGTTGGCGGAGCGCCGGGGTCTCCTTTCTCAGTTCGGAGGTCAGTCGCCGCCCCCGGAGTCGCCGGAGTCGCCGGAGTCGCCGGAGTCGCCGGAGTCATTGGCGCCGCCGCCGTCGGGGCTGCCGCTGGTGCTGTGATGGGTGGTGTGGGTCGAGGTCGAGTGCGTCGCGCTCGTCTCGTCCTGATTGTCGCCCGTCTGGTCCTGCTGGTCGCCGGACTGGTTGTCCCCGGACTCGTCCTGCTGGTCGTCACACTGAGCGTCGTTCTGGTCGCCCTGGTCCGCGGCGCCGGTCTGACTGTCGCCGGACTGATCGGACTGATCGGCCTGATCCTCGCCAGCCTGATCGGTGGCGCCGTCGTTCTGTTCGCCCTGATCTTGGGCGCAAGCTGTCGGATCCGGGGTCACGACCTCGTCAGGCGTCTCACTCGGGTCCGGGGCCTCCGACGGATCGGCAGTCTCAGTCGGATCGGCCGTCTCGGTCGCGTCCGGAGTCTCGGACGGATCGGCCGTCTCGGTCAGGTCTGGGGTTTCTGACGGATCGGCGCTAACCGGATCCAGCGTGGCCGGTGTGACCGGTGCGCTCGTCGGCGTGAGTCCGCTCGCCGCGAACGCGGCGCTGCTGACCATAAACACGGTGACGACACCGACCCCGATACCTCGTGCCCAGCGTGGTTGCATTCGCATGTCCGCCGTCTCCCCTTTCCTGCGACCGATCAGAGTGATCAGCCTTCTGATCTGACTGAGTCAGGTTGTACGGCAGATGTTTCGGTTGTGTGGCAGTACTTTGGTCCCGCCTGTCCGGTCCGTGGTGCGCCCGGGCACCCCGCCACGAGGGGCGGAGACCGCCGCTCGGATCCTCCTGACCGAACGGGTCCGTATCGGCGGCGCGGTGATGCCAGCGGCTGATGCCCGGTCATTCGACCGGGCATCAAGTCAAGGGCCGCGCGGGGATCAGTCGGTGAGGGTGATCGTCCCCTTCATCCCGGCCTCGTAGTGGCCCGGTTCGTGGCACGCGAACGCGTACGGTCCTGATCCGTCGAAGGTGTAGACCACGGCGTGAGTGCTGCCCTCGTCGAGTTTGTCCTGCTCCACGACCGTCACGCCATCGATATCGTCAGCAGCGACCTTGTCGGCAGCACCGACTGCGAATTCGTGCACGGCCTTGCCGTCGTTGGTGAGCACGAACCGGATCGTCTCCCCCTTGGCGACCGGGATGCTATCCGGCATGAACGTCAGCTTGTCGTCCATATGCAACAAGACGATGCGAGGGTCGTCCTTGGTGCCGACCGTCGTTGCATCCGGGCCGACCAGCTGGATATAGCCGGCCATCCCATGTTCGAAGTGTCCGGGAGCATGGCAGGCGAACCCGAATGGTCCCGTGCCCGTCAGCGTGTAGGTGATCTCGCCCGTCTGATCCGGCCCGATATCGGCGACCTCCGCCGTCCCCCCGGTATCCGCAAACGCTGCGTCGATCGGCCCCACCATGAACTCGTGCACGGCCGTTCCGACATTGTGGATGCGGAAGGTGATGGTTTCGCCAGGTGCTGCCTGGACCAGGCCGGGCACGAAGTTGAGCATGTCGTCGCCGGTCAGCTCGACGATCCGGGGCGCCGTGACGGTACCCGGGGTGAAGCCCAGGCTTGGCGTCGGGGTCGGCGTCGGCGTCGGCGACGCGGTCGGCTCGGCAGTCACGACGGGCGCCGGCGACGGGGCCTGACCCAGGGTCGGGGGCGGGCTGCTCTTGGCCGATCCACAGGCGGCGACGAGGATGGCGGACGCGGCTAGAACGACGAACACGCTGCGCGTGCCGGAGGTGAGGTGCATGACGGACTTCCTTTCGTTGCCCAGTCGGCGCGGCTTGCGCCTGGGATCTTGTGCGGAGCGTGATCCGAACGGCGGCTCCGGGCAGGAGTCGTTCGGCCCGCCGATCCCGGGCCGAAGAGCCTGAACCATTCCCCGAGCCCTTCAAGTCGTAGGTCGACGCGGCGTTCAAGCAAGCGGCGCCGGCATCGCCCCGTGTCCCCGGCGACGCTCACCATTGGCAGCACCCCACCGCCGACCACGCAGCTCGTCTCCGACTTCGGGGCTCCGCCTCGCCGCCCACGATCGAGGTGCGCCCGATCCGGGTCTGGCCGCCCTGTTGATCAAGGTCCGCTCGGCACCCGACTACAGCTCGGAGTGGAGCGGAGTCGAAGCCTTCCTGATGGTGCTCGCTGAACCCCTCCGGGGCCATGCCTCTCCATGCGCCAGGTGTGATTCCCGGACGGGTCGTCGACCTCGCTGCCGACCGCCCTGCGGTCCTGTGAGGACCCTGATCTGCACGAGTTCCTCGCGAACCTTGACGATCGCGACGTTGGATGACAGATCCAGCCGGTAGCCATGCACGTTCGATACGATCGCGGTACACCGGAGCGGTCACCGCGAGGCCCGTGCAGGACGCTCGGTTCGGGCGACCGTGGTCCCGGTGCCTGCCGAGTGGTTCTTGCCGATCGAGCGGTCAGAAGGCTCGCTTGAGCAGCATCAACCCGATGATCGCCACGAAGCCGGCAACGAGTGCCGCCGGCGGCATCGTCGAGATCGTGTGGGCCGAGTCGGTGACGAAGTGGCTGAGCGCTGCGCCCATGTCCGCACCGCCCCCGCCGGACGTCCCGCCCGATCGGCCCGCGACCTCGCCCACACCGTTGCCGTACTCGACCATGGCGGGATCATCGCATGCCGCGCAAGGGGTCATCGACCGACGGCGATCCGGCACAGCATCAGGGGCGAACTAGGGGAGACCGCCGCCCGAAGGATCCCGGGTGACGGTCGGCAAGATCTCGCGCTGGGTCCTGCCCCAAGAAGGAGTCACCACACGCGCCGTCGAGTCACCGCATCGTTGCTCGCCGGGATGATCGCCTTCGGCATCATCTTGCCGGAGCGGATCCTCACCCAGGTTCTGACGTACCACGTCGTCGGCCAGGAGCTGTTTGCGGCCGATGTCTTGGCCGCAAAGCGGATCAAGATGCTGAAAGGGCTTTACGCGTTCCCGTCCGTCCGCAACGGCAACGCGTATCTCAACGGGTACAGCAAGATCTCAGCGACCAACATCGACGCGAGCAACGGGGTCATCCACGTGATCGACTTCGTGCTGATCCCATATCGTCTCCGGTAGCCGATCGGCGCCTCTATCCGGACCCGACGGCCCTGCTCCACCCGGAGTGGGGCCGTCCGCTTGCCCGTACACTCGGGGCATGACCGCGAACGACGAAACCATGATCGACGACGACCAGGCGACCGGCCTGGCGGACATGGATCCCGAGACGTTTCGAGCGGCTGGTCACGCCGTGGTGGACCTGCTGGCGGACTATCTCGCGCGGGTCGAGGCGTATCCCGTATTCCCGCCGATCGAGCCGGGCACGCTCGCACCGTTGTTCCCCTCGAAGCCACCTGAGGCGCCGGAATCGTTGGCCGCGATCCTGGACGACTACGTCCGACTGATCGAACCGAACGCCACGCACTGGCAGCACCCTGGGTTCATGGCCTACTTTGCGACGACTGCGTCCGGCCCTGGGATCCTCGGCGAGATGCTCACCGCGGCGCTCGGGCAGAACCCGATGTTGTGGCGGACCTCGCCGATCGGCACGGAATTGGAGAGTGTCGTCGTCGGTTGGCTGCGGCAGGGTCTGGGCCTGCCCGAAGCCTTCGATGGGCTGCTGACGGACACGGCGTCGACCTCGACGCTCATCGCGCTTGGCGCGGCCCGAGAGTCGCTGGGTGTGGCAGTCGCGGCAGAGGGCCTGCCCGGGCGAGCGGACGTGGCGCGGCTTCGCGTCTACGCATCCGAACATGCCCATAACTCGATCGACAAGGCGTGCATGACGCTGGGCCTGGGTCGCGCTTCGGTGGTCCACGTGGGTGTGGACGAGTCGTATGCGATGCGTCCGGACCTCCTGGCCGAGGCGATCGCCGCGGATCGGGCCGCCGGGAATCGCCCGATGGCGATCATCGCGACCATCGGGACCACCTCGTCCACGGCGATCGACCCGGTCGCGGCTATCGCCGACATCGCGGAGCGTGAGGGCCTGTGGCTGCACGTCGACAGCGCCTACGCCGGAGCGGTCGCGCTCGTGCCGGAGCGGCGCGACGACTTCGATGGTTGGGAGCGCGCCGATTCGATCGTCATCAACCCCCACAAGTGGCTGTTCGTGCCGCTCGACGCGTCCCTGCTGCTGACGCGGCGGATGGACCTGCTGCGGACCGCGTTCAGCCTCGTGCCCGAGTACCTGCGCACGCTGGACCGAGCAGCGACCTTCCGCGACTACAACGAGTACACGCCGCAGCTGGGCCGGCGGTTCCGCGCGCTGAAGGTATGGGTCCACCTGCGCTGGTTCGGGCTGGAGGGGCTTCGACGACGCATCGAGCATCACATCGAGATGGCGCAGGTCTTCGCCGCCTGGGTGGATGCGGACCCGGACTGGGAGCGGCTGGCGCCCGTCCCGTTCTCGACCATCTGCATCCGCTGGCGACCGGCCGCGCTGGCCGCTGACGCGGTCGCACTCGACAAGGCGAATGCCCGGATCATGGATGCGGTCAACCGAACGGGCGAGATCTTCCTGTCGCACACGCGGCTGGATGACCGGTTCACGATCCGGTTGTCGGTCGGGAATATCCGAACCGAGGCGCGCCACGTCGAGCGTGCCTGGGAGCTGCTGCAGGAAGCGGCTGCCGACGAGGCAGGCCGGTGACGGTGGCGCCACGGCTCGCCCTGGAAGACCGGCTGGCGGCCGCCTGCGCGGCGATCGAAGCGTTGGCGCCGGGCGACACCTTCGATCCATCGATCCCGGCTGCGATCGTGGGCACGGGCCTCCACGTAACCGCGATCCCGACCTCATTCGCAGGTGACGGCGTTGGCCTGGCGGACGTCGTGAGGATCCTCACGACGATCGGGGCCGTCGATGGTGCGACGGCCCTCGGGTTCGCGATGCACCTGCACGTGACCGGGGCGGCCGCCCAGTCCGACGTCTGGCCACCGGCCCTGCGCGAGCGACTGTTCCGCGCCGTCGTGGAGGAAGGTGCCCTCGTGAACGCGGCCTCCACCGAGGAGGGTGGCGGTTCGCCATCCCGTGGCGCCATACCGGGGACCCTGGCGACTCCCGATGACGCATCCGGTACGTGGCGGCTCACCGGGGAGAAGACCTGGACCACGTGGCTGCCGGCTCTTCGGTTTGCCCTCGTCAGTGCCCGCATCGCCGACCCGACTGACACGATGGACTCGCCGGAAGTCGCCAACTTCCTCGTGGACCTCAGGGCGCCTGGTGTCGAGCGACTCGCCGGCTTCGAAGCCCTGGGCATGCGCGGTTCCGCGTCGGGTCGCCTGCGCCTCACTGACGTGGTATTGCCGAACGACGCCCTGCTGCTCCGCCGGGGCGTGAAGGATCGCGATCCGCGAGGTCCCGTGCCCGGCGCCTGGTTCGCCGTATCGATCGCCGCGGCGTACCTCGGAGTGGGGGAGGGCGCGCGTGAATCTGTCGCACGCTGGGCCCTGGATCGTCGACCTGGAGACGGTTCGACAGCCGTCGCGGACATCCCCACCATCCAGCTGCGGCTTGGGCGGATGGACGTGGCCCTTCGCACCGCCCGGATCGTCCTCGAAGATGTGGCCCGCCGCTGGGACGCAGCGACGACGAGCACTGCCCGCCGCGCCCTCGAAGGGGACCTGACCCTCGCCAAGATCACCGCCACCAACGCCGCCGTCCTCGCCACGGACGAGGCGCTGCGGATCGCCGGCGGCCCCGGGTTCCTGGCTGGCCGGCTGGAGCGAGCGTTCCGCGACGCACGTGCCGGACTGATCAACCCGCCGCTGGACGACGTCGCGCTGACCGGGTTCGGGCGCGCCGTGTTGGCCCGGCACCGGTAGCCTCGCCTGATCCGCCTATCGTCGCGGATCGGAACCCGGATCCGCGTCGTTTACTCGCCCTCTTTGACCTCGAACAGGGTGTGCGCCTCCAGCCCATGGGCCTCGCGATGCACCCGAGTGGCGCTCTCCTTGTCCGGCGCGTCGACGAGGCAGAAGACCTTGCCTTCCTGCTCGTCGACCCAGTACTGCTTGTAGTTCACGCCGTACTGGCCCTGGACCCGGAGATCGGCTTCGTGGGCGCCCGCGACGTCCTCTGCCTTGACGCCCGGGATGTCATGCATGTCCATGTACGTCGGCATGACCATGTTCCTCCTTGGCGCCGTCAAGGGCTCGCGGCGCTCTTAGGTGGACTATGCCACGCAGGAGGGTCCGACGGGAGGCTAAATGTCGGTCCCAGCCGTCCTGGACCATCGGGAAGATCCCCCATCGATGAAGGACTTCGCGTTGGCCACCCATCATCGGGGCCTCCGGTGACGGTCACCCGGCGCGCAATGGGCCGAGGCGGCATGGGCGCAGGACCCGGAGTCGGTAGCCGAGCGGCTTGATGCGACCGTCGGTCATCGTGAGAGCTGTCACTCGACGGAGACGGTGGTTTCGCGTCGACCGGGCCGCCAGCCGGCAGGCGGGCGCGTCGTAGTGGTTCCCCGGTGCCACCGCAACCGCTATCGTCCGCCTATCGTTGCCGTAGGACGGAGGGAGCAAACGTGTCGTTCATCAACACCGACGGGATGTCGTTCATCGGTCCGGGGTCGGAGTGGTTCTGGACGGCACTCACCGGGCTCGTCCTGGCATTGACGTTCCTCGCGATCTACCGCCAGCTCCGGCTCCAGCGCACGCAGAATGTGATCGAGCAGCTAGATGCGTTCAAGCGCGAGGCCTACAGCGAGGCCATGACGCGCTATGGCCTCGACGTGATGAAAGCACTCCGCGACCACGACGATCCAGCGGACATCCCGGAGGCCGCAGTGCTTGGCCTCGGGGACTTCTGGGCGAACTTCGCGACGCTGGCCCGAAATGGTCACCGAGACGCGGCCCTGCTGTGGCAGTCGAACTCCGCGTCGCCCCAGATCGTGTGGTGCTGGATCGCGCCATTCATCCACAACGCGCGCGTCGAAAGGCGCCTGGGCGTTCCCTCGTACGTCGACTTCGAGTGGCTCGTCGGGGAACTCGCCGAAATGGACCGGACGGTCGGCCGCCAGGCCATCACCACGGCCTTGGTCATGGCCAACCTGGACCACTTGATCGGGCTTCACCAGGATCTGATCAAGTACGCCGAAGCCCAGCGATCGACCAGAACCTGAGCGCGTCCAGCCGCAGCCATCTGAGTGACTCTCGTTCGCTGATGCTCGAACCCTCGTATCCGCTCCGGACGTCGCGGCTGTCCCTGCGGCCGTACGAGCTCGGCGATCTTGCGGCTCTCCACGACATGTTCGGCCGCGAGGACGTGTGCCGCTACCTCCCGTGGGGGCCGATGGGCATCGACCAGTCGCGCGCCAAGATCGAGCAGCGCGTCCAGCAGACACGCATCGAGGCGGACGGCGACCCGCTCCTGCTCGCCGCCGTGGACGCCGAGTCTGGCCGGATGATCGGTGAGTTCATGCTCCTCCTGAAGAGCGCCCAGAGCCAGCAGGGGGAGATCGGCTGGTGCATCCACCCGGACGTCCAGGGACGCGGTCTGGCGACCGAAGGTGCCCGGGAGATGCTTCGCCTGGGATTCGACGCGTTGGGTCTCCATCGGATCGCAGCTGCGTGCGACTCGCGCAACGTCGCGTCCCTGCGGGTCATGGAGCGCCTCGGGATGCGCCGTGAGGGGCACCTGCTCGAGAGCGAGTTCCTCAAGGACGAATGGATCGGGGAGATCGTCTGTGCCATCCTCGAGTCCGAGTGGCGTGCGCCATGCTGAGCGTCTCGGTCGCATAGCGCTTACCGCCCGCCACTGTCCGCTGGGAGTATGCCCAGCGAACGTGTCGGGACGCGGGCCGGACCGATCAACTCGCCGCTGGACGATGTCGCGCTGACCGGGTTCCGGCGCGCCGTGTTGGCCTGGCACCGGTAGACTCGCGGCCAGCAGTTGACCGGCTCTTCAGCCGTACCACCGGAGGCTCCCGCCATGGCCGTGGACGTCACGAACGACCTCAAGATGATCATCGACGGTGTCGCCGTCCCGTCCACCAGCGGTCGCTGGTTGGAGGTCCGCAGCCCGGCGACGAGCGAGCTGGTCGGGCGGGTCCCGGATGGCACCGAGGCGGACGTGGATCACGCGGTGGCCGCCGCGCGGGCCGCCTTCCGCGATGGCCGCTGGCACCGGATGGCGATGCCGGACCGGGTCACGATCATGAACCGCCTGGGCGACCTCCTGGACCGCGACGCGGACGAGCTCGCGCACCTGGAAACGCTCCAGACCGGGACGTCGTACAAGCTCCGCCGCGACTCCGATTTCGCGTTCGCCAGCGACAACCTGCGGTTCTTCGCGACGCAGATCCGCAACCTGGAGGGCAAGGCCGCCTACGAGTACAGCGGGAGCCACACGAGCTTCATCCGTCGCGAGCCGATCGGTGTCGTGGGCCAGGTGAGCCCGTGGAACTACCCGATGTGGATGGCGATCTGGAAGATCGGTCCGGCCCTCGCTGCAGGCAACAGCATCGTGCTCAAGCCCGCCAGCGCGACGCCGTTGACCACGATCCGCCTCGCGGAACTGGCCCTGGAGGCCGGGGTCCCGGCCGGCGTCCTCAACGTCGTGACCGGGCGAGGCGATGTCGTGGGTGCGGCCTTGGCCGCCCACATGGACGTGGACCTGATCTCACTGACCGGCGACACCTCCACCGGCAAGACGATCCAGGCGCTCGCGGCGAGCAACCTCAAGCGCGTCCATCTGGAGCTCGGTGGCAAGGCGCCGTTCATCGTCTGCGCGGATGCCGATCTCGAAGCTGCCGCGCGCGGCGCGACGGCCGGCGCCCTCATCAACGGCGGCCAGGACTGCACCGCGGCCACGCGCGCCTACGTCCACCGGAGCGTGTACGACGCGTTCGTGGCCCGGACCGCCGAGCTGTTCGACTCTGTGCGGGTCGGCGACCCGTTCGATCCCGAGACGGATCTGGGCACGCTCATCAGCCAGACACAGGTGGCCCGGGCGGACGGCTTCGTCCAGCGCGCGGTGGCGGACGGGGCCCGGATCGTCGCCGGTGGCTACCGGCCGGAGGTGGCCGGCCACCCGGACGGCGCGTTCTATCGCCCCACGCTCATCGTGGATTGCCGACAGGACAGCGAGATCGTCCAGAACGAAGTCTTCGGGCCGGTGCTGGCCGTGCTGCCGTTCGACACGATCGAGGAAGCCTTCGAAAAGGCCAACGACACGATCTACGGCCTGGCGGCAAGCATCTGGACGAGCGACGTCCGGGTCGCCATGGAGGCCGCGCGCACGCTCAACTTCGGGCACGTGCAGGTCAACGACCACCTTATGGTCACCAGCGAGATGCCCCATGGCGGGTTCAAGCAGTCGGGCAGCGGCAAGGATATGTCCACGTACTCGTTCGAGGAGTACACGCAGGTCAAGCACGTCATGCTCGAACTGACCGGCGAAGCCGAGAAGGGCTGGCACTACACCGTCTTCGGCGACAAGCCTGCGGAGTAGGCGGATCTGAGCGCGAGACAGCCCCCGGAGGGAATTCCGAGGGCTGACGGGACCGCAGTTCTGACCGCAGTCAGCCGGTGGCGCCGTCCGCATCGACCAGGCGACGATGGAGCGCATCGTCGATCCGGCTCGCCGGGCGTCCCGACGACCGGCCTGTCGCAGCCGATGTTCCCCTGCTTGACGTGTCGGTGATAATCGGCGAAAGACCGTGCCCGGAAGGATCACTTTGACAACCCGCTCGCAGGCCGTCCGCTGGGTCCTGGTGGCCTGGATCGTCGCGTTTCCGATGATCGTCGCGTGGACCTACGTCACGTCTCGCGCCGACTATGCCGTGATGAGCGCCACCTTCGTCGGCGGCCTCCTGCTGATCCCCTGGCTGGTCGGCGTCCTCGTCATGGCGCTTATCTCGCGCCGTTGGCGTACTACGGGGTAACCGCGCTTTCGCGCTCGTCGCTGTCGCCGCATCTGGCGAGGATGCTCGTTGGCGACGCGAACGACAACGTCCCTGCCAGCCCTGCCCGAGCTCGCACATGGAGACGCCCGGAGGGGACGGGGAGGCACTTCAGCGGGCCAAAGCATTGGCAGGTGTTCGATCGCGTGGGCCGCGCGTACTGGTAAGGAACAGCCCTCGGGCGAGTTCCGAGGGCTGTTGGTCGCCTGGCGGCTGAGGGATCAGCTCGCAGGCGTGCCCAGGGCCGCGAAGTAGATCCCAACGATCTGGGCGCCGTACACATCGGCGAGATGATCAAGACCCTTGCCGTTGGCAAGGTTCGGGTTGCTGGAGCCTTCGCCGACGGTCTTGTCCGACCGAACGACCCAGCCACCCACCGGGAGACCCTGGCCGACAGCCGTGCTGACCGCCCAGGTGATCTGGCGGGGGGTCAGCGCGGGCCCACCCACGATCCCGTTGATGAACCCGAAGATATCCGCAAGCGTGTCGCGCTGCCAGCGTGAGGAGTGCAGCGCACCGGCGTCACCCTGAGTTGACCGGCTCGCGATGAAGCACTCATGACCCAGGACGGTCGGTGCCGCGACAGCTGACAACGAGCCAGCAAGAACCAGTCCGATGAGAATCCTGCGCATGGGTCTCCTCCTCTTTTCACAATGACTTGTGACTACCCCAAACCATACCGAACCAGGACCCGGGCGAACAGGCTACGGCGCGACTCGCGGTGACGATGGGCACCACGAGTCGCATGGTCGGCCGTCGAGTCCGAACGCCCCCTGGTCGCCGCTGCGGGCCCGCCCGCAGGTCGGGCCATCGAGATCGGGTTCGGTGAAGGGACGGATCCTGTGCGCCCTTGATCGTGACGAGGAAGGGCGGGGGCTGGAGGAATATGCACTCATCCTCGCGCTGATCGCCAACGTCACGCTCACCTTCCTCGGATGCCAGGTCAGCAAGATCCTGAGCATGGTGGGCACATCGGTCTGACCGGTCGACGCCACGACCAGGGCCGCCGTCCTCGCCATGCGCGTAGGCGCATCGTCCAGCAGGCGACGAATCCCGGGATCCTAGCTCCATCTCCGTGCGCGGTGCCTCCCAGGCGGACCTTCGTTGACCTCCCGGCGACGGATCAACGCTTGCGCGGCCTCCCCGGCAGGCGATCACCCGAATCGTCGCCTGGGGAGCGGCGGCGGCGGACGACACGCAGGATCCGCGTGTCGTTCGGGGTTACGTGGCGGTCAGTTGGTCGCCAAAGCGGATGACCGTGTCAACGAACGTATCGACGTCCGATCTCGACGTCCGGGCGTTGATGAAGCACGGCCGAAGGACGAACGATCCGTCCACGACCGTCGAACTCACCACGATCGACGTCTCGCGGGCCAGCCGACGCAGGATCTGACGGGTCACCGGGTCCGGGTCGCTCCCATCGGCCGGCTTGTAGCGGAAGCCGCAGATAGACAGGACCGGTTCCGCGAGAACCTCCAGGCGCGGGTGTTCGTGCGCACGGGCCGCCACCTGCCGGGCGAAGTCGTTGTCGTCGACGATGCGCTGGCGCATCCCCTCGACGCCGAGCTCACGCAGGATCGCCCAGACCATCACGCCGCGCGGCTGGGCGGATAGTTCGACCGCGAAGTCGAAGTAGGGGATGCCCATCGAATCCATCGAGACCTGGACGTCGTCGTCCGCGAAGGCGCCCTCGAGATAGTCCGCCGGTTCCTGGGTGAACGCCCGATGAAGGATCGCCCGATCGCGCACGAAGGTCGCGGCGATCCCAACGGGCGCGCCGAGCCACTTGTGCGGGTCTGCGATCGCCGAGTCGGCGAGTTCCAGTCCGTCGTACAGCGGCTGGACGCGTGGATCGAGGAATCCCGGGAGCCCATACGCACCGTCGACGTGAAACCAGGCGCCATACTCCCGAGCGAGCTCGCCAGCTCGGCGTAGCGGGTCGATGGCGCCGGTGTTCGTGGTGCCTGCCGCCGCGATGACCGCGATCGGCAGGACCCCCTCCGCACGATCCGCCCGCAGTGCCGCCTCCAGCGCGTCCATATCCATGCGCTGCAGCCGGTCAACGGGGATCCCGCGTACGGCATCCCGTCCCATCCCCAGGACCGCCACGGAACGCTGGACGGTGTGGTGCGCCTGCGTCGAGGTGTAGAGCGCCACCGGGCGGCCGTCCAGTCCAGCGGCTGCCGGGTCGAGCCCGGCCGCCTCGAGGGCCCATTGACGAGCAGCCCCGAGCGCGATGAGGTTGGCCGTGGAGCCTCCGCTGGAATAGACGCCCTTCATATGTGGCCCAAGCCCGCAGATCGCAGCGAGCCAGTCCAGCGAGAGTTCCTCGAGATGGTTGAAGGCGGTGATCGTGTACCGCTGCGGGGCGGCGAGCATCGTGGCGGCCGCGACAGCTGTCGGGACGGTCGTGGGCCCGGTCGTGATCCAGCCCCACGAGGTCGGTGACGTCATCCGGAGGCCATTGGGGAGGACGATGTCGATGAACTCCTGGATCGTGGCATCCGCTCCGATGCCGTGGTCCGGAGGGGGCCCGCTGAGCCGAGTGCGCCACTCCGTCGCGGAGCGCAAGGCATCCGGCCGCTCGGACGCGAGCCAGTCGTCCAGCGCGTCGCCGACCTGCCCGAAATACCGACCGATTCGGTCGACTGCTGGCCGCTGTGGGGGCATCAGAGCTCGCCGGCGACGAGGTAGCACTCGTGGTAGCCGGCCGTTACGCGACGCGTGACTGCCGCGCTGCCATCGAAGACGCGCCCACCGCGGAAGACCGTTCGATTCATCCATCACCTCCGTATCGGGCCATGATGGCGGTCAGGAGGGGTGTCGTGGCGCGGGTCGGCGCCGGGCGTGAGTGCGTCGCCCGGAGCCGTTGCCCCGCCCTTGCCCCGCCCTTGCCCCTGTGTCGTCCCCCAGGCGACGAACGCTGGCATGGCAGGCTTGAATGGTCGGCGATGGCTCGCTAACTCGACGTTCGTCGCCTTACCAGCGACGGATCGCCGTTTTCGCGGCCTCCGCGGCGTCCGACCGCCCGGATCGTCGCCTCCGAAGCGACGGCGGTTCTCGATACCCGGGTCGTACCGCGCGACCGACGACCAACCGGCCGACGACCAACCGACCAGCGATCGCGCCGTCGTACCGCGCGACCGGCGACCAACCGGCCCACGCGCATCCCCGACATGGCATCATCGCGGCATGCCACCGATCGATGAGCTGACACGGATCGAGCCCGTCCACCTCGCGCGCCTCGACAAGCAGGGGATCTTCACGACGGGCCTGCTTCTGGAGCGGTCGGAGACGACGACCCGGCGCCAGACGCTCGCCGACCAAGTGTCCGCCACCACAAACGATGTCCTGATGTGGCGCGACGAGGCGCTGATGCTGAACCTGGCGAGTTTCGGTCCGGCGCAGCATCGGATGCTCATCCAGACCGGCATCGAGGGGCTCCACGACATCCTCGCGTTGCCGCTGGATGCGTTTACCGCGCGGGCCAGGAAGGGCGCCATGGAACTGGGCGAGGAGACCCCCACGGACCTGACGATCGAGGGCTGGTGGGACCAGGCGAGGACGCTCGAGGACGAGTGATCGAGCCCATCCGGGCTACGATGCGGGCGTGACCGACCTCAGCGGCAAGGCTGCCTCCGTGCTCGCCGGCATTGCGCTGGCGCTCGTGATCGTGGCGCTGTCCATCCTGCCGTTCCTCACCACGCAGTGGGTCGCGTTCGCCCAGGTCCGATCAGACGCTGCCGCCTGGACCGGGTTCCCGCGGGACGACCTCCGAACCGCCACCGACGCGATCCTTGCCGACCTGGTCTTCGGTCCACCGGACTTCGACGTCGAGATCGACGGCGTGCCAGTCCTCAACGAGCGCGAACAGGCACACATGCGCGACGTCCGGACCGTGTTCGTGGGCCTGTATGTGGCCTCCGCGATCTCCCTCATCGTCCTGGTCGTTGCCGGTCGGCGGCGCGATCGCGTGCGGCTTTGGCGATCGATCCGGCGCGGCGCCATCGGGCTCGTCATCGGCACGATCGTGCTCGGCGTTCTTGGGTTCGTCGCCTTCGATCAGCTCTTCGAGGTCTTCCACCGCATCTTCTTCCCGGCGGGGTCATACCTGTTCGACCCGGCGAAGGACCGGTTGGTCCAGCTGTTCCCGTTCCAGTTCTGGGAGGAATCGGCGATGGCGGTCGGGGCGGTCATCATCGTCGTGTCGCTGCTTGTTGCCTGGGTCGCTCGGAAGCGCATGACGTCGGCCAGGGCGAAGGCGGAGATGAGCGCATGAGCGAGCTCCACTCGGTCGAGGAGGCGCGCGACGCCGTTCTGGCCGCGATCCCGCCACGGACCGCCATGGAGCAACGCGCCACGGCCGATGCGCTGGGCCTTGTCCTCGCCGAGCCGGTCGTCAGCCGCACCGCGCTGCCGCCCTGGGACAACTCCGCCATGGACGGATACGCGATCCGGGCCGCAGACGTGGCCGGCGTCACGGACGATGCGCCCGTCACGCTCCGCGTCATCGGTGAGGTCCGTGCCGGCAAGGCCGCGGAACAGAACGTGGAACGTGGAACGGCCATCCGCATCGCGACCGGTGCGCCGATCCCACCCGGTGCGGACGCGGTCGTCCAGGTCGAACTGACGACGCCCCTGGATGCGGCCGGGACACCAACGGGGCCACGAGGCCGAGACGCAACCGGCGCACCGCCACCGCAGATCCACGTCCATGCAGCCATCCAACCCGGTGGCGCCATCCGCCGCCGCGGCTCCGACCTGGCCGACGGTGCCACGATCCTGGAACCTGGCATGGCCGTGACCGCGGCCGGTGTCGCACTGACCGCCGGCGCCGGCGTGTCGCACATCGCCATCTACCCGAAGCCCCGGATCGCCGTCCTCGCGACCGGGGACGAGATCGTCCCGGCAGGCCAGGCACAGGGTGCGGCCGGGATCCCGGATGCGAACGGCCCGGGTCTCGCCGCGCTCGTGGGCGCCGCGGGCGGCCAGTCGCTCCGGCTCGGCATCGCAAGGGACGACCTGGACGACGTCCTCGCGCACCTCAACGCGGGCCTTGCCGAGCGCCCGGACGCGATCGTCGTGTCCGGTGGCGTGTCCGTCGGGCCGTACGACGTCGTCCGCACCGCCTTCAAACAGATCGGTCGCATCGACCTGTGGCGGGTCGCCGTCCAGCCCGGCAAGCCCTTCGTGTTCGGAACGGCGACGACCGGGGAGCCGGGCCCGGACCAGTACACGACGCTCCTCTTCGGCCTACCCGGCAATCCGGTCTCGAGCTTCGTCACCTTCGAGCTATTCGTGCGGCCGGCCATCCGCCGCCTCGCCGGACGCCGCGACGTGCTCCGACCCACGGACCGCGCCGTCCTGGGCGACGACGTTTCGAAGAGTGCCGGCCGTCGCGCGTTCATCCGAGTCACCGCCGAACGCGATGCCACGGGTGCGCCGGTGCGTGACGAGCGGGGTCGCGTCCGTGTGAGACTGTCCGGAGGGCCGGCCGGGCAGGGGAGCCATGTCATGTCCGCCCTCGCCACCGCGGACGCACTCGCCGTGATCCCGGAGGCGCACGTTACGCTGGCGGCCGGCGCCGAGGTGGAGCTCTGGTGGCTCGACCCGGCCTGAGCGGAGGATCGATGGACCCGAAACCACTCCCGCGCTCGGAACGACGCCGGCTGACCCACGTGGACCGCTCCGGGCGGCCGCGCATGGTGGACGTCTCGGACAAGCCTTCGACCTCACGACGGGCGGTGGCGGAAGCCCTTGTGGCGATGTCGCCCGAGACGATGAGCCTCGTCATCGATGGCCGGGCGTCGAAAGGCGACGTCCTGGGCGTCGCCGAGATTGCAGGCGTGATGGGCGCCAAGCGGACGAGCGACCTGATCCCACTGTGCCACCCCCTGTCGCTCACGGACATCTCCGTGGCGATCACGCCGGACCGCGCCGCCGGCGCGCTGCGGATTCGCACGGAAGCCGCCACGACTGGCCAGACCGGCGTCGAGATGGAAGCCATGACCGCGGCCTCCGTGGCGGCACTGACCGTCTACGACATGGTCAAGGGCGTCGAACGCGGCGTCGAGATCCGGAGCGTCCGCCTGCTGTCCAAGAGCGGCGGCAAGTCCGGCGAGTGGATCCGCCACGATCCGCCGAGCGCCGGCGGGGGAGCGGCCACCGGTGAGGGTCAGCCCGCCGCACGTCCGCACAGTGGCTCCCGCTCCGCCGGCCGGATCAAGCCCAAGCCCCAGCGTGGCGGCTGACGGTGTCCCGAGCCCGGACGGCGCTGGTCGTGACCGCGAGTGACGGCGTGACCGCCGGTGCCCGCGAGGACGTGTCCGGCGCCAAGGTCGCGGAACGCCTGGCGACCCTGGGATTCAAGGTTGACCGCGCCGTGGTCCCAGACGACGTTCCATCCCTCGCTGCGGCGCTTCGAGCCGGAGCCCAACATCACCCGCTCGTCGTCACTACCGGCGGCACCGGCCTGACCCCACGCGACGTGACGCCGCAGGCAACCCGCACTGTGCTGGATTACGAGATCCCCGGCATGGCGGAGGCGATGCGCGCTGCCGGCCGCGCCACGACCCCCCTCGCGGACCTGTCCCGTGGCCTCGTCGGCGTCAGCGGCCGCAGCCTCATCGTCAACCTGCCCGGCAGCCCCAAGGGCGCTTTGGAGTCGCTGGAAGCCATCGTGCCCGTCCTCGATCATGCCCTGGAGACCCTGGCCGGCCCATTCGATCACGAGGAGGCGTCCGCCTGATGTTCGAGACCTTCGAGCACGTCCCGGCGTATCCGCTGGTCTTCCCGATCTTCTGGGGTGCGTTCGCGCTCTTCGGCTTCGTCATCGTCCGCCGGCTCAAGGTATTCACGGCGGTCGGCGACAGCCCGCCGGTCACGAATTCGGAGCTCGGCGTGCGGGCGTGGGGCCTGATCCAGTACGCGTTCCTGCAGAACAAGATGTTCCGCTGGACCCGGGCCGGTGGCGTCCACTACATCCTGTTCCTGGGCTCGACGCTCCTGCTCATCGGCAACATCAACGTGGTCACCGGCGGGCTCGTGCAGGCGGTCGTATCGTGGCCGCTCGGTGGGCTGTTCTGGACGCTTGCGGTGTTTGTCCAGAATACGATCGCGCTGGCCGTGCTGCTGAGCCTCGGCTACTTCTTCAAGCGCCGACTGATCGATCGGCCAGAGCGGCTGTCACTGGACCGGACCGGGCTGCAGGTCCTCACGATGATCGCGCTCGTCGTCTCGACGGAGTTCTTCGCGCTCGCCTTCGAGGCCGCGACGTACGGCGACATCACCGGAGCCTTCGTCACCAACGCGATCGCGGTGCCGCTGCGCTCACTGGGCCCCGATGTCACCCAGGCCGGCTTCGTGGCCCTGTGGTGGGCACATGTGGTCGTCCTCGCGTCGTTCCTGCTGTTCATCCCGACCAACAAGCACTTCCACGTCTACACGAGCTTCGTGAATATCTGGTTCCGCAAGCTCGCCCCGCGCGGCCAGCTGCCGATGATGGACCTGGAGGACGAGAATGCCACCTTCGGCCTCAAGACCCTCCAGGATCTCGGTTGGAAGGACGTCCTGGACGGTTTCACGTGCACGGAATGCGGTCGCTGCCAGGAGGCGTGCCCCGCCTACAACACCGGGAAATCGCTCAATCCCAAGACCTTCATCATGGGTATCCGCGATATGTCCGAGTTGGCCGAACAGACCCTCGACATCATCCCGAACTCGCCGATCGTCCGCCAAACCTATGGCCTGGACGACTCGACGCTCCAGCCCGCGGCAGTCGCCACCACCATCGTGGACACCGCCATCCCGTACGACGCGGTGTGGGACTGCGTGACCTGCGGCGCGTGCGTGGAGGCCTGCCCCGTCCTCATCGAGCACGTCGACAAGATCGTGGGGCTGCGCCGGAACCTCGTCCTCGAGGAGAGCCGGTTCCCGAGCGAACTGACCGGTGCGTTCCGGGCGATGGAGAGCCAGGGCAACCCGTGGGGCCAGCCGTCGGCGGCTCGGCTGGACTGGACGAAGCCGCTGCCATTCGAGGTCGACACGGTCGCTTCGATGGCGTCGGCCGGTACGTTGGATGATCTGGAGGTCCTGTACTGGGTGGGCTGCGCGGCTGCCTTCGATACGCGCAACCAGAAGGTCGCCCGGGCCGTTGCCACCTGCCTGCACGCTGCGGGGGTGAACTTCGCCGTCCTTGGGCAGGAGGAGTCGTGCACCGGCGACCCGGCGCGCCGGATGGGCAACGACTACGTGTTCCAGATGCTGGCGATGGGCAACGTGGAGACGCTCGACAAGTACGCAATGGGCCAGCGCACGATCGTCACGGCCTGCCCGCACTGCTTCAACTCACTGTCGAACGAGTACAGCCAGCTGGGCGGGAACTACACGGTCGTCCATCACAGCCAATACCTGGCGGGGCTCGTGTCTTCGGGCAGGCTCGCTACGATCCCGCCGGATGCCGGGAACGGCACCGAGTCGGGCGATCACGGCTTCGGGACCGTGACCGTCCACGACTCGTGCTACCTGGCGCGCTACAACGGCGTCGTCGCCGCGCCAAGGGACGTGCTTGGCGCGGCCGGAGTGACCATCACGGAGATGGCCAAGTCGGGCAAGCAGACGTTCTGCTGCGGCGCCGGCGGTGGCCGCATGTGGATGGAAGAGAGCCGCGGCACCCGGATCAACGCCGAGCGATCGCGTCAGATCATCGAGACCGGCGCCGACGTCGTCGCCACCTCCTGCCCGTTCTGCATGGTCATGCTGAGTGACGGGCTGGCGTCGGCGGAGGGTGGCGCCGGCGTGGCCTCGATGGACATCAGCGAGGTCCTGGCGGCCCGCATCGCGTCGGCTCCGGCCGATCGCCGGCTGCCGGTGGTGTAGCCTCGCGCCGGTCACCAGGGTGGTGACCCCCGACCAGCCCGTGGCGCCCCGGCGGCGATCCAGCCGGAGGGCAATCCAGCCCGTGGGCTGACCCGAAGGAAGGGTGACAGCCAACACCCGTTCCGACCAGCTTCCTCTACCGAGACTGAGTTCGACGGTGCGAACCCTCGGCCCGACGGGCTGGTCCACCACCACCCTGGAGGCTCGGCCATGGTCCTCGCTCAAGGTCAGTTCGACCTCGTGTACAACGCGTTCTCGCTCGCGATCGCCGCGATGGGCGCCTCGTTCGTTTACTTCCTGATCCAGCGAAGCACGCTCCGGCCGGCCTTCCGCCTGCCGGTCACGATCTCGGCGATCGTCGTCCTCATCGCCCTGTATCACTACCTTCGGATCTTCGACTCGTGGAACGCGTCATTCGTGTTCGATCCGGTCGCCCGCACGTATACCTCAGGCGTCGAGGGCACGCTCCCCTTCAACGACGGCTACCGCTACGTCGACTGGCTGCTGACGGTCCCGCTGCTGCTGGCTGAGCTCGTCCTCGTCATGCGCCTGGCGGCCGGGCCGACCCGCTCCCTCACGGTGCGCCTCGGCGTCGCCGCTGTGGCGATGATCCTCATCGGCTACCCCGGCGAAATCTCGCCGGCCGACGATCTTTTCGGCCGCGCCGTGTGGGGCATCCTCAGCATGATCCCGTTCGTGTACATCGTGTACGTGCTCTTCACCGAGCTCGGCCGGGCGATCGAGCGCCAGCCGCAGGAGGTGCGCGGCATCCTGTCCGGGGTTCGCGTCCTCGTCGTGGTGAGCTGGAGCTTCTACCCGATCGCCTACATCCTCCCGAGCCTTCTCGCCGACCAGGCGCTAGGTGAGATGATCCGCCAGGTCGGTTACTCCGTGGCCGACATCGTGGCGAAGCCCGTCTTCGGACTGGTCATCCTTTCTATCGCGACGATCAGGTCGCGGCTCGATGCAGAGGCCGAGGCCGCGTCGACCACCGAGGCCGCCGTAGCCTAGAAGCAGGTATGGCGCAGCCGACTTCGTTCCTCCACGGGTTCGAAGTTCGCGCTCGCGGGACGTGCGTCGCGCCGGTGGCTCCGCTGCCGGCGTTCGCCGCGCCGATGGCCGCCAGCCCTACCTCGGTCATGCCAGAAACCGGTCAACCGGGTAGGCGCTTCCCGCAGCTCGAACAGGTCGAGTCGGTCACGAGGTTGCCGAAGCCGCAGTTCGGGCAGCGCTTCATGCCTTCGGTGCTGACGGCGTAGGGGCTCTCGCGCGTCGCTTGTGCGATCGTTCCGCTGCCGCCGGATGATCAGGATCATGGACACGACACCCAGGGCCGCGGCCGCCAGGAGTGCGTAGAGCGTGAGGTCGTCCATCGCCACAGCCTACCGCTCGCGTCCAGCCCGGCGACCCGACGATCGCGCCGTTTCGGTGCTCGCGGGCCACGAACGAAGGTCCCGGTCGCTTCCGGTCCTCGTGGGCGCTGCTAGCATGGCCGCCGTGACCGACCAACCCGCCCCAAGCGCCTATCGACTCACCGAAGACCAGCTCATGCTCCGCGACGCTGTGCGCGTCCTGGCGGACGAGCAGATCGCGCCACGCGCCGCCGAGATCGACAAGACGGCCGAGTTCCCTCAGGACATCCGCGCCCTGCTCGCGTCGCACGACATCCTTGGCCTGCCGTTCCCGACCGTGTACGGCGGTCTGGGCGTGGACCTCCTCACGATCTGCCTGGCGATCGAGCAGATCAGCCGGGCCTGCGCGACCTCCGGGCTCATCCTGGCGGTCCAGGAGCTGGCGGCGTTGCCGCTGCTGATGGCGGGCACAGACGAGCAGAAGCAGCGCTGGGTCCCGTCGCTGGCGTCCGGGGAGCGTCTGATCGCGTTCGCGCTCACGGAAGCCGAGGCGGGCTCCGACGTGTCGGGGATCCGGATGGCCGCCGGTCGAGACGGCGACGACTACGTCCTGTCGGGCGCGAAGCGGTTCATCAGCCAGGGTTCCGTCGCGGACCTCATCACGGTCTTCGCGGTCACGGATCCGATGGGGCCCAAGTCGAAGCGCCTGTCGTGCTTCCAGGTCGAAGTCCCGACCGATGGCTTCTCGGTCGCGCGGGTGGAGCACAAGATGGGCTTGCGCGGCAGCCCGACTGCGGAGCTCGTCTTCGATGGCGTTCGCGTCCCATCGGCCAACCTGATCGGCGCAGAAGGCGACGGGTTCGAGCTGGCCATGCGCACGCTGGATCGCAGCCGCCCGGGGATCGCCGCCCAGGCCGTCGGGATCGCCCAGGGTGCGCTGGAGGTGGCCGTTGCCTATGCCGGCCAGCGCAAGCAGTTCGGCCAGCGCATCGGGGACTTCCAGATGATCGGCGCGATGCTGGCCGACATGGACGCCGGCACCGAGGCCGCGCGCCAGCTGCTGTACAAGGCCTGCACGGAGATCGACGCCGGGGCGCCTGACGCCAGCCGGTGGTCGGCGATGTGTAAACTCGTGGCCGGTGATAACGCCATGCGCGTCACCACGGATGCCGTCCAGGTCCTGGGAGGGTACGGCTACATCGACGAGTTCCCGGTCGAGCGGATGATGCGCGACGCGAAGATCACGCAGCTCTACGAAGGGACCCAACAGATCCAACGACTCGTCATCGCGCGGGACCTGCTCGGCAAGGGCAGCTGACCGGGCAGGAGGCCTCACACCCCGTGCGAATCGTCGTTCTCATGAAGCCGGTCCCGGACCCTGCGTCCATGGGCGAGCGGCTCGGCTCTGATAACCGCCTGGATCGCGCGGCGGTCACCGCCGTGGTGAACGGCAACGACGAATATGCGCTGGAAGCGGGCCTGAAGCTGGTCGAGGCGCACGGCGGCGAGGTCACGCTGCTCTCGATGGCGCCGGCGAGCGCTCCCGAGACGATGCGCAAGGCGCTCGCGATGGGGGCCGCGACCGGGACGCTCGTCACGGATCCGGCGCTGGCCGGGTCGTGCACGGTGTCGACGGCCCGGGTCCTGGCGGCGGCGCTCAAGACGCTCGAGTTCGATCTGGTGCTGGCCGGCGTGGACACCTCCGATGGCGTGGCGGGTGTCGTTGGGCCCGGGGTCGCCGCGCTGGCCGGGCTGCCGCTGCTCTCCTACGCGACGAAGATCGAACCGGACCCCTCGGCCGGTACGGTTCGCGTCCGACGCATCTCGCCCACCGGCTACGACGTCCTTGACGCCCCGATGCCGGCCCTCATCACCTGCACGCAGGCGCTGGGCGAGCCGCGCTACCCGTCGCTCAAGGGGATCATGGGCGCGCGCTCCAAGAGCATCACCACGCTTTCACTGGCCGACCTTGGGCTTGACCCGGCCGGCGTGGGCGGGGCCGTGGCGACGACGACCGTGCTGTCCAGCGTCGCGCCGCCGTCCCGTGGCGCGACCCGGGTCATCCGCGAGGCACCGGACGAGGCGGCTCGACAGGTCGTGGCGTACCTCGCCGAGCGGCGGATCATCTGATGGGCGCCATCTGGGTGATCGGGGAGGCGACTGCGACCGGGGAACTGGCAAACATCAGCACGGAAGTCGCGACGTTGGGTCGGGCGTTGGCGGCCGCGTCCGGGCGGGATCTCGTGGGCGTGGTGGTCGCGTCGGATCCTGCGGTCGCGGCGGCGGACCTCGTTGCGTACATGCCGAGCGTCCGTTCCGTGACAGATCCGTCCGCAGGGGGACATGCCTGGGCGACGATCGCGGGGCAGCACGTGGCGGCGCTGGCGGTCGCCGAATCGCCGGATGTCATCCTGGTGGGTGCTGGCCCGGATGGCCGCGATCTGGCGGGTGTGGTATCGGCCCTGACCGGTCTGGGCGTGTTGGTGAACGCGATCGGCGTGTCGTGGGGCGATGGCGGCCCCGTCGTCGAGATGAGCGTGTTCGGTGGCCGGTTGCTCACGACTTCCGGGTTCGCGGGGGGTCGTGGCATCGTCACGGTGCGGCCCACGGTCGTGACCGCAGAACCGGCTTCGGCGGCCGGGACGGTGACGGCGATCACGTCCACGGCGGCCATGGCACTCCCCGCGGTGCCGGTCACGGAACGGGTCTCGGCGGCCACCGCGGCCGCGCCCATCGAAGAGGCACGGATCATCGTCGCGGGTGGTCGGGGGGTCGGCGGGCCGGAAGGCTTCGGGCTCGTGGGCGAGCTGGCGGCGGCGCTGGGCGGGGCCGTTGGCGCGTCGCGCGCGGCCGTGGACTCGGGCTGGATCCCGTACGCCCAGCAGATCGGCCAGACCGGCAAGATCGTGAAGCCGCAGCTCTACCTCGCCCTGGGCATCAGTGGTGCGATCCAGCACAAGGTGGGGATGCAAGCCGCCGAGACGATCGTGGCCATCAACCGTGACCCGGACGCCCCGATCGCCGACTTCGCGGACGTCGTGGTCATCGGTGACCTGTTCGCGGTCGGCCCGGCCATCCTCGCTGAGCTTCGGGCTCGAGCGGGCTGAGCGCACCCGGCCCGCGACCCGACACGTGGAACTGACGGTCCTCCTGCCGATCCTGGCATTCGTGGCGCTCGCCGCGGGTCTCATCGTCGTCTTCCGACGAACGAACCGGATCGTGGCCCGGACGCGCCAGCTGGAGGAGTTCCGCGTCGCCATCCACGACCTTGCGGCCCGGATCGACCTGTCGCTGGAGGGCGCGACCGGTCGCATCGACTCCGTCCGACACCACGTGTTGCCCGCCGACGCGCTCGGCGAGACGCTGGCCGCTGCCACGGACGCCGTGGAGCGCTACATCGAGGAGGCGAAGGCGCTCAACGCGCCGTCGCAGGTGAAGTCGATCCGGACGGACATCGTGGCGGACCTGGAACGGGCCAACCGAGCGCTCGCGATGGTCGAGCATGGGGCGACGATCATGATCAACGTCCGGCGCGGCAATCGAGAACTCGAGGGCCAGACGTCGCTCAAGCGCGGCTACCTGAACCTGCTCCATGCACGTGAGGCGATCGCCCGGCACGCGGCCGTGGCGGACGACATCGAGTCGCGTCCGACCGACTCGCAGGACGTGCTTCGGGGGAATGCCTGACCGCACTGCACCACACCATGTAGTGGTATTCTCGCCGCACACCACACCATGTAGTGGTTCGGCAGGACAGGAGAGCGATGCGCTGCCCCCAATGCGGCGAACGGGAAACGCGGGTCGTGGACTCGCGAGACCTTGATGACTCCGCCACCATCCGGCGTCGCCGCGAGTGTGCCTCCTGTGCCATGCGCTTCACCACGTACGAGCGCGTCGAGGCCGCCCGGCTGGTGGTCGTCAAGCGCGATGGCGTCCGACAGGAATTCGATCGCGACAAGCTCGCGTCCGGCCTGCGCAAGGCGTTGACTCGCCGGCCCGTGCCTGCGGGTGCCGCCGAGGCTGCCGCCGACCAGATCGAGGCAGACCTGCGCGCCTCGGGCGCCAACGAGGTGCCGTCGTCACGCGTCGGTGCCCTCGCGATGGAGCAGCTTCGAAGCATCGACCAGATCGCCTACATCCGGTTCGCCAGCGTTTACCAGAGCTTCGAGGACCTCGAGGACCTCAAGCGCGAGGTGGACACGCTCTACGCCGAGCGCGGCACCGAGGGAGTCCCCGTATGAGCGTCCTGTCCGATCGCGACATCCGCAAGGTGCTGGAATCCGGCTCGGTCAAGATCGATCCGTACGACGAGGCGGATCTGCAACCGTCGTCGGTGGACCTCCACCTGGACCGTCGGTTCCGAGTGTTCCGCAACAACCGCTATCCGTACATCGATGTCCGGGCGCTCCAGCCCGACCTCACCGAACTGCTGACCATCGAGGACGACGAGCCGTTCATCCTGCATCCGGGCGAGTTCGTGCTGGGCCAGACGCTCGAATGGGTCGAGCTGCCGAACGACCTCGTGGCGCGGCTGGAAGGCAAGTCGTCGCTGGGTCGGCTGGGCCTGCTCATCCACTCGACCGCGGGCTACGTGGATCCGGGCTGGAAGGGCAACCTGACGCTCGAGCTGTCCAACGTCGCGAACCTGCCGATAGCGCTGTACCACGCGATGCGCATCGGGCAGATCAGCTTCTTCGGCATGTCGTCGCCGGTGGAGCGGCCGTACGGGACGCCGTCGCTGCGGTCCCGGTACCAGGGCCAGTCCGAGCCGACCGCATCCGCGTTCCATCGCGACTTCGACGCCGGTCGCAAGACCGGGGAGCCGACTCGGTCCTAGCGGCGTGGCCATCAACGACGCAGTCGACTGGATCGCGGACCTGGGTGGCGGTACGCGCGTCGCGCTGGTCCAGGCAGGCACGTTCCGCTCCGATGCAGGGACGCTGTTCGGACCCGTGCCGTGGGTCCTGTGGGGCGATCTCGCGAAGGACGAAGTGGATGACAAGCGACGGCTCCTCCAGGCGCTGAACTGCCTGCTGATCGAGACGCGCTCGGGACGTGTGCTGGTGGAGACGGGTATCGGCGAGCGGCTGGACGACAAGACTCGCACCATGCGGGCCTATGAGGGGCCGTGGATCGCGGCGGCGCTGGAGCAGGTGGGGTTCCTGCCAGAGACCGTCAATGTCGTGGCCATGAGCCACCTGCATTTCGACCACGCGGGTGGGCTGCTGCGGCCCGACGGCGAGCGCACGTTCCCGCACGCCAGGATCGTGGCGCAGAAGGCCGAGTGGGAGGTCGCGCTGAGCTCGAACCCGAGGCTGGTCGCATCCTACGTGCAGCCGGAACTCACGCTCGTGAAGGACTGGGGCGCGCAGGGCTGGGCGGACGGCGAGCGCGAGATCCTGCCCGGCGTCACGGTCGTCCCGACCGGCGGCCACTCCACGGGTCACCAGGCCGTGGTGGTGCGAGGGTCGGGGGATGGCGCGAAGACCTTGGCCTTCTTCGGGGACCTCTTGATGCGGCCGTGGGCGGCGAATCCGCGTTGGGTCACGGCCTTCGACGACTTCCCGCTGGATTCGGTAATCCGCAAGGCCGAGCTGTTCGCCCAGGCTGCGGACGAGGGTTGGATCGTCGTGCTGTCGCACGAGGTTCATCACCCGGTGGGCCGACTCGTGCGCGACCGAGACCGCTTCCGCTACGAGGCGGTCTGAGGGGTACTCTGCGGCGCGCGGCCGGACGGTCCGCGAGGGCGCGAGGTGTTGGTCGCGATGCTTGTCGGCGGCATCACGGCAGGAGAAGGTCCGCCCCACCACCCGGCTTGATGCCGCCGATAGACATCAGCCGCGGGACCTGGCGTCCGCTGCGAACACAACGACCCTCCGCCCCACCACCCGGCTTGATGCCGCCGATAGACATCAGCCGCAGAAGAGCGCCCCCGCGCGGTCGCCTATGGGCTGGGCGCGGCCGCGGGCAGGATGGCTTCGATGTTGGCGCTCGCGGACTCGACGGTCATCGGGCCCTGGGCGATGGCGCTGATGACACCATTCGGGTCGATGAAGAACTGGGTCGGCAATGCGTAGACGCGATACTGGTGGAAGATCCGACCACTCCCATCGAAGCCGATCGTGTAGCCAAGCTGGTAGCGGTCGGCGTACGCCCTGACGTCGTCGGGCGACGTCTCCTGGACGCTGATCGCGATGACTTCGAGGCCGCGCTCGCGATAGGTTTCGCTGACCTCGCGCATGACCGGCGTCTCGGCCTGGCACGGTGGGCACCACGTCGCGAAGAAGTTGATCCAGACCGCCTTGCCGCGCAGATCGGCCAGCCGGATCGGCTTGCCATCCAGGTCCGTCAGCTGGTACGTGGTGCCGTCGTCAAGCGTGAGGCTCAATTCCGGCGCCAAGTCGCCGGGTTTCAAGCCGACGGCCGGCGCCTTGTCGATGATGTAGGCGGTCGCGCGCGGATCGATGACGCTGGGGCCCTGGGCGACAGGCCCGAGCGGGGTCGTGGCGGCAACCAGCGCGATCACCGCGACGACGACGATGGCGAAGACACCGGCGAGTTGCCGGCCACTGAATGGCCCGATGAGGCCGTGCTTCTCCGTCTTGTGAGTGAACCCGGGTCGGTCGTCAGCCATCTACACGCCGCTGAAGCTGAAGAACCGGGGCAGCAGGCTGAGCCAGTCGAGGACCATCGCGAGGCCGATCATGGCCACCAGCAACCCACCGACCAGCGACACCATCTTCCCGTGACGCACCAGCGGCGCGGTGATGGCGGGCGCCTTGTCGTAGGCCGCGGCGATCGCGATGAACGGGAGGCCCAGACCCAGCGTGTACGCGATCAGCAGGATGGCGCCCTGCGCGACCGTCCCGGACGTGGCCGCCATCGTCAGGATGCCGCCGAGGATGAGCCCGATGCACGGCGTCCAGCCAATGGCGAAGATCGCCCCGAGCCCGAACGACGCGAGCCAACCGCCCTTCGATGAGACCAGGCGACTGCCCAGGCGGTCGGCCATCCCATGGGTTGCGTTGGGACCGGCGCCGGCGGTCGGGGAGGCGAGCGAGACCGAGCCCGTGACCATGGCCAGTGACTGCGTCGCACCGGTATCGAGCGGGCGCCAGGTGCGCTCGAGCGCGGCGATCGGCAGGATCCCGGCGAGCGCGAGGCCCATGACGATGAGGATCAGCCCGCCGACGATCCGCAGTGCCGGCAGGAAGTCCACGAGCGGCCCGCCGAGGAACGTCGCGGTGATGCCGATGATCGTGAAGACGAACCCGAAGCCCGCGACATACGCCAGGGCATGTCGGACGGCGGTCCATCGCGATGGCGCCGCGCCCGTTTCCGATGCCGCGACCGCGATCGCGGTCATCTGCCCGAGGTACGCGGGAACGAGCGGCAGCACGCACGGCGAGAGGAAGCTGATCACACCCGCTCCGACGGCCACCGCGACCGTGAGTTCCGTGCCGGCCATCCGATCAGTCCAGCACGTCGGCGAGGAGCCGGCGGATCCTGGCCTGGCTCGTCGCCAGCTCGATGCGGCGATCGCCGAATTCGAGCACCGGGATCGAGGCGAAGTAGGCGTCGTGCCAGACGGCGTCGGTCTCGATGTCGCGCTCGACCAGGTAAGGCGTGCTTCGGCCCTCGTCCGTGCGCTGGCGGAGGAGTGCGGTCACCGTCTCGCGAGCCTCATCGCAGAGGCTGCAATCGGGGCGGCCATACAGGATGAGCTCGGGGAGGGGAGCGTCGTGCATCTCGTCCGGATTGTAGAGCAGGGTCCCGAAACTGCCAGACGGGGACTGGCTTCGGGCCACTTGTCCGCCATATGTTCATCTGCAGCAGCACAAGGTGGCCTGTTTCCTGCCCGGAGCCCTTGACCCGGTTGTTGCCACGCTCACGCAGACACGGAACCCGCCGGTCGCGGCCTGGAAGTGGCCGATCTGTCCGCCCGGTGCTGCTGTGCGTTGACATCTGGCGGACATCTGACTCCGGGAGTGAACGTTCGGGCGGAGCTGTTTCGATACGAGCTCGCCCTCGCCCGTCGCGAACCGGCTGGCCTGGATCGCGAACTGGCCGACCTGATCGCGGACGACTTCTTCGAGTTCGGCGCCAGCGGCGGGACCTGGGACGCTGAGTCGATGCGCAAGATGCTCCGGACGTCGGGGAGGGCGGATGTCGAGCTCGATGCGTTCACCGCCGAGCTCCTGTCCGACGGGATCGGGCTTGTGACCTACCGCGTTCCCGGCGTGACGCCATCGAATCGCTCGTCCGCCTGGGTTCACCGTGACCGGCGATGGGTGATTCGTTTCCATCAGGGCACGCCCGCGCCGCACGGTTAGATGTCCGGGGTACGATGACGGCCGCGCCCCCGTAGCTCAGTGGACAGAGCGAGGCCGTCCTAAGGCCTGCGTCGGCGGTTCGAGTCCGTCCGGGGGCGCCAGAACAGCAGCAGCGGATCGCCTCCACGGTCGGTCATGCTCTGCTTGAACGCAGGTCGAGAATCGAGTCATCGTCGATCTGCAGCTCGGCGGCGACGAGGTTCGCGAGCCAGCCGTCGATCGACGACGGGCCGACATCGAGCATCGCGGCGTAGTCCGGATTGCCGTCGAGGGGTCGTGGGTGCAGCTCGGGTGGGCCGGTTGCTGCATGCCTGGCGCCGCCTGGATCCGTCGGACTGAACCGATACCGAGTCGGCCATCCCGCCCGTGAACCACGTCAGCAAGACTGGCGCGGTACCAGTATGAAAGAGGGCGCCCACCCGGGCGCCCTCTTCTCTGCCGCCGGCGGGCCTAGATGCCGGGGATGCGGAGCAGCAGGAGCTGTCCGCCTTCTCGCTTGTAGGTGAAGTCGGGCTGACCGTCGCCGTTGTTGTCGTCGCCCGGCGCTTTCTCTACCCAGAGCGTGTGGGCCTGGATGTTGATCAGGAACGCGCCAGGGCCGAAGGCCGCAGACGCGTCGACGATGCCGGTCGACTCCCAGGCGCCCCAGTTGCCGATGGACGGGCTGCTGGTTGCGCCAGGATACGGGCCGACGTCGGCCGAAGTCCCATCGGCCGACTGGTCCACCCTCGCCACGACCTGAGCCGCCGCCGGATTCGCGAAGGGCACATACCACAGCCTGGCGGTGGTTGCGTTTGTCGGGTTGGACAGCTGCTGGGCCACTGTGAACTGTTGGCTCGAGCCGGGATCCTCGGCCAGCAGGAGCCCCGTCTGCGTCGTCTCGACGTTGTCGGGCTGGTGGATCCTCCCGATCTGCTTGACGTCGACGCTGCTCGCCGGGGCAGGAAGACCGTCGCCCTCTACGAAGACAGTGAGCGAGGTGACAGTCGTGGGGTCGTTCGGGTCCAGGACCATCCTCCAGACACGGCCGTTCGAGGATCTGAAGTTCGGCGTGTCCAGGGAGGACGTGCTTGCCCTGCCCCGACCCGAGTCGACGATGTAGACGACGTTGCTCATGCCGGGCCGCTTGTCGTAGGCGATGTCCTCGACACGAACGAACTGGAACACGTTGTTGAGGTCGCTCCAATGCTCGAGCACCCATTGCGGGCCGTCTATGCCCACATTGGGTGCCGTCGTGCGGAGATCCGTCTGCCAGCTGCCGTTGGTGGGCGGCAGCGGATAGGGTCCGCCGTCTGCAACAAGCACATCGGCGGCTTGCAGTTCCGACCCGTCAGACTTGAGGCCAGTGGCGATGTACTTCGGCACCCTGGTGAAGTGTCCGGTGACGGTCGGCCCCACTCCGGGGATCACGTTGTAGTAGCTGGTCACCCCAGCCGTGTCAGAGACAAATGCCCAGAGATCGCCCTGATCGGCCAAGAGCGAGTCGGTACTCGATGCGATGTACGAGTAGAGCTGCGACTGGGCCGGCCCTCCACCGGTGAGCGGACCGCTCGTGAACGTGTCGTCGCCTGAGAGAACAACGGGATACCCGTATCCCGGGATCGGAATGTTGTTCTCGTGGTTGTGCCTGCCCATGCCGAAGATCGGCTGGTGCTTGCCTGTCTTGACGTCGAGCGCGATGACGAGGCCGCTCTCTCTCTGGTCGGGGCTGTTGAGCGCCGGCGGCCATGATGCCGTTTGCCGGAGCACGTAGTCGGGTGACTCCTCGTTGGTGAAGAGGATGTCGCGGGTGAACCCCTCTTTGGCAGTGGCGAGGTAGTTGGAGCAGAAGCGTTGGTAGCCGGAGCTGCTCGAGATGGCAAACGAGCCGTTGAGCACCCCTGCCGAGTGCTGGTTGAGGATCAGCTGGCTCACCTGCGCGTTGTCGAAGTCGTTCTCACCGTTGAGCAAGGTGGGCGTGGCCGTGTTGTACGGGAACGGCACCTTGCTGGTCTCTTGGTTGATGAAGAGGTCGACCCATCCCTGGCCGCGGGTCCGCAGCGAGATCCCGTCCGGGACCGCCTCGTAGCGATAGCCGCTCGGAAGCACGTCGCCGGTGGTCAGGAGCGGCGTGGCCGTGACGCCGGCCATGATGGGCGTGAGCATCGAGGGCCGTGCGGTTTTGAAGCCACTCTCGTTGTCGCCGGCGACAGCCGTGCCTGCGAGCATGACAGAGGCGATAAGCAGGACGCTGAAGCCGAACGGCAGGGCCTTTTTCATGCGGGGACCTCCATGAAGACCGACGTGGCTCGATCCCTCTACGTGCCTCGAGTGGTCAACCGGACAGCCTACACGCCGCCAGACGACCCAAAGGCGCTGCCTCCCCCGCGACGAGCCCATTGTGTTCACTCCGGCGGCATCTAGCAAGGGAGTTATCCACCAGTTGCAGTGCGAACTGGACATACAGTCGCCGCGCCGACCGACGCCTCACAGGGCCTCCACCGCCGCCACACGACCATCATCCCGATCGTGGCATCCCTCACCCATGCGAGGTCAGCCGGCGAGCGCCAGGAGGGGATCGCCGACGTTCATGGCCAACGAAGTGACGAGGAAGATCACGACGCCGTCGATCGGGGCGGTCGGGATTTCCAGGACCGCGCCGAAGGCGTCGCGAACCTCCCCGACGATCGCCCCCTGCCGGATCCGCTCACCCACGCTCACGGCGGGGTGCCAGTACCCGGCGGTCGCTGAGCGCATCCACGCCTCGGTCAGGAGAACCTCTGTCTCAAGGCGCGGCGCATCGGGGGCGGAATCGATCAGGCCGGCCGTCCGCAGGAGCCGTCGGAGGCCGGCTGCGTGCAGGCTCACGTCTTCGATCGGCCAGCGGCCCTGACCGCCGACCTCGGCGAGCACCGCCGGGACGCCGATGGCCGCTGCAGCAGTGGTCGTGGTGCCCGGTGACGGCCCGATGAGCAGGTATCGCAAGCCGTAGGCCTCGGCAAGCGCGCGGCTCTGCGCGTCCACGCCCGCCTGTCCGATCTCCTCGATGCCGGTGAACGACACGAGCGCCTCGTTCATGTCGCCGCAATGCATGTCCACGAACGCGTCGGAGCCTGCGATCACGTGATCCGTGATCCATCGCGCGAGCCGCTCCGATGGCGAACCATCCGCGACCCCCGGGAAGACACGGTTGAGGTTCATCGCGTCCAGCGGATTGACGTAGATGGTCCGAGCGCTGAAGGCGGCCGGGTTCGCGGTCAGGACCGCCACGAGGGAACCATGCATCAGGATCGGGTCCAGGTCCATCGCGACCTGACGCAGCGCGGCGATCGAGACGTATTCCGCACCGTGGATCCCGGCCGTCACGGCGACCCGCGGACCGGGGTCCATGCCGTTGATGACGACCATCGGCAAGTCGACCCGCCGACCCCCGCCCAGCTCGATCGGAACGAGTCCCATCGCTCGGGTCCCCGGTTCGGCCACCAGGGGTCCGACGGTCAGGTCTGCTGGGATCTGCATGGCACCAACCCTAGCGCCCGGGGATGCGGCACGCATCGCCACGAGGTGTCTGCATACGACCGCCTAACGCCAGCCAAGCTCCGGAGCCACGTATCGGAGGATGCTCTCGATAGCGTGGGCGTTGTATTCGACGCCGAGCTGGTTCGGGACCGTCAGCAGGAGCGTGTCCGCCGCCTGGATCGCCATGTCGCCAGCAAGTTCCTTGACGAGGACATCGGGCTCCGCGGCGTACGACCGCCCGAAGATCGCCTTGGTCTGCGCATCGATGTAGCCGACCTGATCCGATCCCTGGTTGCCCTGCCCGAAGTACGCTCGGTCGCGGTCGTCGACGAGGGCGAAGATGCTCCGACTGACCGACACTCGCGGCTCGCGTTCGTGCCCGGCCAAGGTCCACGCCTCTCGAAACAGGCGGATCTGTTCGGCCTGGAGCTCGTGGAACGGCATGCCGGCGTCCTCGGTCAGCAGGGTCGATGACATCAGGTTCATGCCCTGCTGGCCCGTCCATTCCGCGGTCGCGCGTGATCCGGCGCCCCACCAGATCCGGTCCCGCAGCCCGGGCGAGTGCGGCTCGGGGCGAAGCAGACCGGGCGGGTTCGGGAACATCGGGGAGGGGTTGGGCTGTGCGAACCCAACGCCGGACAGCGCCTGGAGGAATACCTCGGTGTGTTCTCGGGCCATGTGGGCGTCGGTTTGATCGGCGGGCGGCGCGTAGCCGAAGTATCGGAAACCATCGATGACCTGCTCCGGCGATCCACGACTGATCCCGAGCTGGAGTCGACCACCCGAGATGAGGTCGGCGGCACCGGCATCCTCGACCATGTAGAGCGGGTTCTCGTAGCGCATGTCGATCACGGCCGTCCCGATCTCGATGCGCCTGGTGCGCGCACCGATCGCCGACAGGAGCGGGAACGGCGACGCGAGTTGCTGGGCGAAGTGGTGGACACGAAAGTACGCACCATCGGCACCCAGGTCTTCGACCGCCTCGGCGAGCTCGATCGACTGGATGAGCGCGTCCGCGCCCGACCGGACCTGCGAGTAGGGCGACGCCGACCAATGGCCGAACGACAGGAACCCGATCTTCTTCACACACGGAGTCTAAGGACCGCACGCGTCCGCGGTCCTGAGGTCCGAGCATGAAGTGGGGTCCAGCCGCGAGGCGACCGGACCCCAGACTTGGCCTGACCTCAGGCGGTTACGGGCTGGAGACCGTCCCTCCGTTGCTGACGGTCAGCGACGACGTCTCGTGGCAGCTTGCGGGGATGTCCCGTTGGGCTGCATTGGTGCTGTCGTAGCTGACCGACCAGGAATAGTTGCCCGTCGCGATGACGGCCGTGGTGTTGAGAGTTCCCACGGTCTGGGGCGAGGCGCCGGCCACGCTGGCCGTCGTGCTGTAAATGGTGGTCGAGCCAGCGCACGTGCTGTTGGCGTACAGCGCGAACGAGACTGTCCCAGCCAGGTTGCCGCTGCCGGCCGGCGCGGTGATGGTCGCCGAGTCGTTCGG
>JBKJQY010000016.1:0-16718 GCA_046593725.1 Candidatus Limnocylindrales bacterium
GCGTGTTCTGGGTCGAGGCGGGCGATCCGGGCGGTTGGGCCACGATTCCGCGACCCTGAGTCGCGTGTTCTGGGTCGAGGCGGGCGATCCGGGCGGTTGGGCCACGATTCCGCGACCCTGAGTCGCGTGTTCTGGGTCGAGGATGCTCCGCCAGGTGGGCGACAGATAAGCGCGGTGTGGTTCGATCTGGCAATGGCAGCCACAAGGGTAAGGGTCAAGCGAGAGACCGAGCGCCGCGTAGGCCGACTCGATTTCAAGGTAGGCGAAGAGATCCAGCGACTTAGAATCGAGGCCGGTGTCTCCCGTGCGGCGTTGGCCGAAGCGGTCGGCGTCCATCGTTCCCATATCGACCGCATCGAATCCGGTCGGGCCAGGTCGAGCCTCGAGCTCCTCGTTGCGATCGGCGTCGCGCTTGGAGCTGACCTGGGAATCCGGTACTTTGCGGGGACGGGGCCGCGGCTCCACGATCGCTTCCAGGCCCCGATGATCGAATCCTTCCTCCGAGCTCTCGACCGTCGATGGATACCTGAGCCAGAGGTCCCGGTCGCGCAGCCGTCCCGAGGTGTGATCGATCTGGTGCTCAGGGACCGCGCCAGCCCGATCGTCGTGGCGGTGGAGGCCCAATCAGAGCTTCGACGACTCGAAGCCCAGATCCGATGGGCGAAGGAAAAGGCCGAGGGATTGACAGTCCAGCTCCGCGGCGCCGGTCCGTCATCGATCGATCGTCCAGTCTCTCGACTCCTGATCCTGAGGTCGACCATAGCAACGAGGGAGTTGTCGCGGCGGTACGAAGCCACGCTTGGCGCGGCCTATCCGGCCAAGACTTGCGATGTCGTCGCGGCCCTCAAGACGTCGTCGGCTCCGTGGCCGGGGCCGGGCGTCATCTGGATGGATGTCATGGGTGACGTGGCCACCCTGTTGCTCGGACCTCCGCGAGGCGTGGCACTCGGCAGGTAGCGGCTGCACGTTGGGGTCGATAGGCGCGACTGGGAGTCGCGGAAAGGGGGTCCACGACCTGCCGGCGCCCCTACGTGCCGGCGCCGCTATATGCCTGCGCCGCCCAGGCGCCCCGGCGCGTCCCCGCGGCGCGTCCCTACGGTCGCGCGGCTGGTTCCGTCCCCGGCACCGCTTGCAGCGCCTCCAGCGTGTCCCGCACCTGGCCTGCCAGCCCAGCCGAGTCCAGCCGCAGGACGCGGCGCAGGTCCGTGACCGAGCCGTGGTCCACGAAACGGTCGCCCGGGATGCCGACGATCCGGACCACGACGTCGCGCAGCGCCGGATCGGTCAGGCGCGCTTCCTCGAACAGCTCCAGCACACCGCTCCCGAACCCGCCAGTCACCACGCTCTCCTCGAACGTCACCACGAGTCGCTTCCCGCGAGCCTGGTCCAGGATCAACCGGCCGTCGAGCGGCTTGGCGAACCGGGCGTTCACGACGCCGACCGACCAGCCCTCGGCCTCCAAGGCCAGCGCGGCCTCCTGGGCGCGGACGACGATCGGCCCGAAGCCCACGAAGAGCACATCACGACCCTCGCGGATGACCTCGCCTCGTCCGACCGGGATGACCGAGGGTGCCACAGCCGGCAGGCCGAACCCAGCATCACGCGGGTAATGCAGCGCGAACGGATGGTCCTGCGCGAACGCCGTGTGGAGCAACGACCGGAGCTCCTGTTCGTCACGCGGACTGGCGATGACCAGGTTCGGAAGTTGGCGCTGCGCCGTCAGGGTGAACATCCCCTGGTGGCTCGTGCCGTCCTCACCCACCAGACCCGCCCGATCCACCGCGATCAGGACCGGCTGGTCGTTCTGGCAGACGTCATGCACGGTCTGGTCGAAGGCTCGCTGGAGGAACGTGGAATAGAGCGCGACGACCGGTCGCATCCCGCCCAGTGCCAGGCCTGTCGCGAACGTCATCGAGTGCTGTTCGGCGATCCCCACGTCGAAGAACCGGTCCGGGTACTGCGCCTGGAATCTGGCCATCCCGGTGCCGGTCGGCATCCCGGCGGTGATGCCTACGATCCGGCGGTCCGTTCGGGCGAGCTCGATCAGCTCATCGGCAAAGACAGCGGTGTAGTTCGGCGCCTTCTTCGGGGCTTCCGGCGAGACGGCGGGAGGCGCTGCGTCGTCGGCCATCGACTCGGTCGGCATCTTCGCGACGCCCTTCGCGACGCCCTTCGCGACGCCCTTCGCATTGTGTTTGGCTCCGCCATTCGCATCCGCGACCGGCGCGACGGCCATCGGCGGGAGTGCCGCACCATGGAAGCTGACCTGGTCCGCCTCGGCCGGACGGAAGCCACGACCCTTCGTCGTCCGGACGTGGACGATCGTCGGTCCCGGCAGCTCCAGCGCCCGCCCGATGGTCTCGAGCAGCGCGTGCATGTCGTGCCCAGGCACCACGCCGATGTAGGTCAGACCAAGGTCCTCGAACAACTGGCCCGGCTGGGCGAAGTTCACGACAGACTTCCGAAGACGCTTGCTCCATTCGAGCGTTGACGGGCCGATGATCGGGATGCGCTCGACCGTCCGGTCGTAGGCGCCCTTGCTCTGGCGCCACGCGCTGGAGAGCTTGATCTGCGAGAGGTACTTGCTGACCGCTCCGACCGTCGGGCTGATGGACATCTCGTTGTCGTTGACGACGATCAGCATCTGCGTCTGGCGCTGGCCGATGTCGTTGAGGGCCTCCAGCGACAGGCCGCTCATGAGCGCCGCGTCGCCGACCACGACCGTGATGCGCTCCAGGCCGTGGCGGATGTCGCGTGCCTCCGCGAGGCCCTCGGCGATCGACAGGCCCGTGCCGGCGTGGCCACCGTCGAAGACGTCATGCGCCGACTCCGATCGCCGCGGAAACCCACCCACCCCATCGAGTTGGCGCAGGGTCCCGAACCGCTCCAGTCGACCGGTCAGCAGCTTGTGCGGATAGGCCTGATGGCCGGTGTCCCATACGATCCGGTCTCGTGGCGACTCCAGCAGTCGATGGAGCGCGATCGTGAGTTCCACCACGCCCAGCGACGACCCGAGGTGACCGCCCGTCGTGGCGACGGTCTCGATGATGGTCTCGCGGATCTCGAGAGCCAACTGGGCTAGCTGGATCTCGTCCATCCCGCGCAGATCGGCCGGTGACTGGAGCTCGGAGAGGATCGACACGGGCGTCAGTGTAAACCTGTTCCCGCCGAGTCGCCAGTTTTGTGGGAGCCGCGCGATGGTACGCTGGATCGGTCTCCGGACAGGCGATGGCACCAGGAGTCGAACATGGCTGACACGATCCTCGACGGGTTGGAGCGGTCCATCGCCGGACGGGTGATCCGCCCTCGCGATGCCGACTTCGACGACGCGCGGCAGACCTTCAATGCGACGGTGCGGCGACGACCCGCGGCGATCGTCCAGCCCGAGGACACCGCGTCCGTCGCGGTAGTCGTGCGTGCCGCGATCGCCGCAGGCCTGCCGATCTCCGTGCGGGGCGGCGGTCACAGCGTCGCCGGCCATGCCGTGGCGGACGATGCCGTGTGCGTGGACCTACGACGCATGCGTGGCGTCTCCGTCTATCCGGAGACACGGCGCGCGACCGTTCAGGGCGGAGCGGTCTGGGAGGACGTCGACCGCGCGACGATGCCGCACGACCTCGCGACGACAGGCGGGACGTTCTGGGACACCGGTGTCGGCGGGCTGACCCTGTCGGGCGGGCTCGGGTATCTCATGGGCTCCAGCGGCCTCACTTGCGACAACCTGCTGCGCGCCACGGTCGTCACGGCCGCCGGCGAGATCGTCGAAGCCGGGCCGGGCGGCGATCCCGAGCTCCTGTGGGCCCTGCGAGGTGGTGGCGGGAACTTCGGCGTCGTGACCGAGTTCGAGTTCCGGCTGCAACCGATCGGATCCTTCGAGGTCGGCCGATTCGTGGTCCGGCTCGACGACGCCGCGGCGGCGCTCGTCGGGGCGGCCGAATTCGTCAAGGACCTGGCGGATGAAGCCATGCTTTACGCGACGGCACCGGCGTATGAGGTCGTACCGGAGGACGGGGCCACACCTGTCGGACCCGCCGACTTCCTTGTATTCCACGCGGTCTACCAAGGCTCGCGCGAGGCCGCGGCTGCCGCGTTCGCGCCGCTCGCCGCCCTTGACGGCGTTCGGGGCGGGTTCGAGACCCAGACCTACGAGATCGTCCAGATCGGGAATGGCACCCTCCCGTTCGGGCTTCGCCATTACTGGAAGGGCCATCTCCTGCGCGACATCGACGCGACCACGGCCGAGGCCATCATCGCGGCGGTTCGGTCTCGACCGGCTGAACCCTCCTTCCTGCTCATCGAATCACTGACCGGGCAGGCCCGGCGTGAGCCGGACGGCGGGGCCGCCTTCGGACAACGGGAGGCGCGCTGGAACGTGAGTGCCCTGGCGATCTGGGAGGACTCGAACGACGACGCCCGCCAGATCGCGTGGGCCCGCCAGGTCGCCGAGTCGATCGCGCCGGCCTCCTATAGCGGTGCCGGGTACGCTAACTACGCCTCGTACGACGAGACTGACACGCGAGTCCGCGCCGCGTACGGACCCGAACGGTTCGCGCGACTCCAGGCCGTCAAGCGTCGGTACGACCCGGACAACGTCTTCCGGTTCAACCTAAACGTGCCGCCGGGCTGACGCCATCAGGCGTCCTCGGTCGCGCCCTCCGGGCGGACGTCACGAGCGGTCAGGGCGCCGCCAGCCTGTGCCATGAGTTGCTGGACCTTGAGTTCCGCCTCGGCCAGGAGGCGTTCGCAGCGCGCCTGGAGCGCAACTCCGCGTTCGTACAAGGCGATGGACGCTTCCAGTGGCTGACCGCCGGACTCGAGCTCCGCCACGGCCTGCTGGAGCTCCACAAGCGCCGCATCGAAGGACAATGCGTCGATCGTCGTGCTGGTCGTGGGTTCAGTCGTCGTCACCAGATCCCTCATCGCTCGAGTCCATCAGCCGCCCGATCCGCGGGGCGATCAGCATACCCAACCAGATCCCGCCGGCCGCGATCAGCCCGACGATCCCGAGGTAGACGACGACCGTGACGATCCCGGTCATGGTCGCGCGTCGCCGGCGGTCGCCGGAAGGTCGCCGCGGGCGACTCGGATATCGAGCCGACTGCCGATCGGCGCCTGGGCCGGGTCGCGCACGATCGAGCCGTCGGTCGCGAGCCGGACGATGGCGTAGCCGCGCTCAAGGGTGGCCTGCGGCCCGAGGACGGTCAGGGCGGCACCGGCCGTCGCGAGGTCCGTTCGGGCTCTCGTCACCCGGCGAGCGCCCACCTCATGCAGGACATGAGTGCGACCAAGCCGTGTCCGGTCGCCGGTCACGCGTGCCGTGGCCGCTCGAGTCGCCCGGTCCAGTAACAGACCGACCCGTTCGCGGGACATCGCGAGCCAGGCGACCGGACTCGAACGTTCCAGGGCGCGGCGTTCGGCGGTGAGCAGCGTGGCCGACTCCGCCAGGCGGCGCGTTGCGACCGAATCAAGACGTCGTCGGGCGACGCCCAGGTTGGCCAGGAACTCGGCACGGTCGGGTACGACGATCTCGGCAGCCGCGGACGGTGTCGGGGCGCGAACATCGGCGGCGAAGTCGGCCAGCGTCACATCGGACTCGTGGCCGACGCCGGACACGACAGGCAGCGGATGGGCCACGATCGCGCGGACGACGCGCTCGTCGTTGAAGGCCCACAGGTCCTCGAGGGAGCCGCCACCGCGGGCGAGGATCGTCACGGACGGGGCTTCCTCAGCGCGACCCTCGGCGGTTAGTCGGGCGACGTGAACCTCAAGGCGACGGAAGGCGTTCAGCAGGCTGGCTGGTGCGGCCTCGCCCTGGACCTGGGCGGCGACGAGGATGACGCGGGCGAGCGGCCAGCGTCGCCCGAGGACATTGCAGATGTCCTTCCAGACCACGCCGGTCGGACTGGTGATGACCGCGATGGTCGCCGGACGCGGTGGCAGACGGCGCTTCCGGGCACTATCGAACAGGCCTTCCGCCGCCAACCTGGCCTTGAGCGCCTCGAAACGGAGCGCCAGGTCGCCGACACCGGCAGGTTGGATCGAATCGACGTAGAGCTGCAGCCCGCCATTGGGCTCGTACAGGTCCATCCGGCCGTGGGCCACGACTCGCAGCCCGGTCTGGGCTTCGAAGGCCGAGCGGACGCGGTCGTCCCGGAACCAGACGCACTGGAGCTGGCTGCGCTCATCCTTGAGGGCGAAGTAGGCATGTCCCGCGGACGAGATCGTGACCCGAGTAATCTCGCCCTCGACCCACAGGTCGCCGAGGCGCGGATCGGAGCGAACGGCGTCCCGGATCGCCCGGGTCGCCTCGCTGACGCCAAGCACGCGCACTCCGAATGCGCCTGGAGTCGTCGATCCATCGCGCTGGGCAGCCGGGATGCCGGGCGCGCTGCCCTCGACGATCGAATCCCAGCTGGGAAGCGCCCAGTCCGGCGGATCGGCCTTCGTCATCCGGGCAAGGTCCGGCCGGCATCGGGTGCGCGCCGCGCGACCTCCACGATGGTTTCGATCATGCGGAACCATCCGGTCCACCGGGACGGGGCATCGGGTGCGCGCCGCGCGACCTCCGCGATGGTTTCGATCATGCGGAACCATCCGGTCCACTGGACGGGGCAAGGTCGTTCCGCTTGTCTGGAAGCATCGTCGGATCGGCCAGGCGGGACCCACCTTCCCGGCGCTCGGGCATCCACCTAGACCCGGGTCTGGTATTCCCCGGTCCGCGTATCGACCCGGATGGTATCCCCCGGCTCGACGAAGATCGGGACCTGGACGACGAGGCCGGTCTCCGTGGTCGCCGGCTTGCGCGCGCCGCTCTGGGTGTCGCCGGCGAAGCCGGGTTCGGTATCCACGACCCCGAGGTCAACCGTGATCGGCAGCTCGACTCCGATGGTCTCGCCCTGATAGCTGGTGCGGTCGATGCTCATGCCGTCCTTGAGGTATTGCGCCTGGTCGCCGAGCATCTCCAGGGTCAGCGCGAACTGGTCGTACGTGTCGTTGTCCATGAAGTGGAAGTCGTTGCCGTCGCGGTACAGGAATTGGACCGGGCGCTTCTCCATCGATGCCCGCGGCCACTTGGTGCCTGCCTGGAAGGAACGCTCCACGGTCTGGCCGCGCTTGATGTTGCGCAGCGTGATCTTTACCTGGGCGGACCCGCGGCCCATCTTGATGTGGTGGTAGTCGAGGATCTGCCAGAGTTCGCCATCGAGCTCGATGGCCACGCCCTTCTTGAGTTCACCGGTGCTGATCATGTGGGATGGACTCCTGGCGAGCGCAGCGGACGTAGCGGTCCGGCACGTCGGGGTCTGGGTTGGCGACCCGATCGTAGCAGAGGGGTCAGTCCTGCCCGCGCAGGGCGCGCAACCTGACCTCGTACTCCGCGGTGTCGATCTCACCGCGGGCGAACCGGTCCTTCCGCTCCAGGATGGCCGGGGCCTCTCGTGGCGGCATGCTGCGTCGGATCGCCCAGACGACCACGGCGACGATCAGCGCCGTGGTCACGAGCGGCACGATCACGCTGAACACGATCGTCGCGCCGATCTGAAACCGATCGGGTCGAACGGCATGGCATCCATGGTCGGCAGCCCTAGCGTCTCGCGGACCGCCCTGGAAGGCCCTAAGACCCGACGACGACCACCTCGCGCGGAAACCGGGTGAGGCGCTCCACCCGACCAGCCGCGCCATCGAGCAGGACCAGATCCTCGATCCGCACGCCCATCTCGCCTTCCAGATAGATGCCCGGCTCTACCGAGAACACGGTCGGACTGGGAAGGGGTACCTCCGCGGCCGTCTTGCCGAGACTCGGGGCTTCATGCGTGGCGAGGCCGATGCCATGGCCCGTGCCATGCCTGAAGTGCGCCCCGTGGCCCGCCGCGGCGATCAGGTCGCGCCCGATGACATCCAGCGATCGACCATCCGGCAGCGGCGGCCCGTCGGCTGCGCCTGCGCCGCCCGCCACCGCGTCGGTGAGTGCCTCGATGACGGCAGCCTGGGCGGTCGCCACGAGCTCATAGACCGCGAGGTCCCGTGCGGTCGGCTCGCCGACGAACAGGGTCCGGGTCATGTCGCTCCGATACCCGGCCACCTGAGCCCCGAAGTCGAACAGAAGCACGGCACCGGCCAATACCGGGCGATCGCCCGGCGACCCGTGCGGGAGGGCCGCCATCGGGCCGGCCAGGCAGGCGACATCGAACGCGAGCGCCTCCGCACCGCCGGTCCGTATCAGCCACTCCAGCCGCAACGCCAGGTCCGCCTCGGTCAGGTCGGCTCGGATCTCCGGCAGGAGTGCCGCGAGTGCCCGATCCCCCACGGCACAGGCCGCTGCCACGCGCTCGAGTTCGGCTGGTTCCTTGACCGCCCGGTCCGCCTCCACCCAGCCCTCGATCGGGATCAGCTCCACGTCCGGTGCCGCGGCCGCCAACCGCTGCCAGACCGCGTGCGGCACGAATCCGGCCTCCACAGCCACGCGGCGGGCACCGATCGAGGCGAGCAGCTCCGGCCAACGCTCCGTCAGGTCGTGATAGGCCTCGAACAGGCGCGCGTTCGGCGCCTCGGCGCGCGCCTGGATGGTATAGCGCGGGTCGGCGAGGACGACGACCTCGTCGCCAGACACCAGGAATCTCCCGGAGTCGCCGGCCACCTTGTCCTCACCCGCGGCGAGTGTGAAACCGGTCAGATAGCGCATGTGCTCGGAGCGGACGCCGAAGTACGCATCGACACCGGCAGCGGCAAACCGCGCCCGAAGTCTCGCCAGCCGTGCCGGGCGGGCCGTCCGATCCGCGACGTCCCAGGCCCGTCGTTGAGCGGGAGTCGGCGCGACCCCGAAGTCAGCCGGGGTGGGCCATGCAGCTACGCGACTCAATAGCCGTACTTCTTCAGGTTGGCCTGATGTTCCTTGTAGCTCTTTGCGAATGCGTGAGCACCGCCGCCGTCCGGGATCGCCACGAAGTAGATGTACCCGGCGGCCGTGTCGGGCTCCAGGGCGGCGTCGAGCGAGGGCAGCGTCGGCGTGCAGATGGGCCCGGGGATGAGGCCGGCCGTCTGGTATGTCTGGTAGCCCTGTAGCGCTTCGGTCACCTTGACCTCGGCGAGCGCCTTGCCGGGTGGCGTCCAGAAGACGTAGGTCTTCCAGCTGGCGAACGGCATCTTGGCGAGGGCCATCGTGTCGATCGCGTAGAACACCGTCGGATCGGAGTTGAGGATCGGCGCGATGCCCTTGTAGCCGTCAACGCGGTTCTGGTACACGCCCGCGATCGTCGGGCGCTCCTCGTCAAGGACTGCCTCGCGCTCCACGATCGAGGCCAGGGTGAGCACCTGATAGAAGGTCATGCCACGCTCGGCCGGGACCTTGAGCCGGTCCTCGCCGACGTTCTCATGGAAGTTGTCGAGCATCAGGCGGATGAGCTCCTCGGGCGTCGTGTCCGGCAGGACTCGATAGGTCCCGGGCCAGAGGAAGCCTTCCAACGAGGCGCCCTTCGGCGCGTCCTTGAGGATCGTGCGCAGCCATGGGTAATCCGCAAGCAACTCGGGTGGAGGCGACTTGGCGAGGTCGTAGAAGTCCTTCGGGTCCATGTCGAGCTGCAACGTCTGGAGCTTGGCCGTGATCTGTTCAAGCCGCAGGCTGGTCCGCAGTGCGATGTCCACGTACTTGATCTGCTCCGGCTGCAGGAGCGCGGTCACCAACTGGTCCGGCGTCATGTTCTTGCGAAGCACGAACGTGCCGGCCTGGAGCTTGCTGCTCAGGTCACGGTCGATGGCGATGAAGATGAACGTGCGCGGGTCGCTGACCAGTCCCTCGACGCCGAGGCGGGCGGCGATGGTGGACGCCGTGTCACCTGATTCGACGGTGAATTCGACCTGCGCCGGATCCGTCGACGCCGGCGTGACGAGGGCCGTGCCCAGGTCCTCCCGGACCAGATCCTTCACGAACGGGAGCTGCAGGGCTGCGGGATTCTCGGCGGCCCACGACAGGATCGTACTGTTGACGACCGGTCGCAGCGCGGTCAGCGATACGACCAGCACGACCGCCGCGAGGATCAACGCAAAGAGCAGGAACTTGACCAGGCCCAGGAATCCGTGGGAGCCACCGCCGCCGCCGCGTGGGCCCCGACTGCCGTACTGGGCCGGATCCGGGTCCGTGGACATCGCCTCCGTCGCGTAGGCGTCCTCGTCATATGGGCGGGCGTGGGATCGTGGGTCGCGCGGGCCTCCGCCGGAGCGGATGGTCATGGACGGGTCTCCTGAGGGTCTGGGGTCCGGGTCATGGACGCGCGACGCCCGGCCCGTGTGTCGAGTTCGTCCTGGAGGATGATGGCTGCGGCCTCGCGATCCACGCGCGCCCTGTAGGTATCGCGCTGGGTCTTGGATGGCGGACCGCCTGAGCGGCCGCGCTTCATCGGGCCCAGGCGGGTCTCAGCCAGGTGACTGGTCAATCGCTCGTCGCGGAGGGTAACCCTAACCGCCAGAAGTGTCCCGATGGCCTCGGTCCATCGCCGGGTGATCGCCGCCTGCCGGCCCTCCTGGCCGGCCGCCTCCAGCGGCAACCCGACGACCAGTTCGACGATCCCGTGCGTGTCGATGAGGGCCTGCAGCGCGGTCGCATCCTTCTCCGGAGCGCGGGCGCGGCGCAGTGTCGTCAGGGGCATCGCGGGTGCGGTCTCGTCATCGGCAAGTGCGATCCCGATCCGACGTTCGCCGAGATCCACGCCAAGCAGTGCCGTCACGGGCTGGGGCTCGGCTCCGGTGATCCGACCGCGCCCGTGTCGATCGTCAGCTCCACGCGGTTCTCGAAGGTGGGGATCGTGCTGACCCAGTCCGGCGACAGGCCGATCTCTGAAGCGCCATACGGGGCGAGGATTACCTTCGCCTCGGCCGGCGTCTTGCCGAGGACCATCGCCTCGAGCTTGGCTGGATCAAGGACGGCGACCTGGGTCGCCGTGGCGGTCACCGGGAAGCTCACCTGACCGTCCACGACCTCAGCGACGCCGACCCGGACATCGATGGACCCCTCTACCAGCTCTGAACCCCCCGCCACGCTCTCACGCAGGCGCGATTCGGCGATCGAGGCGACCGGTTCGCCATCCACGGCGATGACCGTGCCGGTGGCACTGGCGCCGAGGTCGAACGTCGCCGCCTCCGTCCCGACGAGGGTTGCGGGGTCCTGATCCGGGGTGGACGGCCCCAACTTGGCTGTCTCCGGGAAGACGGTGCTGCCCGATGGCGGCAGCGAGGGATCGGCGATCTGCTCGTCGAAGTCGGCTTTGAGGGTGGCATCGAGCGCGACCAGCGCCGCATCCACGTCAGCCTGGACGATCCTGGGGAATGCTTCGCGGGTGCCACCGGTCGTGGCTTCGGGATTGGTGACGGAAAGTGTCACCGGGCTTTCGCCCTTGGGGATCGTGAGGATGCTGTTCGGCTCGAGGTTGCCTTCAAGACCTGGCGCAACGGCCGTGACGCCGACGGAGGCCGTCTTCGGGAAGATCTGGAGTCCCACCAACGAGGCCGCGCCGATCGTGATGGACTTGTCCGTCCGGAACCGGACGCCGCCCGGACCACTGACGATGCTGCCCGCCGGGATGAAGTTGGACGCGGTGAAGTCGACATTCCGGAAGCGGACCTTGCCCGTTGCCGCGGTCTCCACGACGCGCTTCCCGGTCGCCGGGAACGTATCGCTCGCGGCGACGTCAACGCTCAGGGTCTGGGCCGGGACGCTTGGTGCGGACGGGTCGGGCTCCGTCGTCGTCGGATCGGCCGCGACGATGAGCTGGATCGGGCCGATCGTCCCCTGTCGCGGCGTCACGACGATCGTCGCCGAGGGCAGGAACAGGTACGCGCCGACGACCCCGACCAGCAAGGCCAATGCCAGGACTGCGAGGCCGACCGCGATCGGCGCCCGGCGCCCGGGTCCGCGGGAGCGGGTGACCGTCACGTCGGCACGACGCGTCGCGGTGGTTGGCGGGGATCCCGTCACGCCGGCTGAGGCGGCCGGCTCGGCGGCGACCGCTGCCGCGACGATCGCGGCGACCACCGGGGTGACTGTCGACGTCTCGGCGGGCGTGTCGGCGGACGCGGCCGGCGTCTCGACACGGGCCGTTTCGGTCCAGATCGCTTCGGTGGACCCTTCCGTTCCCGCCGAGGCCGCCGCTCGTTTGGCCGTACGGACGGCCGCGGCACTCCCCGCGCCGGCGGCTGCTGCGGCGCCATCGCCGTTCGACTCGCGCGCCGGCGTCAACGAGGCCTCGTACTCCTGGACCGTGGCGAAGACCGGCAGGCCGGCGGAGGCGGCCAGGGCCCGGGTCGCGGAGTCGCTCGACACGACCGACAACCGCTTCTCGTGGGTCAGCGCGTCGCGGGCGAGCAACCGGAAGTTGATCCGCGACGTCGCGACGCGCGAGCCGTACGGCAGCACCACCGCGACCCGCCCACCGGCCACGGCCCGCACCCGCGCCGCCGCCGAGGTGATCTCATCGTCGCTGTCGAGATAGAGGATGCCGTCCGCCATGATCAGACCTTCATCGCGCGCAGGACCCGGCGCAGGGCAGCGTCGAGGGTGTCCTCGCTCGTCTGGAGTTCGATGGCCTGGTAGGCGAGCCCGAGCGGCGTCACGTCCTGCTGGTCCACCAGCAGGTTCGTCGAGTCCGAGATGGTGTCGATCTGGTCCGGCGACATGATCGTGACTTCAGGTGGTCGGGCGAACGGCAGGTGACTCCAGAACGACTCGGCTTCGAGCGCGCTGCGGATCTCGGGCAGGCGCGATCCCCCGCCGCACAGGAAGATCCTGCCCGGCAACAGGTCGCCTCCCGAGAGTTCCTCCATCACGAGCTCGACTCCGGCGGCCCAGACCGCGACATCGTCGCGGATGATCGCGGCCACGGTATCGCGCGATCCGCCATCGAGTCCACGTGCGTAATCGACCTTGGTCGACTCGGCCCGCGGAAATGGGAGATCCATCCGGTCCGCTAGGCTCTTCGTGAACGCGCGACCCCCCAGCGCGAACATCCGGGTCCCCTCGATGCCGCCATGGCGGACCAGGGCAACGTCCGTCGTCCCACCGCCGACATCGACGAAGAGCGCGCCGGCCTGGCGGATCTGGTCGCTGCCAAGGACCCGGGCGACGGCGTACGGCTCGGCGACGATCTGAAGGATCTCCAGGTCCAGCTGGGAGGCCACGCTCTGGAGTGCGCCAAGATGCACCAGCGGGGCGAACGCATTGAAGATCCCGATCTTGACGTGGCGGCCCTGGAACCCGACCGGATTCGTGAGGGCGTAGCCGTCGATCGACGCGCCGGTCACCGCCGCATGGACCAGGCGCACATCGACATGCGGCAGACCGGTCTCCCAGGTGATCGAGCGCTCGGCCTCGTGGAGTGCTTCGCGCTGGACAGAGTCGATGAGCTTTTGCAGTTCACCCTCGGTGATGGGCTGGTCCGGCTTCTTGCGTTCCTGGCTGTGGGTCGTGGTGAAGCCCTTGACCAGCTCGCCGGCGATCCCGATGACGACCTGGGTCGGTCGGAACCCGGCCATCTCCTCGGCTTCCTGGAGCGCGACCGCGCAGTTGTCGACGACGGCCGCGATGTCGGCGACCGTGCCGGACTGCATGTGCGACAGGCCCTGCCGTTTCCGGCCGACCCCGCGGACCGTCCCGTGGCCGGTTTCGTCGATATCGAAGACGAGCGCCTTTGCAAACTCGGTGCCGACGTCCAGCGCGGTGCAGGCGGCGAGCGATCCCTCGCCGTCACGCTGCCAGATCCGGCGCCAGAACGCCATCAGGCCCCCGATCCCAGGTGACCGGCGATCGCGGCGAGAGCATCGGCGAGACCCTCGCGGCGCGTGCCCTTGCCCTGGGCCATGTTGGGCCGTCCGCCGCCGCGCCCGTCGATGGATGGCATCGCCGCGGTCACGAGGTCACCCGCCGAGACCCCGATCGCGACGAGATCGTCCGAGACGGCCACGAACAACTGTGGCTCATCGGCGTCCAGCGCGAGGGCGACGACACCCGAGCCGAGTGACCGGCTGACGTCCCGCGCCGAGGCCTTGAGCGCGTCCATCGAGTCGAACGGGAGCGCGGCTATCACGAGCCGGACGCCGGTGCGGACCTCCGTCGCGCCGGCCGCCAGTGCAGCGGGTGTGGGTAGACCCGCGCCGCCGCCGGCCTTGAGCCGTCGCCTGGTCTCGCGGAGCTCCTCCTGGAGCGCGGCGATCCGATCCGGGATGGCGTCCGTGGACTGGGCGCCTACGGCCTCCGCAGCACGTTCCAGGGCATCAAGCCGATCCCGCACGAGTGCATCCGCGGCCGCCCCGGTCACCGCCTCGATGCGGCGCATCCCCGAGCCGATGCTGCGCTCGCCGGTGATCAAGAACCCACCGATCTGTCCGGACGCACGACAGTGTGTGCCGCCGCACAGCTCGAAGCTGTAGTCCTGGACGCGGACCGTCCGGACCGTCTCACCGTACTTCTCATCGAAGAACGCATCGGCACCGCCCTCGATCGCCTCGGCCATGGGCATGAACGCGATGGAGACGGGTCGATCGTCGCGGATGATTCGGCGCACCTCGTCCTCGATGGTGCGCGTCTCGATCGAGGTCAGGCCTCGATCAAGCGGAAAATCGAAGCGAAGGTAATCCGGCGTCACGAGCGAGCCGGCCTGGCGCGCCCGTTCGCCCACGACGTGGCGGAGCGCGCGGTGGAGCAGGTGCGTGCCCGTGTGGTTGCGCATGGTGTGGGCGCGTCGCTCGGGGTCCACCTCGGCGCTCACGGTCTCACCCACGCGGACGCGACCGTGGAGCGTGCCCCGATGCACGACCAGGCCACCCAACGGTCGCTGCGTATCGGTCACGCTGAACAGCTCACTGCCCCCGCCGGCCTCGCGCAGGAGGCCAACATCGCCCACCTGGCCGCCGCCCTCAGCGTAGAACGGAGTCCGGTCCAGGACGACCTCGGCCTCGCCGTGGCCGGTCAGCTCGTCAAACTCCATCCCGTCGCGGATGATCGCCACGACCCGGCCGTCAGCAGACGTCGTCTCGTAACCGAGGAACGTCGTGTCGCCGGCCCGAGCCTGGATCGCGCCGTACAAGGCTCCCAGTTCGGCATGCTTCGAGAGTTGCGCCTTCTTGCCGGAGCGACTCCGCTCACGCTGTTCGGCAAGGGCGGTCTCGAACCCGGCGCGATCGACGCCGACGCCATACTCGCCGGCGAGCTCCACCGTCAGGTCGATGGGGAACCCGTACGTGTCGTGCAGCTTGAAGGCCAGATCGCCCGGGACCTGCGGGACATCCGCCGGGAGCTCCTCCGGTCGACGGCCCACGACCCGATCCGCGTCCGTCAAGGCCCGCAGCGCCGCCTCGAGCTGGCCCGTCCCGGCATCCAGCGTCCGCGCGAACTGCGTCTCCTCGCGGGCGATCGCGGCCAGGATCTCACCCCGCCGCTCGAGGAGGTGCGGGTAGGCCTCCCCCATCACCTCGATGACGACGGCAGCGGCATCGGCCATGAACGGCTCCCGCCGGCCGAGGAGACGGCCATGGCGAACGGCGCGGCGCAGGATCCGGCGCAGGACGTAGCCGCGGCCCTCATTGGATGGCAGCACGTCGTCGGCGATGAGGAACGTCACCGCGCGCGAGTGGTCGGCGATGACCTGGTAGCTGAACCGTTCCGCCTCGAAGCCGTCCGGATCGTGCCCGATCAGCTCGCGCATCCGAGCGTGGATCGGCGTGAACAGGTCCGTATCGTAGTTCGTGGGAACCTGCTGCAGGACGCTCGCGAGCCGCTCCAGCCCCAGGCCGGTGTCCACGCTGGTGAACGGCAGTGGGTCGCGACCGTCCGCTTTCTGGTCGAATTCCATGAAGACCAGGTTCCAGATCTCAAGCCAGCGCGGGCAGTGCTCGTCGTGGTCCGGGATGCAGTGCGGTCCCTCGGAGAACTGCGGGCCCCGATCGAAGTGGATCTCGCTGCACGGCCCGCACGGGCCGGTGTCCGCCATCCGCCAGAAGTTCTTGTCGTCGCCGGCGTCGACGTTCCCCCAGCGCGCCATCCGTTCAGGCGGCAGGCCGATCTCGTCGCGCCAGATGTTCCAGGCGACGTCGTCGTCCGTGTAGGTCGTGGCCGCCAGCCGGTCGCCGGGGATGCCCATCTCGCGGGTCAGGAAGTCCCACGCCCAGTGGATCGCCTCGCGCTTGAAGTAGTCGCCGAAACTCCAGTTGCCCAGCATCTCGAAGAGGGTGTGGTGACGAGGCGTCCGCCCGACCTCTTCGAAGTCGTTGTGCTTGCCCGCGACGCGCAGGCAGCGCTGGTAGTCGACAGCCCTCGTGTACGAGCGCGTCTCGGCGCCGGTGAAGACCTCCTTGAACTGGACCATCCCGGAGTTCGTGAACAGCAGCGTCTGGTCTCCGGCCGGGACGAGGCTCGCGCTGGGCACAGCCGCATGGCCACGCTCCGCGAAGAACTCGACGAACCGTCGCCGGATCTCGGACGCTGGCAGGGCGACGATGCGCGGATCTGGGATCTGCTCGGGAGGCGGCATCGGACGCAATGGTAACGAACCCCGAGCGTGCCCACGGTCAGGCTCGGACAGACGCCCTGGTGCGTGCCCGTGAACGCTGCCTCACGGACGAGGTCGGGCTTGGTCCTTCGACCGCGCCGTGGCGGCGATCGGATCCATCCGGCGGCGCGCCCGGGCGCGCGTCCAGAGGGATGAGCCCGCGATGATCGCCCCGAGGATGGCGCCCAG
>JBKJQY010000005.1:0-25632 GCA_046593725.1 Candidatus Limnocylindrales bacterium
CCGATGCTAGACTCCGCGCCGTGCCAGACGTCGCTCCCCATCCGTCGATCCAGCGCGTCCTGGACGCCGCTCAGCGCAAGGGTGTGACCCTCGAGGTCACCACGTTCGCGGAGTCCACCCACACGGCCGCTGAGGCGGCGGTCGCGGTAGGCGCGGAGCTGGGCCAGATCGTGAAGTCGCTGGTCTTCGTGGCGCCACAGGAGGACGGCCTGGAGCCGATCCTGTGCCTCATCTCCGGCCCCGATCGCGTCGACGTCGCGCGACTGGCCGCGGTCACGGGCGAACCGGAGATCCGTCGAGCGACCGCCCGCGAGGCGAACGACCTCACTGGCTTCGTCATCGGTGGCATCCCGCCGATCGGTCATGCCCGGCGGACCCGGGTCATCATGGATCCGGGCCTGGGGCGCTACCCGATCGTGTGGGCCGCGGCCGGCCTGCCGACCGCCGTCTTCCCGGTGCCCCCAGCCACGCTGCGAACCCTGGCCGACGCCACGGTCGCCCCGATCGCCGAGGAACGGCTGGCGGCCGACGTCGAGGCGGAGGCGCTCGGCCAGGACCCGGCATGACGGCCGCATGACGGCCGAGCCACACAACGCGACTGTCACGTACTCGGGCGGCCTCCGGGCGCGGTGGCGCTGGGCCGGCAGCGGCCAGGGACCGGCGGTCTTCGCGCTCTCGGAGGCGGGCGGTTCGCTCGTCGATCTTGGCGCACGCGTCGCAGCAGACCCGGAACCGCTGTGCCGCGCCGAACTCAGGCTCGAGGGCCCGCGGGGCGCCTGGACGGCCAGGTTCGCCTCGGTGATCTACGACGAGCCGCGCGCGCTGCACTGGGACGAGCCGGGCCTGCTCGTGGTGGCCTACGGGTTCCACACGTTCGGACTGGTCGTCGCGTCCGGCGAGGCCGCCTGGGAGCACCGCTCGGCGACGCCGATCATGGCGCTCTTCGGCTCGTCTCGACTTGCCCATGTCCTGGTGCAGTCCGAGCTCGAGACGTTCGCCATCGAACCCGACGGCACGGTGGCCTGGCGGATCGCCCATTCCGATGTGGTGACCGCGGCGGAGCTCGTGGGCGGACGCCTCGTCCTCACCGGGTTCGACGGCCAGGTCCGGTCCGTGGACCCGGCGACGGGACGAGCCGCCTGACGACGACCGCGCCGACACGGATGTGGACAGGTTGTGGATAACTCGGTGCGTTCTGGCGAATCTGGTGGACGAACCCCATTGTCACGGGTCCGGACCGGCTCTACCGTTCGTAGCAGCCCGGAGGGGTCGAGCGACACTAACGGCGGCGATCGCATCAACGCCCACGTGTCGGGTAGGTTCCTTCGGGCCTTTTGCTGCCCGGTGCTAGCATCGCGGCCGTGATCCCCACGATCCTCATCTTCGCCGGCCTGGCCGCCTTCACCGCCGGCGCGTTCCTCCTTCGCACGTTCGGTCCCGGTTACCGCGTGGGTCGTCTGCTGTCCGCGACCCCGGCCGCGAGCGTCGCGGAGGCCCGCGCCGTGGCCAGTGCGGGCGGTCCCGAGCGCTACGTGAAGGTGACCGGCCGCATCGACGCCGAGACCGACTTCGAGGACGACGCCCACCGACCACTCGTCTTCCGGCGCACGCGCCTCGAATCCCGCGTCGGAAGGAAGTGGAGCCTGATCGACGACCGCCGCGAGGCGGTCGCCTTCGAGGTCCATGAAGGCCTGGACGCGATCGGGATCCGTCACGTGGACCTCGACGTCGGGCTGGTCGTCCTCCCCCGCGAGTCGATCGGCACCGCAGCTGACGTCCCGGATCGAGTCGCACCCGATACGGACCCCGCGACGGCGATCCGTCTCAGCATCCAGCAGGTCTCGTCCGTCGAACACGCCACCGTCGTGGGCGTGCCTTCGCTCGACGCCGCCGGCAGGCCCATCCTCGGGGCCGGGCTGGGCAGACCGCTCATCCTCACCACCCTGGAGCCGGATGAGGCGATGCGCGTACTCGCCGGCGAACATCCGCGCCGACCGCTGGCGGTCGCCCTGTCGCTTGCCGTTGGCCTGACCCTGGTGTCGGTCGGACTGGTCTGGGCCGTCGTGGACTACGTCCAGTGACCCGTTCGCTCGTGGCTGGCCGGCGCGCGCGAGGAGCGACGGCCGTCGCGATCCTGGCCGCGATCGTCATATCGCGCCTGACGATCGTCACGTCGGTCCTCGCGGCCTCGCCCACGCCGAGCGGCCCGATCGGTGGGGATCCGCGCAGCGCCGGGCAGGGTCCCGGCCTCGTGGGTGACCCTGCCACGGCCGTCCTCGTAGTCCTCGCCATCGGCCTGGCCGCGGTCGTCCTGACCCTGGCCTATGTCAAGTTGACGGGCGGTCGGCGGAGCTAGCTGGCGTCCCGGGTCGGCGACCGGGACCGTCGTGCCAGACGGAGCTCCGTACTTGCCCATCGGCTCCACAAGGTAGGGCAGGCGCGGACCGCCCTGCGGTCCTGTGAGGACCGAGATCTGCACGAGTTCCTCGTGAACCTCGACGATGTCGACGTTCGATGTCGGATCCAGCCGGTGGCCATGCACGTTCGTCACGATCGCGGTCCCTCCAGGACCGGAGCGGCCGCCGCGTCAGGGCAGGCGCGGATCCTGGCACCACCGACGGCGGATAGGACCTCGGGCGGACCGTCGTCCTGACCCGCGGGACCATCGGACTATTGGCAAGAACTGTGAGATCGATAGGCTCGGGACATCGAGTTCACATTTCCTCCAAGAGCCGTGACGACCACCCTTCCTCCAAGACCCACCGACGCGACCCTTTCCGTCACCAAGGCGGCCCGCCTGCTTGGCGTGCATCCGAACACGGTCCGGGCCTGGAGCGACGCGGGCCGATTGCGCTACTACCGGATCAACCCTCGGGGCGATCGACGCTACCGCCTGGGGGACCTGCAGCGCTTCCTCTCGGCCGCCGAGATCGGGACCGACGGCCCTCCGGCGACCCACGGCCGGGGACCCGCGACCGGCCACGACTTACACGATCGAGCCGGTGGCCGCCGGCGGCCCACTGCCCCATCCAGTCAGGTCCTGGTCCTCGCCGACCCGCTCCAGAGCGAGCGACACGCGCAGGACCTCGAAGTCCTCGATCGGCTGACCCGCCTGGCCGGGCGAGGCGCGCATCTCGACGATGACCTGGCCTCGGCAGCGGCGATCGTCCGCGATGGCTACGACCACGCTCTGGTCGCGATCTGGCAGGTCCGGGACAACCGGCTGATCCCGCGAGTCGACTCGCGCGCGGCCGGCGTCGGCCCGGCCCGGCTGGTCGACGTACCGCTATCGTACGGCGTCCTGGGGGCCGCGCTCCACGCGAGTGGCGGCGTCGCCACCACACACCACCCGCACGGCCCGATGGGCATGCTGCCCGGGGGTCGCCTCGAACACGCCGCCGTCATCCCGGGCCAGGATCGACCGTGGGGTGTCCTCCATCTCGTGCCACGGATCGAGACTGGCACGGACGATCACGCCCCCATCGCTACGAGCATCCTGGCCGTCACGGTCGGCACCATCGTCGCCGTCGCGGATCGACGCGACGAAGTGGATCAGCTGCTCCATCGCGCCGAGGCCCTGCGCCGGGTGGCCAGCGACATCGGCAGCCGGCTGGACCTCGACCGCATCCTGACCGGGCTCGTGGACCACGCCATGGTCCTGTTCGAGGGCGACCGGGCCGCCGTCTATCTGCGCCGACCGGACGGCCAGACGGTCGCCGAAGTCAGCCGCGGCCTGTCGGCGGCCTACCTCGGCAGCATCCGCGACCTCCCGACACGATCGCTTCCAGCGGCAGCGGTCGCCGCTCGCCGGCCACTTTTCGCAACCCACTATCGGGACGATCCCCGCGGCCAGGACGTCCGAGCCGCGGTCGTCCAGGAGGGCTTCGACACGATCTGTACCGCCCCACTCCTGGACGGGACGGAGCTGCTTGGCCTGCTGGACATCTACCACGACCATCCCCATGCCTGGTCCACGGACGAACTGCAGACCGTCGCCGCGCTGGCGACCCAGGCCGGGGTGGCCATCCAGACTGCGCAGGACTTCCAGCACATGGCGTCGTGGGCCGCGCAGCTCCAATCCATCCAGCAGCTGGGCGCCCGCCTGAACCGGTTGACAAGCGTCGGCGACATCGGCGTGGCGATCGCGACGGAGTTGCGCCAGCTCATCGACTACCACAACGTCCGCGTCTACCGGCAGATCGGTGCGGACCTCATCCCGGTCGCCATGCAGGGCCGGCTCGGCGAGTATGTGGATGAGACGCCGGATCAGCTCCGGGTGAAGGTAGGCCAGGGCATCACCGGGTGGGTGGCCGCCAACCGGGTCGCCCAGAACCTGCCGGATGCCGCAGCCGATCCGCGCGCCAACACGATTCCCGGGACCGAGGACGACCTCGACGAATCGATGCTCCTGGCCCCGATGACGTTCGAGGACCGGGTCCTGGGCGTCTTGGTGCTTTCGAAGTTGGGCCTCCATCAGTTCCGCGACGACGACCTGCGGCTGCTCGTCATCTACGCCAGCTTCGCCGCGCAGGCGATGGCCAACGCCGAGACGACGGAACGCCTGTTGGAGCAGACTGCCGCCCTCGAGCGACAGGTCCGGAGTCAGCGCGAATTGCTCCAGATCACCGAAGAGATCCTGACGACCTTCGATGCCCGCGCCGTGCTCGAGGGGATCACCGAGCGCCTGGGTGCGCTCATCGCGTGCGACAACGTGGCCATCGAGGTCGTAGATCCGGCGTCAGGCCTGCTCACCCCGTTGACGGCTCGCGGTATCCACTCGGCCAGCTACCTGGAACCATGGCTGCCGGGTGAGAAAGGCATCGCGACCTGGGTCGTGGAACACAACGAGCCGGCCTTCATCGAGGACGAGCGGCAGGACGCCCGCGTCAACCTGTTCCGCGACGCGGATGGCTCAGCGGAGGGCAGCCTGATCGTCCTGCCACTGCGCGGACGGCACGGTGCGATCGGCGTCCTCACCATCGAGCGGTTGGGCGTCGGGCACACCTTCTCCGGCGACGACTTCGACCTGGTCCAGCTCTTCGCGGCTCAGGTGTCCATCGCCCTTCAGAACGCGGAGGTCTTCCAGGCCGTGGAGATCCGGGCGCGCACGGACGATCTCACCGGTCTGCTCAACCACGGGACGTTCGAGGAATGGCTGGAGCGGGCGGTCCGCGACGGCACGACGTACAGCCTGATCATGCTGGACCTCGACGATTTCCGAGACGTCAACAACAGCCTGGGCCACCCGGCCGGCGACGACCTGTTGCGACGGATCGCCGCGACCCTGAAGGGCGCCGGCCGCGACTCGGACCTGGTGTTCCGCTACGGCGGGGACGAGTTCGCCTTCCTGTTGCCCGGGACGGACGCTGTCGGAGCCACCCAGGTGGCCGAGCGTGCGCGCCTCGCGGTGAAGGGCGTCGACGGGTCCGTCACGGCCTCCGTCGGCGTCGCGACGTTCCCCGCGGACGGTGCCACCGCGACGGATGTGCTCCTGGCGGCCGACCGCGCCTGCTACGTGGCCAAGCACCATGGCGGCGACCGCGTCGCCGCCGCCGCCGAGGGCCTGGCGCTGTCCGAGGCGTTCTCGCTGCAGGAGCCCACGCCGATCGATACCGGCTCCAGCGGTCCGGGCTGACCGGACGTCACCGCATTCCGCGCGCCGGCCGCGACCGCGTTCCGCGGACATGCGTCACCATCGGTGCGCATTGACACGACGGATCGCTCCCACGCCAGGCCTCGCCCTCGCCGCGCTGATCGCGGCTGCCATGGTCGCAGCATGCGATCCGGCTGCGCTGGCACTACCTACCAGGCCGCCGACCGCGGCACCAGCGACCCCCACGCCGACCCCGTCGTTCGTTCGTCCGACGCCGTTGCCCCGACCCACGTTCGTGGTGTACGTCGTGGCGCCGGGTGACACGCTGTCGTCCATCGCCAACGCATACGCGACAAAGGCGCAGAGCATCGCGTACTGGAACCGGGCGACCTACCCGTCGCTGGACCCGGAGTCGCCGAGCTACGACCCGAACACGATCCAGGTGGGCTGGACGCTCTTGCTGATCCCGTTCGGCCAGGTGGATCCGGAGGACCTCCCGCCCCCGGCCGCGACACCGACACCACCCCCGACGCCCTCGCTGGATCCGTCATCGAGCCCGGTGCCGTCTTGACCCGGATCGTGCTGACCGTCGCGGTCGCGGATCGCCCGCCAGGTGTGATTCCCGGACACGTTGTCGACCTCGTCGCGGACCGCCCTGCGGTCCTGTGAGGACCGTGATCTGCACGAGTTCCTCGCGGAGCTAGGCGATCGCGACGTTCGATGTCGGATCCGGCCGGTGGCCATGCACGTTCGTCACGATGGGGGTCCCACCAGGACCGGAGCGGTCCCACCAGTCCGGTGCGGGACGACCACCGTGGCCTCCAACGCACCGGATATCCCGGGCTAGAGCCGACCGGCCTCGATGATGCGCTGGAGGAACTGGCGTGTCCTGGGCTCGGTCGGGTCGCTCAGGATGACGCCGGGCGGACCTTGCTCGATGATCGTCCCGGCATCGAGAAAGCACACACGGTCCGCGATGTCCCGGGCGAACCCCATCTCGTGGGTCGCGATGACCATCGTCATGCCGCTCTTCGCCAGCTCGCGGATGACGTTGAGGACCTCCGCGACCAGCTCCGGATCCAGCGCACTCGTGACCTCGTCCAGCAACAGGATGTCCGGCTGCATCGCCAGGGCACGAACGATCGCCACGCGCTGCTGCTGACCGCCGGACAGGCGATCCGGAAGCTCGTTGCGCTTCTCGGCCAGGCCGAACCTGGCCAGCAGCTCGGTGGCATTCGCCTCGGCGGTCGCGCGCGGGACCTTCAGGACCCGCCGCGGGGCCAGCGTGACGTTGTCGATGACGTTCATGTGCGGAAAGAGGTTGTACGCCTGGAACACGATGCCGATGTGGCGGCGGACCCGGTCCAGGTTCACGCCTTCGGCCGTGATCTCCTCGCCGGCGACCACGACCCGCCCAGCATCGATGGGTTCGAGCAGGTTGATGCACCGAAGAAGGGTGGACTTGCCGGAGCCGGACGCCCCGATGAGGCAGACCACCTCGTGCTCAGCGACGGTCAGGTCGATGCCGCGCAGCACCTCGAGTTGTCCGAACGACTTGTGGAGCCCCTCGATCCGGAGAGCGTCACTCGAAACGACGCTCACGGCGCGACCCCGCTCGCGGCTCGGCGCTTGTCCCGGGCCACGAGTCGATCGACGAATCGAGCCATCGGCAGGGTGATGACGATGAAGACCAGCGCCACGCCCATGTACGGCGTGAAGTTGTAGGTCGCCGCCGTCTGGATCTGGGCCATCCGGAAGATCTCGACCAGCCCGATAGCCGAGACCAGGACCGTGTCCTTCTGAAGTCCGATGAAGTCGTTGAGGAGCGGCGGGATCACCCGCCGGACCGCCTGCGGGATGACGACATGGCGCAGCGTCCGGACATGCGACAGGCCGAGCGACCGTGCCGCGGCGGTCTGGCTGGGATGGATCGAGTCGATGCCGGCGCGGTAGACCTCGGACACGTAGGCCGAGTAGATGAGCGTCAGGGCGAGGATCCCGTACAGGATCCTGGGGGTCTTGGGGTCCACCAGGCCAAGAGCCGGGATGCCGAACCCGATGATGAAGATGACGAGGAGTCCCGGCACCGCCCGGAAGATGTCCGTATAGACCGTGGCCATCACGCGGATCGGGAGCAGCGCCGGGCCGGGCGCGCTGCGCATGACCGCGAGCAAGAGCCCGAAGAACAGGATCAGGACCTCGGCACTCGTGAACATCACGATGTTCAGGACGAAGGCGGCCAGGAGGTCCGGCAGCGATGCCCAGAAGACCGGGCCGTTGAGGAACGACGTCTGGACCTTGGGCCAGCCGGGCGCATTGACGATGACCCAGCCCAGGACGCCGAAGACGACGACCGTGCTGGCGAGCGCGATAAGGCTCGAACGCACGGCGCGAGGGTCCGGCCCTCGGCGCCGCGCGCGCTTGCCCTGGGTCATGGGCGTCGGGCCGTCGCCAAGCCCGTCGCCAAGCCCGTCGCCAAGCCCGTCGCGGTTACGGCTTGAAGACCGGGACGCTGTCCTGGAACGGCAGCCACTTGCTGGCCAGCTGGGCCAGCGTGCCATCGTCGGTGAGCGCAGTGATCGCGGCGTCCAGGCAGCCGGTCAGCCCGCTGTCCTTGCCGAGGACCGCGCTGAAGTACTCCGGTGTCCCACCATCGAACTGACCGGCCAGGAGCGAGTTCTCCAGCTGGACGTTCGTGATGAAGTCCGCGGTCGGCAGGTCCACGACGACCCCGTCGATCGATCCGTCGCCCAGCGCCTTGATGGCCAGGTCGTTGCTGTCGAAGACCTGCGTGGCGCTGGTCGGCGCGATGAGCGCGTTGATGGCATCGAAGCTGGTCGTCCCGACCTGGGCTCCGAAGACGAACGGCTTCATGGCGCTGACGGTGAGCGTGCCGGCCGCGGCAAGCTTGCCGATCGGGCTGTCCTTGATGACGACCAGCGACTGGTTGCCGAAGTAGTAGCCCTTGGACAGGTCGGCCGTCTGGGCTCGCTCCGCCTTGTAGGTGACCTGATTGAGGTCGAAGTCGAAGTCCTTGGCGCCCGGCGCGAAGGAGATCAGGAACGGCACGAACGACCAGGTGACCTGGTCCGGCGTGAAGCCGAGCTGCTTCGCGATGGCGTAGCCGACCGCGGACTCGAAGCCGGTCCCGTTGGTCGGGTCGCCCAGCTCCCAGGGCTTCGTCTTGGAGCCGTCCGTGTTCTCAAGGAAGTAGGGCGGGTAGGCCGGGTTATCCGTCCCGATCGTCAGCGTGCCGGCGGTGACGAGCGCCAGGTTCGCGGTCGCGCACGGGTCGGGCGTCGCGGATGGCGCGACCGATGGGGCTTCGCTCGGGGCGGTCGAGACGACCGCGGCGGCCGAGGCGGACGGGGCTGCCGTACCGGAGCCGGTGCAGGCGGCGGCCACGATGGCGACGACGCCGATGGCCAGAAGGTGGGTCTTGCGCACTGGGGTGTACCTCTCACGTTCGGGTCGGGAGAACGGCCGCGAGTGTACAGGCGAGGAAGGCTGTTGTCCTAGCCCCGGAGCGTGATTCCCGAACACATCGTTGCCTGCGCCGCGGAGCGCGCTGCGGTCCCGTGAGAACCGTGATCTCCACGAGTTCCTCGTGAAGCACGACGATATCGACGTGGGATGTCGGATCCGGCCGGTAGCGATCCACGTGCGACACGATCGCGGTCCCTCCAGGACCGCAGCGGTCACCGCGACGACGGGACAGCACGACTGCACCCGCCTCACGCCATGGATTCGTTGGTGAGCAACCTGAGCGGGAACGACATCTGGGACATCGTGTGTCGCGGACGCGCGCTGAAGGTGGCTGGACGACCCCCTGGGCGCACCGAAGCGGCGCCGGGAGGAGGTTCGGCGCCGCTTCGGCAGTGACCGGGACGGTGGGAGGAGGGCCCACCGTGGCAGTCGGAGGATTCAGGAGATCAGTGCGGGCGGCGGACTCCGCCATCCTTCTTGCCGAACCGCCGGGTGTTCGCCATCTCACGCAGGAACAGCAACTGGTTGACCTGTCGTAGCGACCAGTGCAGATCCGTCACGGGGATGCCGGACACGAAGGCGGTCAGGTTGGCCGCTTCGTCAGGCGCCATGCCCTTCTGGATGAACGTCCGATAGACCGACCTCGTCGCGATCGATGTCGTCGGCGACGATGTCTCGGACCGGGGAGGTGCCGGCGGTGCCGTGAGCCCAGACGCGGCCGCGGAGCCCGGGTCGTCGTCCGGCCACGACGAGACGAGGCGAGATGATCGCCCGTGTCCCCGTGACTCTCGCGGTGCCCGGCCTGCCATGGCTCACTCCGGCCTCGATCCCCTGAACGACGCGCCCCGGTCGGTCCGGTGCGGTACGGGCATGTTCGCGCCCGGCCGCGGTGTCTTGCGATGACCCGGCGGTCAGGGGGTCCCCGGTACTTAGCGGTCATCCGGCGCCCGTGGTCGGCCCGGGGCCGGGCGATGGCGCCGGGCGCCCGGTGCCGGTGCCGGTCTACGTAGGTGGTCCTGCATCTGACGAATGCACTTGCTGAACAGATGAGCGTGGACCGTCTCCCGAATCGACCGGATCTGCAGTCTGGTGAGCTGTCCACGAGGCGTTCGTGTCGAATGTGCATCTACAGGAGAGCACCGCCGGCGCCCCGGACCACGCGTAGACTCGGCGGGTGCGGGTCCGCAGCTTCGAACTCCGATCGGTCGCCGCGACCCTGCTTGGATGCTGGACCCTGGCTGCCCTGCTGGTCCTGCTGTCGTACCGGCCCGGCGGCCCGCTGGACTTCATCGTCGGGATGACCATGATCATCCCCGTCGGCGTTGCGGCCTGTGCGGTGACCTGGCCGCCGGTGACCCGCAGCGACGGCAGCAACGCGGCCGTCGTGGCGCTCGGCGCCGGGGCTCTGTTGTGCCTTGTCCCGTCGATCGGCGGGCTCATCGGGCAGCTGCTCTCGCAGGGCGCCCAGACCCTCCTCCCCTCCGCCGAGGCGGCGTACCCGTGGCTACTCGCCCTGCTGGCCACGAGCCTCTTCGCGGGGATCGGCCTCGCCCGACGCATCCAGGGAGGGAATGCGCTTCGACGTCGACGACTGCTCCAGTCGACGGCGTTCGCATTGGGCCTGACGTTCCTCGCCGGCAGCCTGTTCGTGACAGCCGCTGTCGCCAACGAGCTCGCGCTGCGCGATGCCGTCGCGATCACATCGCGGTTCGGACCGACAAACATGACCGGCGACCCACCGCCATGCGACGGACCGCTCGCCGTAGGCGACACCGCCCGGCTGACGAGCCGGCTGGATGCGACGGTCGACCTGCGCCCGACCGGATCCGTGGAGTTGTCCGGGGCGCGATCCGGGCAGGACTTCCGCTGGCTCGGTTATGTCGCGACGGACGCCGCACTCGGGCGGGGCGGCATGGCACGCATCAAGGACGAGGCCTGGGCACGGGCTCCCGGCGGGCGCTGGCTGAGCACGTCGCCCGCCTTGGTCGACGAGCACACGATCGATCTTCAGGTCCTGCAGACGGCGCTCACGCCGGACGGCCGGGCCATCTTCGAAGACCGCGGCGCGGAGGTCATCGAGGGCGCTCGTGCCCGTCACTGCCGCATCGCCGTCGACGGCGACACGTTCGCCGCGGCCTTCCCACAGGTCGGTTGGCTGGTGGGTGGCGCGGACCTCCATCGTTGGCGCGGCCAGCTCGACTACTGGATCTTCCTCGACGGGCAACTCGGGCAGGTCGCGGGCAGCGCCGGGGGCGAGGCCGCCGGGATCGATCCGGAGTCACTCGTCGCCACGGTCGAGGTCCGGATGACGGCGACCTCACGTGGCACCGACCTGGTCATCTATCCTCCTGCACCATGACCTTCGACGACGAGCCGAGTCGATACACGGTCAAGCGCGATCGACTGGCCCGTCTGATCCGGGTCGTGACGGTCCTGCGCGGGCACCCGGATGGGATCCGCCCCAGCGAGATCGCCCGCCGCATCGATGTCTCACCCCGCACCGTCTATCGCGACCTGCGCGCGATCGACGAGGAGATCGGCGTGGCCGTCTGGTCCGAGGGCGGCAGATGGGGGGTCGTCGGCGAGGAGTTCCTGCCAGCCCTCAAGTTGACCCTGTCCGAGGCGCTCGCCGTGGTCCTGTCGGCCCGGCTGATGGTCCGCTACGCGGACAAGTACGACCCCGATCTGGCATCCGCCTTCGAGAAGCTGGAGGAGGTCCTCCCGGCCCCGCTGGCCGAGCACGTCGATCGGACCCTGGATGTCCTCGCGTCGCGCCCAACGGATGGCCGATTCAGCAAGCACGTGCACCTGCTGACCAAGGCCTGGGCCGAGCGACGGGTCGTCACGATCGAATACGAGCCGGCGGCCTACGCGCCAGACGCTGCCGCGCGCCAGGCCGTCGTCAGGCCGTACCTCATCGAACCGTCACTCCAGACCCACGCCCTGTACCTGATCGGCTGGGACGAGACGAAGAGCGCGGTGCGGACCTTCAAGATCGAGCGGATCCGCGACGTCGCATTGACCGTGCGCATGTTCGAACGCCCGGATCGCGACGCGATCGAGGCACTTCTTCGGCCAGCATGGGATATCATCGCCGACCAGGAGCTGGTGGACGTCCGTCTGCGTTTCGCTCCCGCCGTGGCGTCTCGCGTGACCGAGGCGACGTGGCATCCCACCCAGCGTGCCCGGCTCGAGCCGAACGGTTCACTTCTCTGGGAAGCGACCGTCTCGGGGACCATCGAGATCCGCCTCTGGATCCTGTCCTGGGGCGACGACGTGGAAGTGCTCGCACCGGACTCCCTGCGTAGCGACGTGGCCGCGACCCTCACCCGGGCGCAACGCCGATATGAAGGAGCCCCATGATCCGTCGTCGTCTCGCCCTATCCCTGTTCCTGCCGATGGTCCTGCTGGCCGCCCTCGCCCCCTCCGCCAGCGCCGTCACGACGACGGATCTCGAGTACCGGATCCTCGGCTGGATCAACAACGCCCGCGCGGAGAAGCATCTCCAGCCGTTGCGGTCTGACAGCCGCGTCTGGGACCTCGCCGGCGATCGCGCCGCCGTCATGGCCTCGCGCAACATCCTCAGCCACACGGTGGCAGGCGTCGTAGGTTCGCAGCTCTCGTCGCGCGGCATCAAGTGGTACATGTGGGGCGACGCGATCGCCTACAACAACGCGCAGAAGGGCACCTACGCCACGGCGGAGTTGTTCGCCCAATGGAAGGGCAGCCAGTCCCACTGGGACCTCCTGATGAGTCCCAAGTTCAACTACATCGGCATCGGGATGGCCTACCGGACGAGCAACGGGCGAACCTTCGGCGACGTGGTCATGATCGATGGCCCGGACCGCACGCCACCGAGGGCTGCGATGGTGGGGGTCTCAAGAGACGGCAACGACGTGACCTGGACGTGGCGCGGGTGGGACCCGATCCTGCAGACACGGACGTCAGGTGTCGCCTCGTACGAGGTGCAATACCGCGTGGACTCGGGGAGCTTCGGGACGGTCGCATCGCAGACCGTGGGGACCCGGCGGATCGCGCTCGATCGCTACAGCGGCCACTGGTACGGCGTCCGCGTCCGGGCCAGGGACCGCGCCGGCAACCTCGGAGCGTGGACCTCCGAACTGCGCGTCTGGGTGCCCTGAGCCCGGCGTGCGTCGTCACCCGTTTGCCGCGGTCAACCTGATCAGCGACCCGATCCACGGGTACGTGGAACTGACCAAGCGACTGGCGAAGGTCGACGCAGCGGCCGCAGGGCTCCCGGACGAGGACGTCGCCGAAGAGGACCTGCTCGACACCGGCTGGCTCCAGCGACTGCGGCGCATCAGCCAGCTGCAGAGCGCTCGATGGGTCTTTCCCACGGCCGAGCACTCGCGCTTCACCCACGGCCTCGGGGTCATGCACGAGGCGGGCCTCTGGGCTCGCTCGCTCTATCCCAGTCTGCGTGGCGCGCTGGCGACCGCCGGTGAGTCCATCCCGTCCGAGGGCCTCGTCGTCGAGACGCTGCGCATGGCGGGCCTCCTGCACGATGTCGGCCACGGTCCATTCGCCCACTTCTTCGACGACCACGTCCTGGCTGACTTCGAGGCACCAGCCGACGCGAGGCGACCGGGAGGCAAGCGTCTGTCCCACGAGGACCTCTCGCAACGGATCATCGAGGACGAGCTGGGACCCCTGCTTCGCGGGCTCCGACGAGCCCCGGGCTCGGTGTCGGAGCGGGACGGGTTCGCCGATGGCGAGTCGATCGATCCCACCTGGGTCTCATTCCTCATCTCCAAGCCGGCCCTCTCGGATCCGGCCATGCCGCGCTGGGTGCGCTGGCTCCAGCCACTGCTGTCGGGTGTGTTCACGGTCGACAACCTGGATTACGTACGACGGGATGCCTACCTGACCGGGGTCACCGTGGGACCCGTGGACGCCGAGCGGTTGCGCCGCTACGCCTTCATCTCGGAGCGCGGACTGACCCTGTACGAACCGGGCCTTCCGGCCCTCGAGATGTTCCTGACCGCCCGCAGCTTCATGTACCAGCAGGTCTACTTCCACCGGACGGTCCGGGCGATCGACCTGGATCTCGCCGAAGTCTTCGGGCCGTCCGTCCGGGCGATCTTCGGCGATGTCTCGCCGGCGGATCGACTCGCCGCCTACGCCGACCTGGACGAATACGCGCTGCTCCACCAGGCGGCTCGCTGGGCGCGCGGCGAGGACATCGTGTCGGGCGGGACGGGCGCGGCCGCACCGGGCGACGGTCGGGTCTCGGCCCCCATCGCCGATGGCTGGCGGGCGATCCTGCTGCGCCGGCCGCACTGGCGCGCCGAGGCGGAGATCCGCGCCGAATACGAGTCGGGCCATGAGCCGGAGACCCTGATCGCGTCGCTGGGTGCCCCGGAGCCCGGGCGAGTCGCCATCGATCTGGCCGTGGTCGATGCGCGGCCAGCCGACATCACGTCGGCCGAACCGCGGTTGGCCCTGGAGTCGCGGGACGGGTCGCCGGGCCCGTCGCTCGGCGAAGCGCTGGCCAGGATCCCGGGCTACTCGCTGATCGGTCGCCGCTACCGCCGCCTCGCGGAGTGATCGGAGGTTCCCGTTCGCCTTCGTCAGCCGTTGGTCGCGATGATGACCTCCGGTCAACATTTCGGACCGGAAGGTCCCGACCTTGACCGATCCGGGCCTCGTGCGGTCACTCCGATGACCGACGGTCAACACGGAAACGGGTCGCGACTTGCAACGTCAGGAGCGGGAGCCTTCGTGCTCGAAACGGTGACCGACAGTCAACAGTGGGTCGTCAGGGCGAGGGGATCGGCTCCATGGACGGGATCGGAAGCGCGAACGACGGCGAGGAGGACGGCCAAGCGAACGGCGAGGAGGACGGCTGATCCTGCGGACGCGGCGGCAGGACCAGGAGCGGGTCGATCCTGGCGATCTGGACAAGCGGCAGCTGCATGCGCTTGGCGATCGCCGCCTCCATCCCGAATGTAGCCGTCTCGAGCGGGCTGAACAGGCCGTAGTGCAGGTGGCACCCGGACGCGTGGCCCGTCATCCCTTCGTAGCCCAGAAAGTCCCCGGCCGCAACGGTATCCCCGCGCTTGACCTCGACCTTGCTGAAGTGGGCGTAGATGCTTCGGTAGCCGTTGCCATCGTCGATCACCACGACGATCGGCAAGGTGCCCCACAGCCGCTTCTCGTCGAGCCGCGCCTTGTAGGGGTCGAGCTTGCCGATCCAGCCGATGTAGTCGGCGTAGCGCCTTGAGGCGACGAGGATGACGCCGTCGTGCGCCGCGACGATCCGGTCGCCGCAGAACGTGGCGAGGTCGATGCCGTCATGGAATGGCTCCCCGTCCACGACCCCGGACCCCCACCGCGATGGTCCGAACGGCTGGGTCAGGCGCCCGTGCGGCAGGGGCCACTGATACCCAATGAGGTTCGCGACAAGCGGCGCAGTCGGGATGGGGGTGGGCGTTGGTAGCGGCGAGGGTGTGGATCGCGCGGCATCGGACGGGGCCACCTCGTCTGACGTGGACGGCGTGGGGCTGCCGGTCGCGGCGGCCACCAGACCGGGGTCCGGGTACGCGCCCGGGTGGCTCGGAAGCCTGGAGGCGACGGCACCGATCCCGACGATCGCCACCGCCCCGATGAGGACCGGCGCGAGGCGGCGCCAGCGGCGTGGCTTTCGCCGCGCTTTCGGGGTGTAATCGAACACCGGCGATGTGTACCACCGCTGGGGTCACCGCGCAAACGCTCCCACGGCGCGCGGTAGCGAAGCCTTCATCGTTCGATGCACCGGACCGCTAACCGGGCTGGCTATGGTCGGAGTCGACCGGCCCGATGGTGGCCGCCTGAAGGATGCAGACCTCCACGTACCTCGCGCCCGACGACGACCTGCCCTCCTCGCCGCCCGGCTGAAGCTGCTTGATGCGGGCGCGACCCCCGCCTTCGGGCGGCTCTCGGCGTAGACGTCAGGCGGCGGGACCGTCCGCCGGTTCGCCGATCTTGATCGGGTTGTTGATCGGATCCTGGCTCCATTCGAACCAGCCGCCGTCGTACACCGCGATCCGCGGCCAGTCCTGCAGGTAGGCGTAGAACCATGTCTCACTGGCGCGCCAGCCAGTGCCGCAGTAGAACGCGACCCACTTGTCGGCAGTGATGCCGGCCTCTGCCCAGTTGGCGGCGATCTCCGGGTAGGCCCGCATCGTGTTGTCCACGTTGCGGTAGTGCTCCATGTGGAACGCGTCGGTGCCGCTGTTGCCCCAGACGTCGCCTGCGATCCGGCCGGCCGGGCCGATGTAGTCGTAGCCACTGACGTCGCCGATGTGCTCACGCCATGTGCGAACGCTTACGAGAGCGGCGCCATCCGGGTCCGCGATGATCCCCCTGGCCTCGTCGATGTCGACGATGACCTCCGGGCGGAGCGGGATGGCGACCCCGAAGGCGGCGACCGGAGAAGGCTCGCGCGGCGTCGTCTCGAGTGGATGACCGCCACGGACCCACCAGTCATAGCCACCATCGAGAAGCCGCAGGTCCTCCACGCCGGCGTAGCGCAGGATCATGAGCGCGCGAGTCGCGGCGATCTGGCCGGCGCGCCGGCCGGGCCACTTCTCGTTGGCCTCGCCTTCGGTGTCGCGGCCGTAGACGATCACCGTCGTGTCGTGGGTGATTCCCAGCGAGCGCACGGCGGCCTCGAGAGCCTCGGGCAAGCGGCGGTTCCAGTCGGCTGGATCCTCGAGCCAGTTCGTGTCGAGATACAGCGCCCCCGGGATGTGGTCCTCGGCGTACTCCTCGGGAACCCCGAAGTTGACGTGGAACAAAAGGGTCTTGCCGGCCGGCTTGGCCTCGACGTCCTCGCCCGCGAGGAACGCGGCCAGCCAGTCCGTGGTGACCAGCTTTTCGTACTTGGGGAGGCGGTCGACGGCGGTCGTCGGGTCGGCGGCCCAGGCTGCGAACCCGTCGGCGTAGATGCTGACGTCGGCGTGACCGTCGGCCTGGAGGCGGTCGGCCAGGGCCTGCGTCGCCTCGTTCGAACCGTACAGCACGACCGAGCGATCCGGCGTCACGTGCTTCTGCACCAGGAGCTTGGTGATCTCGGCCGCGTCGACCGTTTGCAGCCACTCCCCCGGGAGTGACGCGGCGCCTGCGATATGGCCGCCGCGCGACTCGCCTTCGAGGCTCCAGCCGTTGTAGGCGGCTGACGTGCGGAGGTCGACGATCGTCAGGTTCGGGTCGTGGAGTCGAGCCCTGAGCTCGTCGGTGGTGATGCCGGTCGTCATGTGATTCGCGTCCTCGGTGGTGGGTTGGCTAGGGTTGACGGGTGGTGGACGTACGAAGGCCGCAGTCGCATCTCGCTGACCGCGGCCTGGCGTTTGTGGGATCCGGGCGTCCGGCGCTGGTTCGCTCGATCAGTCCAGCGCGTCAGACCTCGGGTCCAGCATCACGGCCGGCCGACGACACGGACACGTCTCACGCGCAGTCTGGTGGCTCATCACCGACAGAGTCTGCCAGAGTAGTCGGGGTTCGCGCAATGGGAATCCCCACAGCCACGAGTTACGAATCGGCAACGCGTTCTCGGTCGACCCGGTCCCGCGGGAGTTGATCGAGCTCGCGATCATGACTGGATCCAGCGCTCCATCGGGCACCCATCCCGACCGACGGCTGCGTGTGCCCGATCTCAGGCGGAAGTCGCTCGACGACGTCGCTTCATCTTTCGAGTAGCCGCCGATCCATCCCATCGCAGCGCTGGGTCACAGGTGTCCGATGGAGAACGGGGTCGATTCGTCGCACGCGGGTCATGCGGCCGCCGTAACGTTCCAGAGACACGCTCAAGGAGAGTCGCTCGATGCTGCTGGGCAACGTTCCACAGCTCCGAAGGTTGAAACGGGCGATCTCGGATCGCGCGGCGGAGTAGACGATGGACGCATCACGCAGGACGGACGCGGGCCTCGGGGCTGGCGCAGGATTGGTGGGCGGCCTCTTGGTGGCCGTCATCCTTGCCGGCCAGGGCCTCCTCGATTGGACCCAGCCACTTCGCGTCGATCCGCCGATCGTCGGGTGGCTGGCGTTTCTCCTGCTGAACGCGTGTGGCGGCGCTCTCTATGGCTCGCTGTATCGCTTTCAGCCGGGGCGCCTCGCCGCTACGCTTGGGGGCGGGCTCCTGTTCGGGCTGTTGTGGTGGGCGGGCGTCTGGCTGACCGCTATCCCGCTGATCACCGCGACCAGCCCGGGATGGTCGGTCTCCGAGGCATCAACGATGTTCCCGCTGCTGATCGCCAGCGTCCTCACCTGGGGCGTCGCGGCCCTGACATTCCATGCCGCAGGCAGTCGTTTCATCGGCGACCGAGCGTTGACCCGGTCCGGCGCGGCGACAGGCGTTCCGATCCGCCATCGGATCGTCATCGTGGGCGGCGGCTTCGGCGGTGTTGCGACCGCCCAGCGGCTGGAGCAACTGCTCAGCCACCGGCCCGACGTTGCGGTCACGCTGGTCAGCGACAGCAACTTCCTCCTGTTCACGCCCATGCTGGCTGGAGTCGCGTCGGGCTCGCTCGTTCCGAGGCACGTCGCGGCACCGCTTCGGGCGACCTGCCGGCGCACGACGATCCGGCGGGCGACCGTCGAGACGGTCGACCACGGGGCCCGATCAGTTCGGATCCGCTCGTCCCCCGAGGCGGTGCCGGAAACGATCCCCTATGACCAGCTCGTCGTCGCCGTCGGCGCGGTCCCTGCCTTCCGCGGCATGCCCGACGTCGCGGGACGGGCGTTCACGCTCAAGACGCTGGCCGACGCGACGGATCTTCGCGACCACGTGATCGGGCTCCTGGATCGCGCCGAGAACGAGTCAGCACCTGACGTCCGCCGTCGACTGCTCACGTTCGCGGTGGCCGGGGGTGGATTTGCCGGCGTGGAACTGGTCGCGGAGCTGCACGACCTCGTCCACGATGTGCTCATCTACCATCCTGGGATCGAGCGCGACGACCTCCGTTTCATTCTCGTCCACTCCAGGGACAGGATCCTGCCGGAACTGAGCGACCGGCTTGGAGCCTATGCCCTCGAGCTGCTGAGCCGCCGGGGAATCGAGTTCGTCCTCGGCGTGCGCGTGGCCGGAGCAAGCCGCGACGGGGTTTCACTGAGCGACGGCACATCCATCTCGACGGGGACCTTCGTCTGGACTGCCGGCAACGAGCCCGCGCCGCTCGTCCGTTCGTTCGTGACGGAGGGCGGTAGCCGCGTCTTCGCGACGGATCGGAACCTGCAGGTCGAGGGCTTCCACGACATCTGGGCCGTCGGCGACTGCGCGCGCATTCCGGACCCGGATCGCGACGGGCAGCCGTGCCCGCCCACGGCGCAGCATGCCCTCCGGCAGGGCCGCCAGGCGGCCGACAACCTCGTCGCTGCGATGGACGGTCGCCCGCAGCGGCCATTCCGGTTCCGGGCGCTGGGAATGCTTGTCGTCCTGGGCCACAACACGGCGGCGGCGGAGATCCGCGGGCTGCGCTTCTCGGGCCTGCTTGCCTGGTTCCTGTGGCGCGGGATCTACCTCTCGAAGCTACCCGGCTTCGAGAAGAAGGTCCGGGTCCTCATCGACTGGCTTCTCGATCTCGTTTCTCCCCGCGATATCGTGATCGTCGGGTCGGCCAATTCACGGGTCGCGACCGCGAACCCAGTCCAGGAGGCGGCGCATGACCCGGTGGCCTGAGGTCCGCCGCCAGGTCAGGCAGATCCTCGTGCCCGGCTCTCTCGCCGGGATGATCGGCGGCATCGCGTTCGGAGCGGCGATGGTCAATCTCGGCGTGTTGCCGACGGTGGCCTCTCTTGTGAGGACCGACTCGCCGGTGATCGGTTTCATCGTCCACATGGGGATCGCGGCGATCGGGGGCTCCGGCCTCGCCATCCTCCTGCGAGGACGGTGGATGGCGGGCGACGTCGTGTTCTGGGGCGTCGCCTACGGGGCATTCCTCTGGTTCCTGGGACCTCTCACCATGCAGCCCCTGATCCTCGGTCGGCTGCCAACGTGGGATGTGACCGCTGCCCAGGCGGCCTACCCGAGCCTGCTCGGACACGTGATCTGGGGCGCAACGACGGGCTTCGCCCTCGTCGCGATCAAAGCTCGTGGTTCGATCGTGGGTACGACCACCGCATCCGGTCCAGAACCGCCGACTGTCCGACGCAGGGGCGTCGTCCTCCGCGGCCTAGTCGCGGGGCTACTCGGCTTCGGCATCATCGGGCTGATCCCAGCCGGCTCCGAGCGAATGCTCTCGCCGTGGGGCGCCGGCGACGCCGCCGGCCTCGGACCGCTCGCCGTGGCGCTCCTGGGGGCGACCTTGTACGCCGTCCTGCATCCGGGATCGACCTCGACCGCCGGCGCGGCCGCGGTTCGCGGGGCAGGCTTCGGGTTCATCCTTTGGGTCGTTGGTGGCCTGACCCTCCTGCCCCTCTTGCGTGGCGAGGGCCTCACCTGGTCGATCATGGACGCGCGCACCACCTTTCCGGCTCTGCCTGGCACGATCCTCTTCGGAGCCACGACGGCGCTCAGCTACCACTGGCTGGGCCGGCTGGCGCGGCTCTTCTTCTCGGACGACATCGGGAACCGGTCGCCCGACGCCGGCTCATGGGGTCCACGCGCCGTCGGCCGGGGCGCTGCGGCCGGCCTCGTCGGAGGGTTGCTGTTCACTCTCGTGATGGTCCAGATCGGATATCTGCCGAAGGTCGCCAACCTCGTCGGATCCGACTCGGAGTTCGTCGGTCTTGTCGTTCACTTCGTCATCGCGGAGATCATCGGTGTCTCCTACGGGGTCCTCTTCCGTCGCCAGGCGTTCGACCAGTCGGCGGCCATCGGCTGGGGCGTGTCGTATGGCTTCCTGTGGTGGATCCTTGGGCCGCTTACTCTCGCGCCGGTCATCCTTGGAACCACCCCGGCGTGGACCGTCGAAGCGGCCGCCGCCGCGTTTCCCAGTCTGATCGGCCATCTGGCGTATGGAGCCGGGCTTGGGCTGACGTTCCACGCATTGGAGGCGCGATACAGCCCGTGGTGGATCACGCGAAGCGACGCGGAGGCCGCGCGGATGGCCGGGCGCCGCATCGAAGCGGCTTCCGCGGGACCCGCTCTTTGGGCTGTCCTGGTGCTCGTTGCGGTGCTACTTCCGGTCGTTCTCTCGCCCTCACCATGACCCGGGCGGCGCTAGTGCGACTCGTAATGCCGCCTCGAACCGATCCTCGTCCAACGTAGCCCCGAGAAAAGTCGTGTCGGTCTCGGCGACAGGCCGCTTGCTGAGGGGGGCAGAAGCGGGCCGCGTTGAGCTGGTCGGCGTCTCGCTTTGCAGGCCAGCGGTCATGCCGTTGCGACCGCATCCTCGATTGGGACCGGGTAGAGCGAGCCAGCTTCGTACAACCAGCCGCCGAGATGCAGATGGTTCGGGTCGAGCCCCTCAGATCGGCAGCGAGTACGTCCGGCAGACGCCGCCCTCGCTCCAGCCAGGTTCGCGCTCGGGAGGCTGTTCACCCTTCGTAGCCTGCTGGTCATGACGCCACTCCGGGCTGTCCTCACGCTCTTGAGCTGGCGTGAGCTCCGCAGTTGAGGGGATACCGTTCGCGCACGCTGAACTCCCATGACGTGGGCACCGTCGGTCCGACACGATGACGCTGATGGTGCCATTCGGCCGGGCAGCCGCGTAGGATGATGCGGTGAACGTCGGTGAGACCTGCGCGAACTGCGCGACGCGCCTACCCGCGGACGCGCGGTTCTGCATGAGCTGTGGGCAACCTGCCACAGCGGCGCCGTCTGACGAGCCGCGCCTCACCCGGCTCCAAGCTGCCGCTCCTCATCCGCTGGTCCACAAGATGAAGGCGCCTCGAGTCAGTGGCGAACGCAAGCCGGTCACCGCGGTGTTCGCCGACGTCGTCGGTTCGACGTCATTGGCCGAGTCCATGGACGCGGAGGACTGGGCCGGGATCATGAACGGCGCCTTCGAGCTGATGTCGGAGGCGATCTACCGTTACGAGGGCACGATCGCCAAACTCGTCGGCGACGCTGTGCTGGCCTTCTTCGGGGCGCCGGTCGCTCATGAGGATGATCCGGAACGAGCCGTTCGCGCGGCGCTCGACATGCTCGCCAGCATCGGCGGCTACCACGATGAGCTCCGCGCGACGTACGGCATCGACTTCGGACTCCGGATCGGGATCAACACTGGCCCCGTCCTTGTCGGCAGTGTCGGTAGCGACCTCCGATACGAGTACACGGCCCTCGGCGACGCGATGAACGTCGCCGCCCGGATGCAGACGGCAGCGGAGCCCGGGTCCGTCCTCATCACCGCAGGCACGTATCACCTGGTGCGCGGGCTCGTCGACGTGCGTGATGTAGGCCCGCTGGAAGTCAAAGGCAAGGCCGATCCCGTCCAGGCGTACGAGGTCATCGGCCTGAAGACGGAGCGCGTCTCGAGTCGGGGTGTGGTCGGACTCGAGAGCCCGATGGTCGGACGGGCCGGCGCACTCGGCGAGCTCACCGCGGCCCTCGAGGCGGTCCGCGCAGGCCGTGGTCGCGCAGTCGTGGTGGTCGGGGAGCCGGGGATCGGCAAGAGTCGGCTGCTGACCGAGTTGCGCCTCAGCGCGCTCGAGGACCCTGGCCTCACTTGGGTCGAGGGACACTGCGTGTCATTCGGACGGAGCCTCCCATACCACCTCTTCGTGGACGTCGTCCGATCGCTCGTCGGCGTCGGACCGCTCGCCGACGATGCAGAGACCCAACGGGCGCTGCACGACCGCATCGACTCGCTGCTCGACGACGGGCGCGATGAGGCGTACGCGCTACTGGGTCATCTTGTCGGCGTACCGCTGGAGCCCGCGGTGCGCGAACAGGCGGAACAGCTCGAGCCGCAGACGCTTCAGGCGGCGTACCTGAAATGGCTCGGCCTGGTATTCGCCGCCCTGACGCGCGACGGTGCCGTCGTTCTGGTATGCGAGGACATCCACTGGGCGGACCCGACGTCGGTGGAAGTGCTGGGCAAGTTGCTCGCGTTGGTCAACGAGATGCCGATCCTGCTCGTGCTCGCCAGCCGTCCGGACCGGGACGCAGCGGGCTGGCGCCTGGTGACACAGGCGCGTGACCTGTTCGGCGAGACGATGACCGAGATCCGGCTCGCACCGCTTTCGGAGGACGACAGCAGGGAACTTGTGGCCAACCTGCTGGCGATCGAATCCTTGCCGATGTCGACCCGGGACTTCATCCTCGCCCGGGCGGAGGGCAACCCGTTCTTCGTCGAGGAGGTGATCCGCATGCTGATCGATCGTGGCGCGATCATCCGGCAGGACGATGCGTGGATCGCGACGCGCGACATCGAGGGTGTGGAGATACCGGACACGATCCACGGCCTGCTCCTGGCAAGGATCGATCGCTTGCCCGAGGACGCCAAGCGCACGCTCCGGGTCGCATCAGTGATCGGTCGGCAGTTCTCGGTCCGGGTCCTTGAGAGCGTCCTCGATGATCGAGGTGCGCCATGACGACTGGCTCGGCTGCCGGCGACCGGCAGCCGCTCAGCGTCCTCGAATCGTCCGGCCTGATCCGGCTTGCTGCGACGCGTCCCGAACTGGAGTACCTGTTCCGGCACGTGCTGGTCCAGGACGCCGCCTATGAGACGCTCCTCAAGCAGGAGCGTCGACGCCTCCACCTAGTAGTCGGGGAGACGCTGGAGGCGCACTATCCCGACCGGCTTGACGAGCTTGCCGCGACGCTCGCGTGGCACTATCAGGAAGCCGACGAAAGGGAACGCGCCCTGGACTGGCTCCTCCGCGCCGGCCGCCATGCGCTGCGCCGCTACGCCAACGTGGAAGCGTTCGCGTTCTTCGATCGGGCGGGGGGGCTGGCACCTGTTGGGGACGACCCGGCAGTGGTCCGACAGCGCATCGAGATCGCTCTTGGCAAAGTTCGCTCCGGTTGGATCTTTCGAACGCCATCGGAGCTGATCGAGTACGTCCAGGCGGTCGCCGGCGAGGCGGAGGCCCTGGGCGATCAGCGGTTGATCGGACAGGTGCAGCTCGCGATCGCCTCGATGCGCTGGCAGCTCGGCGACGCCTACCTTGAGGGGACCGAACTCAAGCAGTCCCTGGATCGGGCCATCGCGCTTTCTCGCTCGGTCGGCGACCTCGAGTCCCAGGGCATGGCGCTCACGATCCTGGGACGGTCCTCGCTGATGTCAAGCGATCCCCGTCGGAGCGCCGAGGCGCTGGAGGAGGCGATCGCGCTCACAGAGGGGCATGACTTCATCGGGACGTCGCTGGCTGCCGACACGCTGGGGATGGTGTACAGCAAACTCGGTCGATTCGACGAGGCCGACGCCTCGATACGCCGCGCGTACGAACTCGCCCAGCGCAGCGGGGATCCGACGGCCATGGTCGATGCGGACCTGGGCGCGAGTGCGATCGAAGCCGAGCGCGGGAATCTCGAGGCGGCAGTCGACCTGGCGCGCAAGGGCGCGATCCGCGCGGACGCGCTCGGCGCCGTCGCCTGCTCGGTGTTCGCCAACTTCCTGACGGGAACGGCCGAGCTGGCGCTCGGTCGACCGGATCGCGCGGTGATCGCGCTCCAGGCCAGCCGGGCGCTCGGACGGCAGCACCGGATCGACATGTGGGGTGATGCCACCGACGCCTCCATCAGCTCGGCGCAGTGCTCGATGGGCGATATCGGATCGGCCGAGGATGGTTGGCGAAAGGCGCTCGAGAACGTCCGACACAACCAGGACATCGGCCTCGAGGCGATGATCCTGTACCAGCGGGCCCGTTCGCGGGCGAGCACGCCCGAGCCGGACTGGGAATCGATCCTGGCGGATCTGCAGGCGTCGATCGCCATCGCTCGCGAGCTCGGGACGAAGCCGCGCGAGGCGATGGCGCTCCGGGAATCGGTGACGGTCCTGGGACGCCTTGGGCGCCCGGATCAAGCCGCCCTGGCTCGCCAGCGGCTCGACGCCCTGGCACGCGACATGGGGATCGCGCCGGGAAGCTGAGGGGGTTCTGCCACATGGCCGGCTTCGTCAGGTGCGCTGCGCCGGGACCCAGCCAGCCACGGGCCAGCTTCACCTGATCGAGACGATCAGGCTGAAGACCATCTACGTCCTGTTCTTCATCGAACTCTCGACCCGGCGAGCGCACCTGGTAGGCGTCACGATGCACCCCGACTCAGCGTGGGTCATACAGCAAGCCAGGTACCTTGCCATCGAAGATCGGCTGTCGGGAACGTATCGACGGTGAATTCGGCCCGCGCGCAGACGATCCGCACGCACCCCGGTGCCAACGACGATCCCGAGCATCGCCCGCGGAGCGCTCGTGGCGTCGCCTACTCGCCCATATCTCCTGCTGGACGTGGACGGTGTGCTGAACCCCTTGGCGCGACCGCTGAGGAGTCGCGGTTCATTCCCTGCTCATGCCGGAACGCCACGAGGTTGGCGACCCCCTCACGGTAAGTGGTCTCGGTCTTGAGCGACAGGTTGCTCGCCCGTAGGTGCCGGCGGAATCGGGCCGCATTGACGTCGAGCTCGCTGGCAGGTTCAATAGCGGTCGCTCGATCTGACGTTGGCGCCGTCGCT
>JBKJQY010000067.1:0-4447 GCA_046593725.1 Candidatus Limnocylindrales bacterium
GCCAGGATCGGGATCAGGATCCCCAGCTGCGGCTTGATCAGGGCGGCGATGACGGTGAACGCCGCAGCCCGCTCCGGGCGGTCCCGCCAGATGTCGCGTAGGCCAAGCAGCAGGAACACGACGCCGACCGAGTCGACCTGACCCCAGACGACACTGTCGAACCAGGTTACGGGGTTCAGGACGGCGACGAGCGCGGCCCCCAGGGCGAGACTTCGGCGCCCGCCCAGCTCCAGGATCATCGACCAGACCAGCCAGCCGATGGCGAGGTCAGCCAGGATCGCCGGCACCTTGATCAGGTCGCCCGGGCCCTGAGGGCCGAACAGCGCCTGACCGGCGATGCCCACCAACCACAGGATGTACAGGTAGCCGGGCGTGTAGTCGTGGAAGAAGTCTCGCCCGTAGAACCCGGCGAGACCGTTCGTGGCGAGGTCGTTCGCCCAGAACCGGAACGCGCCAAGGTCGACCCCGAACCCGGAGCCTGGAAGGAAACGTGCGATGATGAGCCGAAGGACGAGACCGAGCGCGAGGACCAACAGGACCGCGCCGACGGCTCCCTGCGTCCCGGTCGGCCGCGACGGCGCGCCTGTGCCTCGCTCGATCCCTTCGGAGGGGGGGCCAGTCACCGGGAACGGCTCCTGAACGAGCGTGGAAGGTGGATCGGAGCGTAGCACAGGGTCGCCCGGCGGACCCCACACCAGCCCCCGCGCCACCCGCGCCACCCGCGCAGACGGCCCGCCCGATGGCGATCCTCGTCGGCGTGGGCCTGGTGGCGGTCGCCCTCGTGGTCTACCTCGCGACCCGGACGGAGCGCTACTACGACCACTTCGTCTGGCAGGCCGCCGCGTTCCTCGAGGGCCAGGCAGCCATCCGCTTCCCGGTCTTCCCGGTCGATGGCTCGATCGGCAACGCCTACTTCCAGGACGTCCTGCCGATCATCACCACGGATGGGATCCAGCGCGGACTCCTGCCGTTCCCGCCGTTGCCGGCGATCCTCCTGCTGCCATTCGTGGCCGTCTTCGGACTCGCGACGGACGACCACCTGCTGTTCACCCTGCTCGCGGCGATCGACGTCGGGATCTGCTGGTGGATGCTCGGCCGCCTGGACGTCCGGCCCGCGATCCGGCTCGCCACGACGCTGTTCTTCGCCTTCGGGACGGTGTTCTGGTACTCGTCCCAGCTCGCCACGACCTGGTACCAGGCGCATATCGCGGCGCTGGCGATGCTCATGCTGGCATGCGGCCTCGCGCTGCGCGCGGATCCCGCCGCAGAAGCGAGCGATTCGATGGCGGCAACCAGCGGGGCGCAGAGGCGACGACTGGCCGTCGACCGGCGCCAGTTCATCGTGGGCCTGCTGTTCGGGCTCGCCTGCACGGCCCGACTGACCATCGTCTTCGCAGCCCCGTTCTTCCTCCTGGTCGGAGCGGGCGGGAGCGTCTGGCGGCGGGGCTGGTCCGCCGCGCTGGGGGCGGCCGTCCCACTCGTGCTGCTGGTGGCCTATAACCTCGCCTCTGCCGGTCACGTCGTCCATCCCGCCTACGACTACCTCTATCGGATCGAGGCGGCCGGCTACCCGACGCTTGGGTATCACCCCGAGTGGTCCATCGAGGATCCGCGCTATGTGTCCCAGAATCTGTCGATCATGCTGTTCACGCCACCGGACATCCTGCCGTCGCACCTTCCCGACGCCCTCGGGTTCACGAACGCGCCGGTGTGCACGGAGCCGGGCGCACAGCGCGGCCTGTTCGATGTCCATTGCCCGCTCGCTGTCCCGTCCGACATCGGGATGAGCCTGTTCTTCGTGAGCCCCGCGTTCCTTCTGGGGTTCGCGGCCCTCCGAGCGTACGGTCGGAGCCGGCTCGTGACGGGCGCGGCCTTCGCGATCCTGTTGATCGCGGTCGTCAACCTCATGCACTTCAGCCAGGGCTGGGTCCAGTTCGGCTACCGCTTCAGCAACGACTTCGTCCCATTCGCCCTGATCCTCGTGGCGGTCGGCTTCGAACGACTGGCCGGGCGTCATGCGTGGGCCATGCCGGTGGGGATGGCGCTGGTCGTCATCTCGATCGCCGTGGGCTTCTGGGGCGTGGTCTGGGGGAGGCTCCTGGGATGGTGACGGCGCGGCTATCCCGGTTCGCCCCGCTCATCGTCGGGGTCATCGTCCTTGGCGCCGCGCGGCTGGCGTTGCTTCCTGGTCTCGCGTTCTGGGATACCGGCGAGTACCAGGCGGTCGGGCCGCTCATGGGGACGGCCCACCCGACCGGCTTCCCGACCTGGGTGCTCCTCGCCTGGCTGGCCGGGGTCGTCCTCCAGCCACTGGGCGATGCCGCGTTCCGGATGAACCTGCTCGCGGCGATCTGCCTCGGTGTCGCCGCCGGCGTCACCGTGGATCTCGCGCGGACCCTCACTCGCTCGACGGCGCTTGGGATCGTGGCCGGCCTGGCGATGGGCCTCACGCCGGCGGTCTGGGCGATCGGCACCCACGCCGAGACCCACGCACTGCACCTGACGCTCGTCGCGATCCTGCTGTGGCTGCTCGTGGGCTGGGAGGACCGTGCCCGCGACTCGGACGATCCGGAGCGGCGCGATCGCGCGGACCGCTGGCTCATCGCCGCGACCGCGGCCTACGCCCTGGCCGTCGGCAACCACTCGCTGACCCTCCTGCTGGCGCCGGCCGTCGGGCTCTTCGTGCTGGCCGTGGAACCGACGATCTGGCGTCGCCCCGGCCTCATCGCCGGCTGCATCGCCGTGCTGGCGGTGACACTCGTCGTCGTCTACCTGGAGCTGCCGCTGCGAGCCGGGCTATTCCGGGCGCCACTCGTGTACGGCCGACCTGACACGTGGGATGGGTTCTGGTACGTGGTCCTCGCGGACCAGTTCCGCCGCAGCGTCGTGGACCCGTTCGGTGACCTGGGTGGCAAGGCCGTTGCGCTCGTCACCCGTGCGACCCGCGAGTTCGGGGCCCTCGCCCCGCTCATCCCGCTGGGCTTCCTGGCGACCGTCGTGCGCCGACCACGCTACGCCCTGCTGACCGGGGTCGCGGCGATCACGACGTGCTTCTTCGCAGCGTCCTACGTCAACGCGGACATCGGTCGCTACTATCTCGTGCCGTGGCTGGTGGCCTGGACCTGGCTGGCGATCCTGGCATCCCTGGTCGCGGTGGCGGTGGCGAACCTGCTGGCGGGACCCGGCGACGCGGTCGAGGGGGCGTCGGGCCGGACGTATCGGCGAACCGCCTCGATCGTCGCCGGCGGGGCTGCGTTCGTCCTGCTCGTGCCGACCCTGTACGCAGCGCCGGCGCGTTTCCGGGTCGTCGATGAGAGCCACGACCGGACCGCCGTCCGCTGGGTGGACCATGCCCTGACGGTCATGCCTCAGGATGCCCTCATCGTCAGCTGGTGGAGTTACTCCACGCCGCTATGGTATGCACAGCGAGTGGAAGGTCGACGACCGGACCTCGCGATCATGGACGACCGGACCATCCTGGATGACGGCATCTACGAGGACATCTACGACGTGATCGACCAGAACCTCGGGAAGCGACCCGTGTACGTCATCCGCGACGACCCGCAGCAGATCGCGGCGCTCGCGCGGCGCTACGAGCTGGAATTCGTCGACGGCAACTCTGCCCGGACCCTGACCCGGGTCATCGCCAGGCGCGGAGCCGGCGGGTGACGGACGCCGCCCACACCCCGGCCCGCGTTGCGCGCCTGTCGTACTTCTTCCCGGCGCACAACGAGGAGGCCAACCTCGAGAGCCTCGTCGCGGAGGCCTTGGCCACGCTGCCCGCCCTTGCGGACACGTTCGAGATCATCGCCGTCAACGACGGCTCGAAGGACCGCACGCAGGCGATCGCCGATGAGTTGACGGCCCGTCACCCTGGCGTCGTGCGCGCTGTCCACCACCCTACGAACTACGGCTACGGCGCAGCCTTGCGCACCGGGTTCGCGGCGTCGCGCTTCGAGCTGATCGTGTTCACCGACGGCGATCGCCAGTTCAGGGTGGCCGACATCGGCCGTCTGACCGCACGCCTGGCCGAGGCGGACGCCCCCGATGTGGTCGTCGGGTTCCGGATCAAGCGCGCGGACCCGCTGGTGCGAACGCTGTACGCGCGGGCCTATCGGCTCGCCAACCGGATCTTCTTCGGGCTCAAGGTGACCGACGTGGATTGCGCTGCCAAGCTGTTCCGCCGAGAGGCCCTCCGGGACATCCGCGTGGAGTCGGGTGGCGCGTTCTTCTCGGCCGAGCTGATGATCAAGCTGCATGCGACCGGGCGCACCGTGGCCGAGGTGGGGATCCCGCATTACCCGCGGACCGCCGGCTCGGCGACTGGCGCGAAGCCGTCGGTGATCCTGCGGGCCGTCCGCGACTTCTGGCGGCTGCGCCTCGCCGCCTGGCTGAACAAGCCACGCGCGTTCAAGCGCGGCGGCGTGATCCTCGGGGAGTAGCGGGG
>JBKJQY010000140.1:0-12262 GCA_046593725.1 Candidatus Limnocylindrales bacterium
AGGATCCGCGACACGTAGGCGGCCGCCTCGAGGACGGCCAGTCGATCGACCGCCGGATTGGCTTCGACATAGGCCCAGAAGGAGGACGCCTGCGGGTCCCCAAGCCATGCGGTGAGGATCGCCATCAAGGTCGTCGCTTCGGTGATCTCGCTGCCGGTGGTCCCGACCCGTAGACGAGCCTGATCGCCGATCTGCTGGCCGCGCTCCGCGATCAGCGTGGCCGAGACGGTCTTGGCAGTGGCCGCATCACCGAGGGCAGCGGCGCCAAGGCCGAGCATCAGGCGCTCATGATCCGTCAACGCCGGATCCGCCGCGGAGGCCTGGATCGCGAGCATGACCGGTTCGCCGAGGCCGGCCAGCCCGGCGAGGGCGAGCAGCTGTCGCTCACGCGTCTCGCCTGCAGCGGTTCGGATCCCACGGAGGTAGCTGCCTAGCAGGCTCCGGTCGACGCGGTCCGGCGCGACGATCGCCACGAGCGCCGAGAGCTCCAGGTCGCTGCTCGCGTACGGCAGGATGGCGAGACCACCATCCTTGGTCTGGTAGCGAGACGCGTCGAATGTGCCTCCCGGGAGGGAGGCCTCCTCGTCCGCGAACGACGTGGCCAGGATGTCCTGTGCGATGGCCGCAGCCAGCGCGCGGTCGAGGCGTGCGCCACCGCCGGACGCGAGGTCCGTCAGTAGCGGTAGATAGCGGCCGGCACTCGCATCGGAGATGACGACCGTGGTCCGGTCGTCGCCCCCGTCGAAGCCCCCGGTCGCCGGGAGTTCAACATAGGCGGTCCGTGGCGCGCTCAGGCGTGTGTCCACGACCATGAAGGTCCTTGTGACGGCGTCCGTTCGCGCCGACGCCCCGGCGCCGCTGGTCGCTCGGATGGTGATCGTCTGGCGTCCGAGTCGGAGCGGTGGCAGCGGCACGGTCTTCGTCGTGAACGCTGTCGTGCGGATCGGACCGCTATCGAACAGCAGGTTCGGCGACGTGACGCGGATCGTGACCGGGTCGGCGCTCGTGACCGCAGACCCGTAGACGCGCACCGGGATCGATGGACGGTCGATGAGCAGGTACTCGGGCGCGATCGACGCATCGACGAAGAAGGGCAGGCCGACCGGCATCAGGACGGATCCGTAGCCCGCGTCGAGGGCGGCCGTTATGGCCGATGCCGAGACGCGCCACGACGTCAGGTCGTCGGACAGGGCGAATGACGCCGATCCGCGTCCATCCGCGCCCGTGGTCACCGACGTGAACAGCAGGGCGTCGCGGAACTCGCTCCGATCTTCATCGCCGCCACCGCCGCCGGTATCGCCGCCCTCGCCGGTCTGGCCGCGCGGGGTTCGGTGGCTCTGGTAGGTGGCGAGGAGGCCCGACCCGACGGGGCGGTACAACTCCGCGAGCGGATCGTCCTGCGACGCGGCCCCGATGGAGAAGAGCTTCTCGTCCACGGCACGCAGGATGACCGTCGCGCCGACCGGCGATCCGGAGGCGTCTCGCGTGCGGATGGCCACGGTCGCCCGGCCGCCTGGGATGTATCGGGCCGCGTCCGGCGTCAGGTCCACCTGGAGCCTGCGGTCGGAGGTCCTGAACGAGGCCCCGAAACCGACCGTCCCGACATAGCCGACGCCCGTGAACCGGACGGCGGAGATCTCCATATCCGGCACGGCCCACCTCCGGAATGTCGTGACGAATCGAGGCGACGACTGGACCTTGGCCTCGCGGAGGCCGCGCTGGGCCTGATAGAAGAGGTAGCGGGTGCCGTCACCACTGGACTGGGCCGTGCCGGGATCGTGCATCGTGACGTCGACGCGATCGCCCACGCCGTAGGTGACGCTGCTGCCGATCGCTGCGCCGGTAGCCTGCAGGGAGGGATCGGCACTCGACTCACGCGACCAGGGATGGCGGCTGGCGTAGATTCCCCGATGAGCGACATGTCCGTCGGGATCGGTTACCGATACGACCACGCGGTAGTCGTGGTCCTTCGCCGTCGCCCTGACCGATGCCGCGAAGGTGCCGTTCGAGGTCGTCTTGACCTTGATCGTGCCGGCGGCACGCGAGTCGATCGTATCCTCGTAGACGGCGACGACCTTCTTCTCGATGAAGTCGTACTCCGTGCCGATCTTCGTGTGGACCGGGATCTCCTCGTAGAACCGGACCGTCACCGTGGCGCCGCCGATGGGTGACCCACGCGGATCCAGCTCCCACGACGTGGAACCCGCGTCGATCGCCGCCTCGAGGCGATCGACGTCGACCAGGTGCACCCCGCCACTGACCCGGACGCGCCCTCCGGCGATCACCGGTGTCGCGTCGATCGTCCGGCTGCTCGGGAAGATGACGATCTCACGGCTCGTACCCGCGATCTCGCCCTCCTCCGCGCGGGCCGGAGCGGCCCAGAACGCGGTGTCCGTGGGTCCTTCATAGTCTGGATCGATAGAAGCCGTCGTCCGATAGATGGCGGTCCCGCCTTGGTCGGTCTTCGCGACGTGCTCGATCTCCGTCGCGAGCGATGCGCTGATCCGCACAGGGACTCCGGGGACCGGCGTACCCTCGAAGAATGACGCCCCGACCGTCACCTTGATCCGGTCGCCGGCGATGTAGACGCGACGACCGGTCGTGATCTCCAGGTGATACGCGGGCTTGGCGATCGGTCCTACGCTGATCTGGGTGGACGTGACGGCCTTGCCAGCCACCTCGAGCGATAGGGTGTAGTAGCCCTCAGAAACGCCGGTGAGCGCGAACGAGCCGGTGAACGCTCCAGTGGGTGCCGGAGTCAGCGTAAGGCTAGCGACCGGAGGACTGATCGCGTTGTCGTCATTGGCCTGTCCCGTCAAGTCCACGCGGACCGAGGCGGGGATCGCGCCGCCATCTCGAGCCCGGACCACGCCCCACAGGTTCACGGTGTCGCCGGGCCGATACCGGTTCCGATCCGTATGGAAGACGTTCCAATAGGAAGGACTCGTGTCCGAGTAGTAGTAGGCGCCGCCATACGATTCGAACTTGTCGTTCGTCTGCGTCGTCGGGAGGAAGATCGCTCGTCCATCTGCGGTGCGGACGATGACGACGGGGTCGCACGGATCCGAGCAGCGCTGATCGATCTGTGGCAGCAGGCTCGGGGGCGTGGCACCGATGAGCAGACCCTTGGCATCTGTCGTGCCGATCTCCCTGCCATCGGTCGTGGCCGACGCTCCGCTGATCGGGTCGCCGGTGGCGAGATCGTTGGCCCAGACGAGCATCCGGGTCTCCGAGATCGCGAGGTACCCGGCGACGTCCGTCACCTGCAGGACGGTCTGGACCGGCTTGGTGCCGTCAGAGTCCTGCACGAGGTACCACCCGGCGGACAGCCGGTTCGGCAGGCGGACGAAGTAGTTGCCGTTGTTCGGCTCGAGACGCAGCTTGGCCGATGTCACCCGGTGCAGCTTCGTCGTGTCCACGAGTCCGTCGTTCGACCAGCGAGCCCAGGTGGGCCGCGTCCGCAACGACTGGAAGGCGTCGACCGCCGCCGGGAGATCCGCGAGGCCGAAGACCTCGATCTTCGTGGTCTTCGGCGGGTGGTCCGAGTCGCCGTACCACCACAGACCCAGGATGGGTCGGTCGGCCGTCGCCGATTCCATCAGGACATCCTGGAACTCGAACGCGTCGCTACTCGTCGGCGTGCCCTTGGCCGCTGTTTCGAACTTGAACCGCGTCGTCGCGGTCGACGCTTCCCCGATGCCCTCGATCGTGGCGCCCGGGCTCACGACCACGCTGTAGATCGTCGCCGCGGTGAGTGGCGCGTCGGGGACGAAGACGAGCGTCCGGCCGTGCTGCTCGAATCGTCCCTTGGTCGCTGGTTCGATGGCGACGTGCGAGGCGGCGTCGAGTGTCCCATCCTGGTCGAACAGGAGCTCGATGCCTGTGTCCGTGGGGACGTCACTGGAATCCGCCTCCGGCATGGTCCCGACGATCCGCAGCGGCTGGCTCGCCTGGAAGGCCCACGAATCGAGCAGCTCGCCACTCGTTCCGTGCAACTGGAATCGATAGACGGCGCCGGGCACCAGCCGTTCGGTGGGGGTGAGCGTGGCAGCCCGGTCTGCGCCGTCGGGCACGATCGAAAACGCGAGTGCCGGATCGACGGTCATCCGCGAAGCCAGCACGGACGCGGGGGTCGCATCGACGCTCGTCAGCTGGAAGGAGGCATCCAGCGGGACCACGGGCCCGTGCGCGACGGATGCGCTGAGGTTTGCCGTGACGCCGTTCGGGTCGGTCGACGGATCGAAGGAGGTGGTCGGTTCGAGGCTGGCCCAGGGATCGTCGGACGGGCGACCGGTCGGCGATGTCGAGTCGCCCGGTCGTGGCGAATGGGTCGCGTCGGCGGAGGCGTCATGCCGGCCGACGTTCCAGGCTAGGCCTCCGAGGACGAGTGCCAGGACCGTCACGGTCGCGGTGGCGATGAACGCGGGTCGACGGATCAGGGCGGCCATCCGGTCAGCCCGGGTCAGGTCTGTCATGGTCGGGCTCCCAGAGTCATCGTACGCCTCGGTCATCTTCGTCATCGAGCGTCGAGTGGGCGCCTGTCCGATGGCGGTTCACCGCTTGAGACGTGGCCGAGGAGTCTGTGTTACGGCCCGGGCGCCCGGCCCTCGTGCTACCCTGACCTCGTCCTTTCATGGCCGGTCCTGTGAGGCTGGCGTACCGGTCCCGTGAGGCCGGCGAAGGAGGCTTCATGTCAGCGCATCTCCTCGCCCACCACGCCCTCGCGGCTGGTGGGTTCGTTGTGTCCGCCGTCGCGTGATCGTCCCACCGCAGCCGCACGCGTCGGCCGTCGTGGACCCGCGGATCGGGGACCTCGGGCCCGCGTTGCTGGCGTTGGAGGACGGGGCGGTGTTCCCGGGCGTGGCCTTCGGGGCTCCGGCGGCGGCCGGAGGCGATCTCGTGGTCAATACGAGCCAGACCGGCTACCAGGAGGTCTGTACGGACCCGTCCTATGCCGGTCAGGTCGTGGTAATGACCTACCCGCTGATCGGGAACTACGGGCGCCTCGTGGACGACGACCAATCCGTCCGACCCTGGCTGCGAGCGCTGGTCGTGGCCAATGCCACAGCCGCGGTGCTCGACGATGCGCGCCAGCTGGCAGCGTTGCTGCGAGACGCCTCGATCCCGGCGATCGCGGGCGTCGATACTCGGGCCCTCGCCCGACACTTGCGCGCAAGCGGCAGCCTCCGGGGGATCGTCACGGCACCGGGCGACGTGGATGAGCGAGGGGCCGTCGCCGCGGCCCGGGCGGTCACGCGCTGGGAGGATCAGGACTTCGTCCGCCAGGTCTCGCCGCCGGCCATAACCGAGTTCGGGCAGGCGACGGACACGGGTCCCCGGATCGGCATCGTGGACCTGGGCCTCAAGACCAACATCGTCCGGGCGATGCGCCATCGCGGCGCGCGGGTCCGGGTCTTCCCGCACACGGTCTCGACATCGGATGTGCTCTCGAGCGATGTCGATGGCGTGATCCTGTCGCCTGGCCCCGGCGACCCGGCTCGTCTGGAGGCGCAGGTGGCCCTGGCGCGCGCGGTCATCGCCGATGGACGGCCGTTACTGGGGATCTGCCTGGGTCACCAGATCGTGGGTCGCGCCGCGGGTGCGGAGACACGCCGGCTCCGCTTCGGGCATCACGGCGCGAACCACCCGGTCCAGGACCTGGATCTGGGGCTCGTCCAGGTCACTGCCCAGAATCACGAGGTCCAGGTGGTGGGCCAGACCCTGCCGCCGCGCAGTGGGTTCCGGGTCAGCCAGGTCAACCTGAACGACGGGTCCGTGGAGGGTCTGCGTCACCGTGAGCGGCCTATCGAGACCGTGCAATATCACCCGGAAGGCGCCCCGGGCCCGCTGGATGCGCTGGCCGTCTTCGACCGGTTCGTGGCCGCCGCAACGTTGCATGCCGGAGGTCGTCGGTGACGCCACCCGGTCCGAAGCCGGCGTCCGTCCTGATCCTGGGGTCCGGGCCGGTCGTGATCGGGCAGGCGGCCGAGTTCGACTACGCGGGTACGCAGGCCTGTCGTGCGCTGCGTGCCGAGGGTGTCCGCACCATCCTCATCAACAGCAACCCGGCCACGATCATGACGGACCCGTCGGTCGCGGACGTCATCTACCTCGAGCCGCTGACCGTCGAGGCCGTGGAGGCGGTCATCGCCCGCGAGCGTCCGGAGGGCCTGCTCGCCGGGCTGGGCGGCCAGACGGCGCTCAACCTGGCGATGGCCCTGTCGGAGGCGGGCGTCTTCGAGCGGCACGCGATCCGACTGCTCGGCACGCCCCTGGAAGCGATCCGGATGGCCGAAGACCGCGAGGCCTTCCGCGACCTGCTGGACCGGATCGGGCAGCCGTACGCGCCCAGCTTCATCGTGGAGGGGGACACCGATGCGGAGCGCCACGCCTCGGCGGACGAGGCGCTCGCGGTCATCGGGCTGCCGGCGATCATCCGGCCGGCGTTCACCCTTGGCGGGACCGGCGGCGGCATCGTCGAGAGTGAGCCCGCCTACCGCGAGCGCATCCGGGCCGGACTGCGGGCGAGTCCCATCAAGCAGGTCATGGTGGAGCGCTGCCTGGTCGGTTGGCAGGAGGTCGAGTACGAGGTCATGCGCGATGCGGACGACACCTGCATCGCGGTCTGCTCGATGGAGAACGTGGACCCCCTCGGCGTCCACACTGGCGACTCGATCGTCGTTGCGCCGGTCCAGACGCTCACCGATGCCGTTCACCAGCGCCTGCGCAGCGCCGCTCTCGCGATCATCCGGGCGCTCGGCGTCGAGGGCGGCTGCAATGTCCAGTTCGCTCTGTCGCCGGACTCGACGGAGTACGCGGTGATCGAGGTGAACCCGCGAGTCTCGCGCTCGTCCGCGCTGGCATCGAAGGCGACCGGGTACCCGATCGCCCGTGTCGCGGCGCAGATCGCGGTCGGGCGGCGCCTGGCCGAGATCCCCAACGTCGTGACTGGCACGACGGTGGCCGCCTTCGAACCGGCGCTCGACTACGTGGTCGTGAAGCTGCCGCGCTTCCCGTTCGACAAGTTCCCGGGCGCCGACCGCAGTCTCGGCAGCCAGATGAAGGCGACCGGCGAGGTCATGGCGATCGACCGCACGTTCGGGTCCGCACTGAACAAGGCGCTCCGTGGCCTTGAGCAGGCCGGCGTCGGACCGCTGGCCGAGGACGCCGCCTGGACACCGGCGTTCGACTATCTCGCGGCGGTCTACGGCAGCAAGGAAGAGCGCGATGACGACGGGTCCATCCGCTGGGTCGACGAGCGCGGTGAGGCCTGCGAGTCCACGCGCCACGCCCAGCGAGCCGCCGCGCCGATCGTCCTCAAGCAGTTCCTCGCCCCGAGCGACAGTCGACTGTGGCGAATTCTGGGGCTGCTTCGACGGGGCGTGCCGGAGGCCATCGTGTGCGAGGCGACCGGGATCTCTGCGTGGTTCCTCGCCGAGATGGGCCGCAACGTGGCACTCGAGGCGGAGACGACCGCGATGGGCCGGCGTCTGGCGGACCCGACGGACGACGAGGCCGCCACCCTGCTGGCGACCGTCAAGCGAGCGGGCTTCGGCGATCGCGAGCTGGCCGGACTGGCCGGCACGACGTCCGAGGCATTGCGCACAGCTCGGCTGACATTGGGGTTGCGGCCCGGCTTTGCGATGGTCGATACCTGCGCTGCGGAGTTCGCGGCCGAGACCCCGTACTTCTACTCGACCTACGCCGCGGCCGGGTCCGCTCCTGAGGCGCCGCCCGTCGAGCGCCAGGCAGCGCTCGTCATCGGCTCGGGCCCCGTCCGGATCGGGCAGGGGATCGAGTTCGACTATTGCGCCGTGCAGGCGGCCGACACACTCCGCCGAGCGGGCTGGCGCGCGGTCATGATCAACTCGAACCCGGAGACGGTCTCGACCGACTTCGATGCGTCATCGCGGCTCTATTTCGAGCCGCTTGACCCGGAGAGCGTCCGCAACGTCATCGACGCGGAGAGCCCGGACCCGTCGGACCTGCTGCCGGCGGTCGTCGCGTACGGCGGCCAGACGCCGCTCAATCTGGCAGCCCCACTGGCTGAGGCCGGCGTGCCGCTCCTTGGCAGCGACCTCGAAGCGATCGATCAGGCCGAGGAGCGGTCCCGGTTCTCCGCCCTCCTGGATCGCCTGGGGATCCCGCAGCCGGAAGGTGGCATGGCCCACAGCGTGGACGAGGCATTGACGCTCGCTGAGCGGATCGGCTACCCGGTCATCGTCCGGCCCTCGTTCGTCATCGGCGGCCTGGCCATCGATTTCTGCTATTCGCCGTCAGATCTCGCGCGGCAACTGGCGACCGCCACGGACGTGGATCCGGACCGTCCCGTCCGCATCGATCGATACCTGGAGGGCATCGAGGTGGACGTGGACGCCATCTCGGACGGGACGCTCGTCCTGATCCCAGGCCTGCTGGAGCATGTGGAGCTTGCCGGGGTCCATAGCGGCGACTCGGTCGGGATGTTCCCGCCACAGACCGTGTCTGAAGGCGACCAGGCGCTCATCGTGGCGACGATGGAGCGGATCGTGCTCGCGCTGGGCGCGAAGGGCCTCGTGAACGCCCAGTTCATCGTGCGTGACGACGGCGTCTACCTCATCGAGGTCAATCCGCGTGCCAGCCGCACGGTCCCGTTCCTGTCCAAGGTGACCGGTGTCCCGATGGTGGAGCTGGCGGTCCGTATCTCCCTGGGCGCGACGCTCCCGGAGCTCGGTTGGGGTGGGGGACTGCTGCCGCCACCCCCGTTCGTCGCGGTCAAGGCACCGGCGTTCTCGACGGCCAAGCTGCGAGGCGTGGATCCGTCCGTGGGACCCGGGATGCAGTCGACCGGCGAGGTCATCGGCATCCACGTCGACCCGCGCGTGGCGCTGGCAAAGGCGTTGATCGGGGCGGCCCTGATCCCACCACGACCCGGGGTCGGCGGTGAGCTGGCGTTGCTGTCCATCGCCGATCGCGACAAGGGGTCGCTGACTCGACTGGCGTCCGCGCTGACGACCGCCGGGTATCGACTGGCGGCGACGCCAGGAACGCGCATGGCGCTCGCGGCGGCCGGCTTCGATGCGCGGCCCGTTGCCAAGCTGGGCGAGGCCGCGGACGACTCGATCGGCGAGGTGTCGATCCTGGACCTGATCGCCTCGGCCGAGGTTCGACTCGTGGTCAACACCCCGACGCCACGCTCCGGCGCCGTACGGGATGCGGCGGAGATCCGGTTGGCGGCCACGTCGGAGGGCATCCTGTGCCTCACGGCGATGGAGACGGCCGTAGCTGCCGCTGAGGCGCTCGATCCCGCCATCGCCGAGCGGCTCGCGGACGTGCGGTCGCTGGACGAGTGGGTACCCGGCGTCGTGGCCGTCGGGGCCCAGGATCCGGGGCCCGGGGGTCCAGGGGCCCAAGGGGGGTCCATCGCGGGGCGGTAGCCGTCGTCCTGCACCGAGGGCGTCGCGACCGCTCCGGTCCTGGGGGGACCACGATGGGGACGAACGTGCGTGGCCACCGGCCGGGTCCGACAGCCGATGCCCAGATCGTCAACGTCCACGAGGAATGTGTGCCGATTTCGGTCCTCACAGGACCGCAAGGGAGCGCTCCGAAGCGGGCCGCCGGGCTCCGGCCGCCGCGGTTCGCACACGCGTGGCAGGTCCGGGCGCGATGCCGCTGTCGACCCCCGGGAACCGTCGAAGGCGCTACGATCGTGGGTATCTCATCCTCGCCGGCTTCGGTCGGTCCCCGCAACCTGGAGTTGCCGCGTGCCCACGTCCGTACCGACCATCGAGTTCAGCGACGAGCGATTGCCCAATGGCCTTCGCCTGATCATCGCGGAGGACCACCTGGCCCCCGTCGTGGCCGTGAACGTCTGGTACGACGTCGGATCGCGGCATGAACAGCCGGGCAAGACAGGCTTCGCGCACCTCTTCGAGCACGTCATGTTCCAGGGCTCGCGCCATGTCGCGAAGGCGGAGCACATCGCCCTCGTGCAGGCGGCCGGCGGCACGATGAACGGCACGACCTGGCTGGATCGCACCAACTACTTCGAGACGTTGCCGGCCCATCAGGTGGACCTGGGTCTGTGGTTGGAAGCGGATCGGATGGCCACGCTGCTCGACGCGCTGTCGCAGGAAAACCTCGACAACCAACGCGAAGTCGTCAAGAACGAGAAGCGCTGGTCGTACGACAATCGGCCGTACGGGTCGTGGCAGGAGAAGCTGCAGGCGCACCTGTTCCCCGAGGACCACCCCTACCATCACTCGACGATCGGGTCGATGGCGGATCTCGATGCCGCCTCCATCGAGGACGTGAGCACGTTCTTCCGGACGTATTACGCCCCGAACAACGCGGTCCTCTCGGTCGTGGGCGACGTGGATACCGAGGCGGTGCGTGCGTCTGTCGAACGCTACTTCGGCGGTATCCCGGCCAATCCGTCCATCCCGACCCTGGGCGACCGGTCGCTGCCGCTGACTCTGGGTGGCGAGATCCGCGAGACGGTCTACGACAAGGTCCCGTTGCCGCGAGTGTTCATCGCGTTCCGGGCGCCGGCGTTCGGGGATCCGCGGCTGGACGCGCTGGACGTGGCCGGCCAGATCCTCGCCGGCGGGAAGGGCAGCCGGCTCGATCGGCGTCTGGTCCGCGACGAGCGCATCGCCCAGGACGTGGCCCTGTTCACGCTCGGATTCGTGGGTGGCGCGTCCATCTGCGCCGGCTGGGCGACCGTTCGGCCGGGCGTGGACGTCGCCCGCGTGGAGGCGGCGTTCCACGAGGAACTTGACCGACTCACGAGGGAGCACATCACGGACGACGAGCTGGTTCGCGCCCGTGCCCTGGTCGAGGCGGATGAACTCGGAGCGCTCCAGCGCGTGGAGGAGCGAGCGGATCGCCTGTCCATGTACGCCACGCTGTTCGACGACCCTGGCCTCATCAACAGGATGCTCGGCCGCTACCTCGCGGTCACGCCGGAGGACATCCGATCCGTGGCGGCGACGGTCTTCCGACCGGACAACCGGCTCGTCCTGACGTATCTGCCCGAGGCCGCTGCAGCCGAAGGAACGGGCGCGGCCCACGAGACGGCGGCATGAGCGCCATCGACGAGATCGAGCGCGATGGGGGCGTCGTTGCCGAGCGACCGGTCGCCGGCACGCCCCGGCCATATGCCTTCCCGGCCGTCGCCACCCATCGGCTCGCCAACGGGTTGACGCTGCTGATCGCGGATCTGCCGGGCCGGCCCCTCATCTCGGCATCGCTGATCATGGCCAACGGCGTCGCGGACGAGCCACCGGAACTTGGCGGCGCCACGGTGCTCGCGGCGCGGGCCCTGTCCGAAGGCACGGAGCACTACGACGCCATGGGGCTCGTGGAGGCGGCCGAACGCCTCGGCGCTTCGCTCCACGCCGAGGCTGGGTGGGACGCCTTCTCGGCCGGCGTGGATGTCCCGGCGGCCCGGCTGCCGGCCGCCCTGGCCCTCCTGGCGGAGCTCGTCCTTCGGCCGACGTTCCCGGCCAGTGAGGTCGAGCGTCTGCGCGAGGAGCGTCTCAACGACCTGTTGCAGGCGAAGGCGGATCCGCGTCGGCGCGCTGAAGAGGCATTCGTCGACACGATCTACTCGCCAAGCTCGCCGTATCACCGCCCTGCCGGCGGGACACGCGAGACGGTGGAGCGACTCGGACCGTCCGATCTTCGTGTCGCCTATGAGCGAGGCCTTGATCCATCCAGGGCAGCGCTGATCGTGGCCGGCGATGTCGCGACGCTGGACGTGCCGGTGGTCGTGACCGAACTGTTCGGCGGCTGGACCGTGTCCGCAGGCGCGGCACCGGTCCGTGCGGTCGACGATACCGGGCGGGTTGGCGGACGGCTGATCCGCATCGTGCACCGCCCGGGCGCCGTGCAGACCGAGATCCGGGTGGGCCACGCCGGCCTGCCGCGTCTGATCCCGGACTTCCACGCGGTCTCGGTGATGAGCGCGATCCTGGGCGGCCTGTTCAATTCCCGCCTCAACATGCGGTTGCGCGAGGAAAAGGGCTACACCTACGGCGCGGGCGCGGGCTTCGACCTGCGCCGCGGTGCGGGCCCGTTCGCGGCCCGGGCTGCGGTGAACACGGACGTGACGGTCCCGGCCCTCGTCGAGATGCTGGGCGAGCTGTCGCGGATGCGCGACGAACCCGCGACACCGGCTGAGGTCAGCGCGGCTCGCGATTACCTGATCGGGGTCTTCCCGCTTCGATTCGAGACGGCAGGGGCCGTGGGGGGCGCCCTGGGTGGCCTCGTCGTCCACGGA
>JBKJQY010000137.1:0-12290 GCA_046593725.1 Candidatus Limnocylindrales bacterium
CGGGCCCAGTCGCTCCACATGGTGCCGAAGCTGATGAGCGTGCCGTCCTTGTCGAAGACGACGAGATCGATCCCGTCGAGCGGGTCGGTCAAACCTCCGCGCCGACCGCCTCGGCCACGGGGACGGCGGCGCCGACCGACCCGGCGAGCACGAAGCAGGCCTCTGGCGGAAACGACACCATGACCGTCCCGCCGATCGGCGGCAGGGCCAGGTGTGGCTCGTTGAATGTGTCGAGGGAGATCTCGCGGGTCGTCGCACCTTCGAAGCCGGCCAGGCCGACGCCCAGCCGAACGATGGACCCCAGGAAGCTGACGTTGTCGAGCGTGCCGGTGAGGTGGTTCGACCCATCCGGGCCCGATCCCAGGCTGATCCCCTCCGGTCGCAGTGCCAGCGTGATCCGATCGCCCGACCGCGCGTCCACGATGGCCTTGCCGGTGCTCACTTCCTGCCCGCCCATGGACACCCGACCTGCACCCGCATCCACCACGCCCGCCTCCACGAGGTTGAGCGTGCCAACGAACGACGCCACGAAGGCCGTCGCCGGGAAGTTGTAGATCTCGGACGGCGTGCCGATCTGCTCGACCCGCCCATCGCTCATCACGACGACCCGATCCGACAGAGACAGCGCCTCTTCCTGATCGTGGGTGACATACACGGTCGTGATGCCGAGCTGGCGCTGGATCGACCGGATCTCCTTGCGCAGGACGATGCGGATCTTGGCGTCCAGAGCGGACAGGGGCTCGTCCAGGAGCAGCACCTGCGGCTCGATGGCGAGGGCTCGGGCGAGTGCCACGCGCTGCTGCTGCCCACCCGACATCTGGTACGGGAACCGGCCGGCGCGACCCTCCAGGTGCATCAGGGCGATCAACTCCTCGACCCGACGAGAGATCTCGGCTTTGGGCTTCTTGCGGACCTTGAGGCCGAACGCGATGTTGTCGGCGACCGTCATGTTCGGGAAGAGGGCGTAGGACTGGAACACCATCCCGACGTTGCGCTGGTTCGGGGCGCGATCGGTGATGTCGACGCCATCGACGACGATCGATCCGGTGGTCGGCTTCTCGAACCCGGCGATCATCCGGAGGGTCGTGGTCTTGCCGCAGCCGGACGGGCCAAGGAACGAGACGAACTCACCGCGTGCGGCGTCCAGGTTGAAGTCCTCGACGGCGACGACGCCGCCCGCGAAGTGCTTCTGCACGCCGGTCAGTTCCAGGAAGCCCATGGGTCCGTCCGTCCTCCTAGCGAGCGCCGGTGACGGCGACGCGCATGCGACCACCGCGGCCGACCATGGCGATGAGCATCATTGCGATCCAGGTCAACCCGAAGCTGATGAGCGAGACGGCCGCGGGTTCGTACGCCTTGTTGCCGCCGAGGAGACTCAGATACGGGCCAAAGGCTGGCCGGGCGAGGAAGCTGGCGATGGTGAATTCGCCCACGACGATAGCCAGTGTGAGGAAGGCACCACTCAGGAGCGCCACGCGCAGGTTCGGCAGGATGACCTGCCAGAATGTCCGCACCCACCCGGCCCCGAGACTCTGCGACGCCTCGGCGAGGCTCTGGACGTCGATGGACCGCAGGCCAACGTCCACCGCGCGGTACATGTACGGGAACGACAGGATGACGTACGCCGCGACCAGCAGGATGTCGCTGCCGGTGTTCGAGTTCGTCAGTGGCAGCGGCGGCTTGTTGTAGGTCCGCAGCAGGCCGAAGACGAGCACGATCGGCGGGATGACGAACGGCAGGAGCGTGATGAACTCCACGAACGGGCGAGCCTTGGGCACCTTCAGTCGGACCCAGAAGGCCGTCGGCACGATGATGGCCACGCTGACCACGATGGTGAGCAGCCCGGCCCCGAAGGAATAGCCGAGGCTGCCCCAGAACTGTGCGCTGCCCAGCACGTTCTCGTAGTACTGGAAGCTGGGTGGCACCTGCGCCGCGCCGGTCGGATGGCCCAGTGAGAACTCGAAGGTGCCGATCAGCGGCAGGGCGAAATAGAGCACGCCGGCGAGGAAGACGAGCCACCACAGCAGCCGGCTGATCCTCATCGGTACCAGCGCTCCGCGCGCCGCTGGAGCCACAGGTACACCAGGATCGTGACTCCCATGATCGCGACCATGCCCATCGCCAAGGCGAAGCCGAGGCCCGTGTTGTGGAGGACGTCGCCCGTCATCTGGCGGCTGATCAGCAAGGTCACCAGGTTGATCTGACCGCCCGTCAACTGGTAGGCCGTGGCCTGCGCGCCAAAGGAGTTACCGAAGAGCAGGATCATCGTGCCCAGGATGGCCGGGGTCAGGATCGGCAGGGCCACGTAGCGCCAGAACTGGAATGTGCTCGCGCCCATGTTCTCCGACGCCTCGCGCCAGTCCTGGCGAAGCCCGTCGATCGCCGGCGCCATGATCAGCACCATCAACGGGAACTGGAAGTACAGGTAGACGATCTCCACCCCGAGCTTCGAGTAGAGCGAGAAGCCATTCCCGTAGACATCGATCCCCAGGATGTCCTTCAGGAACACCGTGAGGAAGCCCACCCGGCCGAGCGTGAAGATGAAGGCGAGGGCGAGCGGGACGCCGGCGAAGTTCGAGGCGACGCCGGAGAAGGTCATCAGGCCGCTACGGAACGGTCCGGGCAGGCCGCCGCGGATGACGGCGTACGCCATCAGGAATCCGAACAGGCCGCCGAGGATGGCCGTCACCAGACTGATCTCGATGCTGTTGAGGTACGAGTTGAGCGGCAACGGCTGCGTCAAGTCCGCGTAGTTCTGCAGGGTGAGGTTGCCGGCCTGGTCCTTGAAGCTGCCGACCACGAGGTAGCTGGTCGGGATGATCAGGAACAGCAGGCTGAACACGAAGAAGGGCACAAGGCCCAACCAGGACAGGTTGAGACGACGTCGCCCGGAGTGCGCTGTTGGCGCGCCCCGGGCGACGAGTGGCAGCGCGGTGCCTGACACCGCTCTACCCGCGTTCAGTCGTCGACGTGGTCGACGGTACTACTTGACGGTGACACCCACGGTGGTGGGCCAGCCTTCAGTAATGATCTTCGTGGCGGCTTCGATCTGAAGCAGCGTCGGAAGCTCGGTGCCCGCGGTATCGGGGAGCTTGGCCTGGGCCGCCTTGTCGACGGTGCCCTTGGCGACCATGTCCTCGTAGCGGATCGGGTTGCAGTAGCCGCGCAGCCACGCGTTCTGGCCCTCGTCGGAGTACAGGTACTCCATCCAGAGCTTCGCGGCGTTGGGATGCGGGGCATAGGCGCTGATCGCCTGGACATACATGCCGCCGAAGCGGCCGGCAGCCGGGACGACGACCTCGATCGGCGGGTTGCCGGCGAGCGAGTCCTTGTCAGCGAGGGCGTTGTAGGTCCACGTGATGCGAATCGGGGCCTCACCGGAGGCGACGGTCGCTGTCTTCGCGATGACCGGCACGAAGTTGCCGACGTCGTTCAGCTGCTTGAAGAAGTCCAGCCCCTGCTGGGCCGAATCAAGGCTTCCACCAGCGGGGAACCCGGAGGCCCACACGCCGGAGATCGCCTGGTTGGACACGGTCGGATCGCCGGCGAGGGCGACCTGGCCCCTGTACTCGGGCTTGAGCAGATCGCCCCAGTCCTTCGGGACGTTCTTGACGACGGCCGTGTTGACCTCGAAGGCCAGGACGCCGTAGTAGTCGCCGTACCAGCTGCCGTCAGCGGCCTTCGCGGAGTCCGGGATGGAGTCCCACGTGGAAACCTTGTACGGTGCGAGCAGCCCTTCAGCGACGGCCTTGGGGCCGAAGCTCAGGCCGACGTCGATGACGTCCGGCGCGGCCGGTCCGGGATTGTCCTTGTTCGCCTTGATGGCCTCGATCTCGTCGCCGGAGCCGCCGTCCGGGTTCAGCCCGTTGATCGGGATCCCGTACTTGGTGGTGAAGCCGTCGATCAGCTCACCGTAGTTGCACCAATTGCGCGGTAGCGCGATGGTCGTCAGGCCGCCTTCGGCCTTGGCCGCGGCGATGAGGGCCTCCATCGGATCCGCCGATGCGACGGCCTCGGATGGGGCCGCGGACGCGGCCGCGGATGGCGCCACGGATGGGGCGGCCGAGCTCCCGCTGCCTGAGCAGGCGGCGAAGACGAACGTCCCCACCACCAGGAGACCCGCCAGGCGGGTCACGGAACCATGTGTCGACAAAAGTCGATCCTCCACTATCTGCGATTCGTCGATCCTCGCTCGTGCGAGGGCCGCGGGTCCCTCCTCGACCCAGCGCGCAGGCGCAACGATACGCCACCGCGCCTGGTGAGGGAACCCGGCTTCGTCAGCGATGTGGGCTGCGTATACTCCCCCGAACCGCGCCGGGACCGATCGGCGTCAGCTCGCTGGACGGAGGGTCCTGTCGATGGCCGATGGTGGGGACGAACAAGGGCGACAGCGAACCCTGGCGGATCCGCTCGCCGAGGCCCTCCGCATCGTCGACGCCGCCGATCGCCGCGGCCTGCTCGTGAGACTGATGGGCGGCATGGCCATCCGGGCGCACGCCCCGGATTGGCCGGCTCGAAGCCGTCGCGTCGAGGTGGACCTCGACTTCGCCACGCGCTCCAGGGATCGCGGGGTGTTCTACGAGCTCCTCGAAAGCGAGGGGTACACCGCGGACAAGCGCCACAACGCACTGTTCGGTGGCAAGCAGGCCTACTTCGTCGACGTGCCGCGCAGCCGCCCGGTGGATGTCCTCGTCGACAGCCTCGAGATGTGCCATCGTTTCGAATTCAAGGACCGCTTGGCCGCGTCGAGCCCGACGCTCCCCCTGGCCGAGCTCCTGCTTTCCAAGCTTCAGGTCGTCAAGATCAATCGGAAGGACGTGCTCGACGCGCTCGTCCTGCTGGCCGAGCATCCGTTGGGGAACGATGACGGCGCCCCGGATTCACGACATGGCCTCGGGACGATCAACGTCCCTCGCGTACTGTCGTTCACGTCCAACGACTGGGGTTGGTGGCGGACCGTGACCGGCAACCTGGACACGCTGGACAAGTACCTGGCGACGGAACTGACCCCGGACGATCTCGACCTGGACAACGGCCGGGAGATCCTGTTCGACCCGGGCACCCAGATCGCGGCGCTCCGTGAGGCCGTCATCGCGGCCCCGAAATCGACCAAATGGCGATTGCGCTCAAAGGTGGGCGAACGCCAGACCTGGTATCAGGATCCCGAGGAGATGGGGCACTGACGCCGATGAGCCGACCTCGACATAGCGCAGGAGTCACCGGATGAGGATCTTCTTCGCAACGGACATCCACGGATCGGACGTGTGCTGGCGCAAGTTCCTCAATGCCGGGAAGTTCCATAAGGCGGACGTCCTGATCATGGGTGGGGACATGACCGGGAAGGCCATGGTGCCCATCGTCCAGACGGACGGAGGCTGGGAGGTGACCCTCCAGGAACAGTTCCAACGTCTCGCCGATGAGACCGAGGTCCAGGCGATGGAAAAACGCATCAGCGGCCGCGGCTACTACCCGGTCCGCGTGACCCGCGACGAGCTGGCCGCATGGGCGGCGGATCAGTCGCTCGTCGACGCCCGGTTCAAGGCGGAGATGCTTGCCTCGGTCGAACGATGGATGGCGCTCGCCGACGAACGACTGGCTGGATCCGGCATCCGCTGCATCGTCTCGCCGGCAAACGACGACATGTTCGAGATCGACCCGATCATCGATCGGGCCACGATCCCGGAACTGGGCGAAGCGAACGCCATCGAGCTGGAAGGCTTCTCGCTCGTCTCGACCGGTTGGGCGAACCCCACGCCGTGGAACACCTTCCGTGAGCTGCCCGAGCCGGAGTTGCGCAAGCGGATCGACGGATTGGTCGGCCAGATCGCCGATCCGCACCGCGCGATCTTCAACTTCCACGCTCCGCCCTACGGCTCCAACCTTGACAACGCACCGAAACTCGATCCAGACATGAACTACGTTGCCGGTGGCCAGGCCCTGATCCCGGTCGGATCACGCGCGGTCCGCGAGTCCATTTTGGCGTATGGACCCCCGCTGTCCCTCCATGGCCACATCCACGAGGGCAAAGGCGCGGTCAAGATCGGCTCCACGCTGGCGGTCAATCCGGGCAGCTCCTACGAAGACGGCATCCTTCAGGCAGCGATCGTCGACCTCGATGTGAAGAAGGGAACGGTGAAGCGGTATCTGCTGATCAACGGATGACGGCGTCAGTTTCGAAGAGGAGAGGGAACTAGCCAATGGCGTCCGAAACAAGCGCAACACCAACGCTATTCCTGAGGAACGCGACCGGCCTGGTGAAGGGGTGGTCCGGGTTCGATGCGTTCACATACTCGTTCATGTCCGTGAACCTCGTGACCCTGGGGATGTTCTACAGCCTGGCCGTGTTCGCCTACGTCCCAGCCGCGTCCCCGGTCCTGTCGATCGTGCTCGCAGCGATCGCAGTCACGTTCCTGGCCATCGCGTACGCGGGCTTGATCGCAGCGATGCCAAGGGCCGGCGGCGACTACATCTGGCAGAGCCGCGTCCTGGACGGCGTACCAGGCATCGTCGTCGGCGCCGTCGTCGGTGGCGTCGCCGGCTATCTCGTGTCCCAGGCTGCCGGTCTCAACAGCACCCTGACCATCGGCGCTGGAGCCATCGGACTCGTCGCGGGCGGCCTGATCGGCCGCCTGAAGGGTGGCATCGGGTTCGTACTGGCGGCCTCCGGCTGGTGGTTCATCCTCGCGATGTGGGCGCCCATCTACGGCGCGATCCTGAATATCGAGTTCTTCCAACCGCTGGCCGCGTTGGTCGGGTCGACCGGTGGCGTCGACTTCTTCGCCTCGAACAACGGCATCCTGTTCGTCTCGCTCGTCACGATCGCGCTGACATCCGCCCTGGTTGCTCTCGGCATGGCCGGGTATGCACGGATCCAGCGATGGTGCCTGTACGCCGGCCTACTGGGGTTCGCCCTGATGGTCGTGCTGATGCTCATCTCGTCGCAGGCGGACTTCAAGACGGCCTTCGACCGGGCCAACCTGTCCATGTTCGGTGTCCAGGGCGCCTACGACGCGACGATCGCCAACGCCGCAGCCATCGACGGATATACCGGCTCACTGGACCCGTTCGCCCTTGGTGACGACATCGGTGCGACGCTCCTTGCGACGCTCGCGATGATCCCGTTCATGCTCTTCTGGATCCTCTACCCGAACTGGGGCTCCACCCTGTACGGCGAGGTCCGCGGCTCAGGTGACTTCCGCAAGGTCCTGCGCGGCATGATCGGTGGCATCTGGGTCACGACCGCGCTCGCCATCGTCTTCATCGCGCTCGCCGCGAAGACGTTCGGGTGGCTGTTCTTCAACGCGACCAACGCCAACTTCATCAATTACTTCTACGGATACACCACGGACGCGCCGACGGTCCCGATCTGGAGCTATCCGCCGCTCATCGCGTCCTACCTGGTCGACAACTCCATCTTCCAGATCGGGATGGTCGTCCTGTTCGGCGCCTGGTTCCTCGGCTGGTCCGGGACGCTGTTCCTGTCGTCCACCCGGATGATCTTCGCGGCAGCGTTCGATCGGGTGTTGCCAGAGGGGGCGGCGCGCGTGTCCGATCGGCGAGCCGTGCCCATCCAGGCCCTGCTCTACATCATGATCCCGTCCGTCGTGGTCAGCGTCATCTATGCCTACTCGACGGATTTCCGCGCGTTGACGCTGGACGCCACGCTGGTCATCGCTGTCACCTTCCTCGGTAGTACGGTCGCCGCGGCGCTGCTGCCCTGGTACAAGCCCGAGATCTTCAACAACTCGCCGGTCGCCCACCTCAAGGTGGTGATCAGCGGGTCCGGCGTGATCACCTCGGTCATCCTGGCCTGGGTGATCTACCTGTGGTTGTCCGATCCGCTCTATGGCATCGGCGTCGGGAATACGAACTCGATCATGTTCCTGGGGGTCATCTACGGGCTGGCAGCCCTTCTCTACGTCGTCGCGCGGGTCGTTCGGCGATCACAGGGCGTCGACCTCGACGCGATCCATTCGGTGATCCCGGCCGAGTAGCCCATCGGCGGAGACTTGAGGACGGTAGGCGGACCCCGCCTACCGTCTTTTCGTGTCGGTCAGCCCTCGAACCAGCCCGACGGGCCCGGCGCGGTGTTCTGCCAGATGTGCTTGGCCTCGCGGTACTCGTCCAGACCGCCCTGCCCGAGTTCGCGTCCGATGCCCGACTGCTTGAACCCGCCCCATTCGGCCTGTGGCAGGTAGGTGTTGTAGTCGTTGATCCAGACCGTCCCGTGGCGCAGCCGTCCCGCGACCCGCTGGGCACGACTGGCGTCGGTCGTCCACACCGCGCCCGCCAGGCCGTACGAGGTGTCGTTGCCGAGGGTGATCGCCTCCTCTTCCGTCGAGAAGCGCTCGATCGTGAGGACCGGCCCAAAGACCTCTTCCTGGACGATCCGCATGGTCGTCACGCAATCGGCGAAGACCGTCGGGCGGTAGTAGAACCCGGCCTGCAGCTCCCGTTCATCCGGCCGCCGGCCGCCGGCGACCAGGCGAGCACCTTCGGCGATCGCGCTGGCCACGTGGGCTTCCACCTTCGCGCGGTGTTCGGCGGTGATGAGCGCGCCGGTCTCGGTCGCTTCGTCGGACCCGGGACCGAGGCGGATGCGGTCCGCCCGTCGGGCGATCTCGGACACGAACCGGTCGTAGATCCCGTCCTGCACGATCGCCCGGCAGCCGGCCGAACAGACCTGCCCGGAATGGGTGAACGCCGCCGTCAGGGCATTGTCCACGGCGGTCTCGAAGTCGCTGTCGGCAAACACGATGTTGGGGCTCTTGCCACCAAGTTCCAGGGCGACCCGCTTGACGTTGCTTGCGGCGCCGCGCATCAGTGAGCGACCCGCGGTCAGGCCGCCGGTCAGCGACACCATGTCCACGTCCACGCTGTCCGCCAGGGCCTGGCCCACGCGCTCGCCCGGCCCCAGGATCAGGTTGACGACGCCGGCCGGGGCGCCGGCCTCCTCGAACAGGCTGGTCAGGTGGATCGCCGTCAGCGGCGTCACCTGGGCTGGCTTCATGACCGCGGTGTTTCCGGCGGCGAGGGCCGGCGCGATCTTCCAGCTGAGCTGCAGCAGCGGGTAGTTCCACGGGGCGATGAGCCCGCACACGCCGATCGGTTCGTGGACGATGCGTGACAGCGCGGTCGGGGTGCTCGTGTCCACGAGACGTCCCAGGTCCTTGTCGGCGAGCTGGGCGTAGTAGCGGAAGACGCGGGCGACGTCGGCCATGTCCCAGCGGCTCTCGCGCATGGCCTTGCCGGTGTTCTGCGTCTCGAGGACCGCCATGGCCTCCTGGTCGCGATCGATCAGGTCGGCCACGCGGTCCAGCAGCGCGGCGCGATCGCCGGTCGGCGTGCGCGGCCACTCGGTCGTGTCGAACGCGCGCCGGGCGGCGGCGATGGCCGCCTGGACCTGGTCGTCCGTCGCGACATCCACCTCGGTGACGAGCGTACCGTCGGAGGGGTTCACGACGCGGCTCGTGGTGCCATCGCCGGACGCGACCCACTGACCATCGATGTACAGGCTGGGCACGGTGACCTCGTGAAGGCGTGACGACATCGCGCTGGACTGCCCCAGAGCGGTGAGGATGGGGGAGGCGGCCTCGGCGGTCAACGGTCGTCGCGGCTCGCGGACCGGCGTCCGGACCGGCGGCCTGCCGGCGGCGACGCGAGGCTGGATCCAAGGGCGGGCGTGAGCCGGACGGTCGCCGCCTCGAGTTCCTCGACGAGCACCCGGACCCGGTCGGCGTCCAGGCGCGACAGCGGGATGTTGAGGCCCAGCGCCGCGACGCACGCGCCGCTGCCGTCCAGCACCGGAACGGCGAGCGCTCCAGCTTCGACGTGGAGTTCACCTCGGTTCTCGGCCCAACCCTGGCGCCGGGTCGTTTCGACGACCTCGGCGAGCCGGGCGGGTTCGGTGATCGTCGCCGGCGTGTACGGCGGCAGCGGCCGCGCGAGATAGGCGCGCAGCTCGGCGGGCGGCAGGTGCGCCAGGAAGACCTTGCCGGCGGCGGTGGCGTGGAGCCGCGCCCGCTGACCGCTGCGGGTGAACGCCCGGACTTCGTGCGTCCCATCGATCTTGTCGATGAACACGACGCTGTCCCCGTCGCGGATGGCGAGGTCCACGCTCTCGCCGGTGGAGGCGACGAGCTCGGTCATGACCCGGCGAGCCTCGTCGCGGACGTCGATCGTATCCAGGACGCGTGTGCCCAGTTCGAACAGTGGAAGGCCCAGGCGATAGCGGTGGGTCATCGGGTCGTGATGCAGCCAGCCGACACCCTCCAGCGAGCGCGCGAGCCGCCAGCCGGTGCTGCGATCGACGCCCATCTCGGTCGCCAGACCGGCCGCACTGATCCAGCCGTGAGCTGCGACGATGTCGAGGACCGCGGCGACACGCTCGACCCCGGCACGGGCGCCCTCTTTCGCACCGGCGGCGGGGTCGCTCGAGGAGTTGCGCACGTCGTGTACCATCGGCCTCAGTGTCGCAGATGTAGCAACGCTATTGCAAGAAGTGCAACGACCGTGGGTGCGTGATGCGCCCCGGGGGGCAAGCATGGAAGGACTGACATGAGCACGTTCCCGACGCGGGCCAAGGTCGTGATCATCGGTGCCGGCATCGTCGGCAACAGCATCGCCTACCACCTCGCGAACCTGGGCTGGAAGGACATCCTGCTCATCGACAAGGGATCGCTGCCGAATCCAGGCGGCTCGACGGGGCACGCGTCCAACTTCATCTTCCTCGTGGATCACAACAAGGAGATGGCCGAGCTCACGCTCGAGAGCGCCCGCCAGTACCGCGAGTGGGGCGTCTTCACGGAGTGCGGCGGGATCGAGGTCGCCCGGTCCGAGACCCGCATGAACGAGCTGCGCCGGCGCATGGACTCGTCCAGGAACTGGGGCATCGAGTCCAGCCTGGTCACGCCGGCCGAGATCAAGGAGCTCGTCCCGTTCCTGGATGAGTCGATCCTGATCGGCGGGTTCTACACGCCCGGGGTGGGTGTCTGCGACTCCCTGCAGTTCGGGACGCTATGCCGCGAGAAGGCCCAGGCGATGGGCGCCCTGACGGTGTTCGCCAGCACCGAGGTCAGCGCCCTGGGCGTCGAGGGTGGCCGCATCCGCCGCGTCGAGACCAGCCGCGGCACCGTGGAGGCGGAGTACGTCGTCATCGCGTGCGGCGTGTGGTCACCGCTCATCGCCGAGATGGCCGGCTCGTACATCCCGCTGACGCCCGCCGTCCACCAGATGATCGATGTGGGTCCCGTCCCACGGTTCGAGAAGACCTCAAGTGCGATCGGATTTCCGATCGTGCGCGACATGGACGTGCTCATGTACGAGCGCCAGGACGGCATCGGCCTGGAGATCGGGTCGTACGCCCACCGCTCCATCCTGCATGACCCGGAGGAGATCCCCTCGATCGAGGATGCGGCCCTGTCGCCGACGGAGTTCCCCTTCACCCAGGACGACTTCGACCCCCAGATGGAGGACGCGCTCGCGCTCATGCCCGAGATCGTCGGCGACGAGTCGGTCGGGGTGAAGTACGCCATCAACGGGCTCATCGCCCTGACGCCAGACGGCATGCCGCTGCTGGGCGAGACGCCCGAGGTCAAGGGCCTGTGGTCGGCCGCGGCCGTCTGGGTCAAGGAAGGGCCCGCGGTCGGCAAGTGCATCGCCGAATGGATGGTCCACGGCGAGCCGAGCATCGATTGCAACCAGTCCGACATCAGCCGCTTCCACGCGCACCAGAAGACCCGTCAGCACACGAAGGCTCGCGCCTTCGAGGCGTTCCCCAAGACGTACGGCATCGTCCACCCGGCCGAGCAGTATCTGTCGGACCGGCCGCTACGCAAGTCTCCGATGCACGAGTGGCACGCGGAGCATGGGGCCGAGTTCTTCGAGGTGGCGGGCTGGGAGCGCCCGCAGTGGTTCAACGTCAACGCCGGCCTCGTCGAGCGGTTCGGCGTGCAGACCCGACCGAACGAGTGGGACGCGCGCTGGTGGTCCCCGATCATCAACGCCGAGCACCTCGCGATGCGCGAGACCGCCGGCCTCTTCGACCTGTCGTCGTTCGCGGTCTTCGACATCGTCGGACCGGGCGCCCTCGCCGGCGCGCAGGCCGTGACCATGCGCCAGATGGACGTCGCGGTCGGCAAGGTGGTCTATACGCCGGTCCTGACCCAGGAGGGCGGCTTCAAGAGCGACCTGACGATCATGCGGTTGGCGGACGACGTCTTCCGTGTCGTCACCGGTGGCGCCCATGGGATGAGCGACCTCAAGTGGTTCCGGGATCACCTGCCGGCCGA
>JBKJQY010000008.1:0-6255 GCA_046593725.1 Candidatus Limnocylindrales bacterium
GGGGCGGACTATCCCGATGGCCTGGGCAGCAACGGTAGCTCGGTTGCTGACGCCCTCGAGTCCGAGGCCTACGTGAGTGTGTAGCATCCGCCCATGAGCTTCGACGTCGCCGCCGAGGCGTACGACCGATTCATGGGCCGATACTCGGTCCTCTTGTCGCCACAGCTCGCGGACCTGGCCTGTGTCAGGACCTTGGGCCGAGCGCAGCGTGACCTGATTTCCGTCACGCGGCCGCGCGGAACGAAGCGAGGGCGACCCGTGGTGGGCCGCCCTCGCTTCCGTCTACTCGAAGGTGGCCGATTCGACGATGGCCCGCATCTCCGCGATGAGCCCCGCCGAAGTGTCCGGGCGGTAGGTCGCGTCGATGACCAGAATGGCGCCATCGACATCCAGGATCCAGATCTCATCGATCTGGCCCGGGCCCTGATGGTAGCGCGCCAAGCCATCCGTCTCCGTGCCGTAACTGGCGAATTGGCCCACTTCGCACTCGGCGAACACCGCGTCATCCGGCACGTGGAGGATGATCGACTTCCCCGCGTGTCCGCCGACCATCACGTCCACCGGCTCCGAGGCATCGCGAGATGCCTGGGAGGAGAGGGCGGCCGCAAAATCGTCGACCGTGGTGACGGCGGTGTCCGGCTTGGTCGATGTCATCTGGCAGGGATTCCCGTACACGTAGAACCCCGTACCGGCCGGAAAGGACCACAACAGAACCGCAGATTCCGGTACATTCGCGACATCGCTGCCCTTGATCAGGGCGGTGAACTGGCTGGCGAAAGTCCAGCCGGAAGCCGGAATGGTGACAGTCATGGCCACTCCCTGGTCTTCGAGGGCGAAGGGGCCCTCGGGGAGGCCGCCAGCCGCCGGCGACGCGGCGACGGACGGGACTGGCGTGGTCGTGGGGGACGGCGACGGCGACACTGAGCCGCCGCTGCCCGGCTGCGTCGGAAGGAAGTTGAGCGCGACAACGGCCGCAACCACGACGACGGCGGCTCCGCCGAGCGCAAGGACGGATCGGGGCATAGGAAGTCTCCTCGCTAGCGCGTGCAACCCGACCTGCTGCCCGCTCCTGCGCGTGTCTTCGAACGTCGCGCGGAGGACACGATCGGGCATCTGCTTCGGGGCTTCCGCCTCGAGCCACCTGCTGATCGTGCGGTCAAGCTGTTCGTCGGTTGGCATCACATGGTCCCGTTCTGTGCGACCGGTGGTTGTCGCGCGTCGGCTTCGAGCGCCGCACGCATCGCCGCGGTCGCGTAATGAAGGCGTGATCTGGCGGTCCCCCCGGGTATGCCGAGGATGCGCGCGATCTCTGCTGTCGAGAACCCGCTGTAGTAGTGGAGGACGACCACGGCCCGTTGTTCGGGCTTCAGTCGACCGAATCCCCGCTCCAGTTGCTCGCGATCGGCGACTGACTGGGTATCATCCTCGATCGAGACATCGAACTGGAGCACTCGCACCTGATTCGACCAGCGCCGCATCTGTCGGCCCTGGTCTGAACAGGCGTTCACCAACAGGCGATGGAGCCAGGCGTCGAACCGGTCCGGATCGCGCAGTGAAGGAAGCTGCTGCCACGCGCGTACCAAAGCTTCTTGCACGGCGTCCTCGGCCAGGTCCGTCGACCGGAGGATCAGACGAGCGACCGCGTAGAGCCGATCGCCAGCGGAGGTCGCGAGGACTTCGAATGCCTCGTGGTCTCCGCGGCTTGCAGCCTCGACGAGATCGCGCCTCATCCACTTCTCCATCGTCGGCACGAGTCGGATCGGCCCGTGCTATCTGTTATGACGGATGGTGCAGGCTCATCTACTCAAAACAACGGACTGCGGCGGCTGATCGCGAGCGCATGCTCTCGGGTCTGCGTAGGTTCGCCTCAGTCCCCTCCACACACGTCGGCGTCGGAGCAGTAGACGACGATGCCATTGACGATCGCTTGCGATGACCTCCATGTCCCGGATCTCGTCCGGGGTGGCGGCGGTGACATCACCGGACAGGATCGTGACATCAGCGAGGGTGGCGGGGGCCAGGTGCCCGCGCCGCGTCTCGTCGCGCAGGGCGTACGCTGCGTCCACGGCCACCGCACAAGGGCCCTCCTCGGCGGTCAGCAGCTGATCGAGGGTCTCGATCGCGGAGGATCCGCACCGCGATCGCCATGCATCGATGGCCCACCATGAGAGCCAGGGCATCGAACGCTCCGCGTCGCCCTGCTGCGCCTGGCGGACCAGTTCCTCCTGCACCCATCCCTCCACACTCGTGGCGAACGACCCGACTTGGATCGATCACCGTACAGAGCGTTCGGGCGAGCCTAACTGTTCAATCTTCGTGTGCGGTCGCAGAACACGGGTGTGCGAACAGGTCGCGGCGGGCAACAAGAAGGCCCGATCCGGATGCAGATCGGGCCGACGTCAACGAAGTTGGTGCCCGCATTCCAGATTCCGAATGAACCGTCTCATGCACCGCAGGCGCGTCCACCGTGAACCTCCGAGAGCCGGGTGAGACGCGAGGCACAGCATCCCCAAGGGCTCCGATGAGGGCTCCTCGACAAGCAGGCCAGTCCGACGTGCGGGCCGCATCGCCCGGCTGGCTGCGCCCAGAGCGCCCGTCAGGTGGTGTACGCGCGCCCTGGAGACCGAGCAGCGACAGACGCCGGTGCGAAGATGGTGTTGTGTGGACGATCAGACGCCTGACCCCGCCTGGGCCTGCGCAGACGGCGATGGACCTGTCGCGTTGGCCGACGCGCACCAGCGCGGCCTCCGGCGTTGAGCGGTCCGCGACGACCGTTGCGCAGATGTCGTGGTCGAGGTGATCGGACGCGTGGGCGAGGCGGCCGCGGTTGCTCGCTTTATCGAGCGCGTACCAAATGGCCCGGTCGGCCTGGTGATCGAAGGCGAGCCCGGGATCGGCAAGACGACCGTCTGGCTGGAAGCCCTTCGCCTGGCCCGCGAGCGCGAGTATCGAGTGCTTCAGGCCCGACCAGCTGAAGCGGAGGCGGAGCTCTCGTACGCCGCGCTCGCCGATCTCGTGGGCGGCGTCTTCGACCAGGCGAGCCGCGACTTGCCGACCCCGCAGCGGCAAGCACTCGAGGTGGCGCTGCTCCGCCGGGAGGCCGACGAGCGGGCGGACCCCAGGACGACGGCGAGCGCGTTCGTGGGCGTCCTGTGTTGCCTTTCTAGCAGTGTCGGCGACGGTTCTCGCCGGCACGACCGAGGGAGCCCGGCCTCGCAGCCTTGCCCAGGTGCAGGCAGCCGGTTGGGACTGTAAACCCTTGATCCTCATCGGCGGCCACTACCACTGCTCGCCGCCGGGCAGGCCGTCCGTCGCCGACATCGTCGCCGGCACGGCGACCGCGCCAAGCATCGTCCACACCAGGTTTTCCGGCCGGATGGGACGTTTGCCGGAACCGAGACGCTGATCCGCGCGGATCTGTACGCCGGCCAGCCTTGCCCGACCGACCAGTGGCTGCCCGTCCCGCCATGGCTACCAGAACCGGCCTACTTCGCCTGCCACCACTTCGAGTTCACACCGTAGGCGAATCGGGGAGTGGCATCGCTCGAGCTGGCGGCCCGGTGTAACGGCCGGGCGCGCCGCTCGATACCTGTCTCGAGGGAAAGTCGAGGCGGGCCGACATCCAGCCCCCGCGGCTGTGCGGCCAACCCCCCCCACGCGATGTTGTGATGAGGAGTTGGTACCGCATATCGGATTCGAACCGATGATCTCCGCCTTGAGAGGGCGGTGTCCTGGGCCTCTAGACGAATGCGGCATCGCGGGTCGGGATGATACCAGTCTTCAGGACGGTCGCGCCCAGGTGTGTCTCGATGCCAGGCCTGTGTGGGTCCTGGAGGGACCGCGATCGTGTCGAACGTGCATGGCCACTGGCCGGATCCGACCTCGAACGGCGCGATCGTCAAGGTTCACGAAGAACTCGTGCCGATCACGGCCCTCACAGGATCGCGGGGCAGCCGGTCCGCGGCAAGGGCCACAACCTGTCCCGGAATCGCGCCTAGAGCCGGCTGGCGTCCAGGAAGCTTCGGACGCCGTCTGCGACCTGCTGGTAGCTGTTCTCGCCGGCGATCAGGCCGTAGTGCGAGTGCGCGCCGTACGGCTCGTACTCGGCGTCCAGCCATTCAGCCAGGCGCTCCGAATCGTCCGCGCTGACCATCCGGTCCAGGCCGCCCCCGATGACCAGCCGCGGGACGGCATCCACGCCGCGCCGATCGACCGGCACCCCGGCGATCATCTGGCGCCGCGCAGCACCAGCCTCGTGCGGCTTCTGGCCCAGCATGTGCTGGATGCGCAGGACGTCAGGCAGGGTGAGATCGCGCTCGTCGCGCAACAACCGTTCCGGCAGCGTCTCCCATCCGATCATGGACCGGCCATAGACCTCCGGGATCTCGCGCAGCTCATGCGAGCGACCGGATGGCCGCAGGTCGCGCGGCAGCTCGGCGCTGATCAGGACGATGCCGGCGATCGCCATCCGCTCGGCGGCCTTGAGGGCGAGCAACCCGCCCATGCCATGCCCGACGACGACTGTGGACGGCCCCAACCGCTCGATGGTGGCGACGACGTCCTCCGTGTACGTATCGAACGAAAGCGTCGCCGGGTCCGCGGTCTGCGACCAGTAGTGGTTTCGCAGGTTCAGCGCGTGGCCTTCCCAACCGCGGCCGGCGAAGTAGCCCAGATAGCGCTCCCAGACCCACGATCCGGTCAGTTCGCCGTGGATGAACAGGAGCGGCTTGCGGCGCGAACGGCGCTCCGGCAACCACGACTCGATGTACAGGCCTCGGTCGATCAGCTCGATCTCATCCTTGCGGACCGGTCGGCCGTTCAGCGGCGCGCTCAGCGCCTGGTTGAGGATGGCTTCGGGGGTCTTGTCGGTCATAGGGTCACCACTCGTGCGGGTTGATGACAAGGCCGGTCAGGGCCTGTGTGTCGGCGGTCTGGTCGGCGCGTTCCACGAACAGCGTCAGGACGTAGTCGAAGGCTGGATCCTCCTCACAGGACCGGCTCATCCGGCGTTCGTCGCGATAGCGCAGCGCGGTGTCGTAGACGGCCCGGCCGAACTCGATGGCGACGGGCCCGCCACTGGCAGGTTCGATCAGGGCCGCGACTGCCGCGGCCATCTCGCCGCCCCCGTCCGCTGCCACGGCCCAGACGCGGTGTCGGACGGCCTGGTCGTCGACGAGGTCGATGTCGGGTGGACCGGCGGTCAGGCCTGCAAGGCGCGATGCGGTGGCGCCGCCCTGGTCGTCGTAGACCGCCACGATCGGACTGGTGTTGACGCCCGTGGCGCGCAGGATCTTGTAACGCTCCTCAGCCTCGCCCTCGAGGCTGCCGGCCGACGCCTGGGGGAGCCCATCCGGCGTTCCAGACTCAAGACGCAGGCGTGCGAAGTAGCCGCGCAGGACGGCCGCCGACCCGGCATCGCCCTGGGCGTAGACATAGATGGACGGGTGCGGGTCCTTGTGCAGGACGGACCCGGAGCGCCACTCTGCCAGGGCTCGCGCGGCGCGACGGAACCGATCGTCCGGTTCGTCGCCGTGGCGACCCTCGGGCAGGTCCACACGCACGACATTGGCGGCGTGACGAGCCAGCAATCGCTCGTGTTCGGTGGCGTCGATCCGCGAGTACGGCGGGGCCACGACGGCGGCCAGGTCGCCGACGGTGGACGGGTCGAAGCGGAGCGCACGGAATGGGCGGATGTCGGGCACAGCACCCTCGGGTGGACGGCAGGGCCGTCCGATGGTCACGGGACGTCCGCATCGTACGATAGCGACGGCGTGGCTGCCCAGACCGGGGCGTGCGCAACTTTCTGGGGGGTTGGGACGTCCTTGCTGCGACCCCGTTCCCTGCACGCTCTCGGAGTCGCCTTGCTCTCGCTCTCACCGACGCGGACCATCGCCCTCATGGACCCCCGCCAGAGTGCCGCGTGATCGCACGCGCCGGGCGCCTGTTCGCGGCCTTCGGGCTGGTCGCGGCGCTCCTCATGCCAGGCGCGGCCCGGGTCGCAGCCGCGGACGGTCTGACGATGGAAGCGCGGACCATGCTGGACGGCCACGCACGCATCGGGGCGTGGATGGCCGTCTCGGTCCACCTCACGAACGACGGACCCCAGATCATTGGTGAGCTGCGCATGTCCGGTGGCTCCACGGGTAACTCGCGGTTCAGCGTCGTGGTGGACCTGCCGACCCAGTCCGACAAGACCTACATCGTGTACGTCCAGCCGCCACCGTTCGGCCGCGAGCTCAAGCTGACGCTGATCGA
>JBKJQY010000141.1:0-6418 GCA_046593725.1 Candidatus Limnocylindrales bacterium
CCGTCCGCCAGGGGGCACAGCAGGAGCTCGTCATCGGGCCTGGCACGAGCCCAGCCGACGGCAAGCGCTTGAGCGACCTCGACCGACGTCAGCGAGCCCTTGAACGAGTCCGGCGCGAACAGGACGATCATCGGTCCGCGCGCGCCCGCCAGGTGCGCGCCCGCCAGGTGCGCACCCGCGGCCGCGCCGACACCCTCAGCGCGGCTCGCCGCCGGCGAGGACGCGACGCTGCTCGACGTATTCGGGGATGCGGATCATCGGCGGGCGCTCCTGGTCCGCAAGTTCGATCACCTCGAGACCCAGGCGACCCTTGCCGGAGCGCGGCAGCTTCATGGTCGAGCCCATCTCGGCGAACAGGCGAGCCTTGTGCCGCTCCTCGAGTCGCTTCATCACCGCCTGCAGGATGACGAACGACATCCGCGACAGACCTTCGAGTTCCTGGTTGCGATGCACTCGTCGCTCCAGGTCCACCTGGCCCAGGCCCTCGATCCCGAGCCGCTCGGCGGCATCGATGAGGTGCCCGATCTCCACCGCATAGCCAGTGAAGAACGGCAAGGACTCGAGCAGCTCCCGGCGCCCGGCGTACTCACCGGACAGTGGCTGGATCATCCCCGACAGTTCCGGGTAGAACAGGTTGATGAGCGGCCTGGCGACCAGCTCCGTCACGCGACCGCCGCCACCCTCTTTCAGCGTGCCGTCCTCTACGATCGGCCGCTGGTAGTAGCCCTTCACGTACTGCAGCCGCGGCTCGTGGAGGAGCGGCCCCAGGGTGCCGTAGACCATCCGGTGGTGCCAGTTCTTCACGTCCGTGTCGGCCCACACGATGATGTCGCCGGTGGCGGCGTACAGCGACTTCCAGAGCGCCTCGCCCTTGCCCACGAACGAGCCGTAGCGCGATAGCACGTCGGGATGCTGGACGACCCGGGCGCCCTCGGCCTCGGCGATCTCGCACGTCCGGTCCGTCGACGACGAGTCGATGACGAGGACCTCATCGAGAAGCGGCACACGCCCGACCATCTCGCGCATCGCCCGCCGCACGATCGGCCCGATCGTCTCCTCCTCGTTCAGCGTGGGCAGGACCAGGCTCACGGTCAGGTGCTGTTTCTCCTTGAGCGCGGCCAGTCGCCGCAGATCGGAGAACTCGGCGTGGTGGAAGTTCGACTCACCAAACCAGCGCTCCACCTTGGCCGGGATCGCGCGGCCCTCCTCGGCGGCGCGGTCGGCTGCGGCCAGGGTCTCGGCGCGCGTCGCGAGCCGATCAAAGGTCGATCGCTCGATCGGGTCGCGCGTCTTGACCACCACGACGCTCGGCTTGGCCCGGGCGGCGATCGCCTCGGGGAGGGCCCCGAACAGGTATGTCTCGCCGTTCGTGCCGGCCGCACTGGCCGAAGCGCCCATCACGACGAGGTCGGACCGTTCCGCCTCGCGCAGGATGGCGTTGCGGACGTTCGGGGCTTCCTTCAGGAGCGCCTCGCCGCGACCCTTCAGGTGCTGTTTGATGAACGCGGCGAGAGCATGTTCCGCCTGGGCCCGGACGGCCATCGTGATCCCCGGCGGGACCAGGTGCAGGACGACGACCGTGGCGTCGTGATGGCGCGCGATCGCGTCGGCGAAGCGCAGTGCGAGCTCGGCATGCGGGCCGCCGCGGACGGGAACGAGCACGCGCCGGATCGTCCGCGAGCCGCGCTGCTTGACGACGGCGATGTCGCACGGGGACTCGCGGACCACCTCGTCGATGGTCGGCGAGAAGACGGTCGGGCCGGTCTGGTCGCGGGCCGACGTCTTGCCACCCCAGCCGAAGATGATCAGGTCCGCTTCCTGTTCGGCGGACGCCTCGATGATGCCCTCGGCTGCGTGCCTTCCGATCCGAACGAGGGGATGGATCGTCGTTCCATGCGGGGCGTAGTCGAGGACTCGTTGCAGCAGCCGCCGGGCGTGACGCGCGCGCGTCGCCCCTTCGGATAGTGGCATCCCCTCCGGGACTTCCACGATCCCGAGGGCCGACAGCTCGCCGGCGCGGGGATCCAGGATGGCCGCGCCGATGCGGACCAGCTCCTCGGCCGTGGTGGGGTTGGCCACCGGGATCAGGATGCGCGCGGGCAACGCCGTCCTGGCCCTCACGCCGGGTCCCCGCCGATCTCGCCCCAGCGCTGGATGAGGTAGGGCTTCAGGAGTTCGAACTCGCGGGCCTGGCGCTCCACGCGGTCCTCGGCCTGGGTCGTGGTGACATCGCGGTTCTCGACGACGAAGCTGCCGACACGCCCGAAGTAGATGGGCACGAGCGCTGCGACCATGGACTCCACGTCGGCTGGTCGCAGCCGTGCAGCGACGACGAGGTCGTAGATTACCCGCGCCCACACGTCGTCCGGGAAGTGGAACGCGGCCACCTCCTGGGCCATCTCCCGGGTCGTGGCCGTCGTGGAGGCCACGTCGCCGCCGATGCCAAGTCTGGACTGCGCATGGTCGCCGAGACGACCGGCCTCGGCCGCAAGCTCCAGGACCGTCGCGACGGTCGCGGGGGCGAGCATCGACCGCCACGTATCGGCGAGGGTCAGCGAGCCGGCGTGGAACTCGGACAGCAGGCGGAGGGTGTTCACCTCCAGCGGAGGCGGGTCGATGATCCGCTCGAAGCCGTAGGCCGGGACATCATGGCTGCCGGTGATCGGGAGCCAGTGGTCGCTATATCGGTCGGCCAGCCGCAGGATCGTGCCCACGACCTGGCGGAACATCGGTCCCAGGTCTGAGCCCGGGTCCTTGGGGTCGTGGATCTTGGCCCCGAGCCGGGTCTGGCAGACTGCGAAGCCACCGGCCAGCGCGGAGGTCGTCATCCAGATATCGATCCCGAACTTGCTGATGTCGGGGGTCCAGTCGTCCAGTGACAGGTAGTGCTTGACGAGGTCGCCGCTGACCCCGAAGTCACCACCGATCGGCTGGCGGATCCGGTGGCCGTACAGCGCTCGGGTGAGCGGGTAGGTCACCGTGTTGGTGATGGTGCCGTCGAACTTGTAGCGCGCGTACAGCGGCGATACGAAGTCGTAACCGCCCTTGAGGATCGGGCCGGCGAGGAGCTCGATCCACTCGGGCACGATGGAACGCAGGTCCGAGTCGACGACGACGAGCGCCTGGACCTCAAGCGCCGCCGCCATCTCGAAGATCGTGCGCAGCGCGGCCCCCTTGCCACCCACGCCGTCGATCTCCGGGTACGTCAGGCTCACCCGCTCGAGGCGGTTCGTGGGCCGGACGAGCAGGATCTGCTCGATGTAATCCGGCGGTTCGGTCTCGATGACCACGCGGCCTGTCCCGTCCGGCGACCCCGCATCCGCGTTGACCACGACCGGATGGAGATCCGGGAAGTACTGGACCAGGCCGGCCTGCGCCGCGCGCACGACATAGCCGATCGTGGCGGCGTTCTTGAAGCTTGGGATGCCCACCATGATGTCCGCCTTGCCGAGGCGGGTGATCTCGTCGCGGATGGCCGGCGCGAGGGGGGTTCGGGGCACACCTCACCGTACCATCCGTGGCCGGACGGCGTCCGGTCGGGCGTCCCTGCCCGTTTCAGGGCGGACCGGATTCAGCGGCGAGGCATCGCGATGCTGGCCCAGTCGGGCGCACTCGATCCCGGCGAGTAGCGGCTGTTCACGGACTTGAACGACAACCCCGGAAAGCCCATCGATCGCCACGAACCCACCCAGGTGCCGATGGGCGGCCGGACATACGCCCCGTGCCGCACCAAGTCGGATTCAGCGACGACCGAATCAAGCTGGCGACGGCGCTCCAGGAGCGGGATGTCCAGCAGCGGCGTACCATCGAGCCATAGCAGGTCCACAAGGACGAGTGCGATCGGATCGTCGCCCCGCGGCATGCGCGCCGCGCGCCCCTTGTCGAGGCGCTTGTCGTCGTTGTCCCGGCGGCTGCCCATGATCGCCCGGGTCATGACCCTGGTCTTCGAATCCAGGGGATCGTCCCCGGTGAACGTCCCGGTCCCGTCGTGGGATAGCTCGGCGGTCACGTAGCCGTCGACGATCACGTCGCTCGAGCTGACGGCTGCTCCCAGCGCCTGGGCGAGGAGCGGGAATCCGTCAAGCCGATCGCCGTCGACATCCTGCAAGAACGCCTGCGCTCCGGAGACGGCGCCAAGAAAGCGCAAGCCGGACCAGAGTGGCTCCACGATCGGGTCGCGCACGTCGCCCGCCCGCTTGGCCCCGAAGGCCTGGGGGCGCCAGCCAACGACGACTTCGACTGCCTTCATCGCCGTCATCCTACCCGGCGGCGCAGCTATCATCCCCCGGTGACCAGCACGCAGGGGTCCAGCGGTCCCGCGTCCCGCCGTCGCGGCCTGGCCGGGATGACCCCGAGTGGGCGCGCCATCGTGCCGGCGGCCTGGGCCACGTACGACTTCGCTAACACGATCTTCAGCTTCGCGGTCGTGTCCGGGGCGATCGGGCTGTACCTCGTCCGGGACCAACAATTCGGGGAACGAGACGGGAACCTGTTCCTGTCGATCGCGATCGTCGTGAGCGTCGCGCTGAACGCCGCCGTGTCCCCATTCCTCGGCGCCATCTCGGACCGCGGCGGTCGGCGGATGCCGTTCTTGCTGGCCTTCACGCTGCTGTGCATCGCGGCGACATTCTTCATCGCCGATGTCCCGGCGATCGTCGGGCTGGTCCTGTTCATCGTCGCGAACTTCGCCTACCAGGCAGCGCTCATCTACTACGACGCGACCCTCAAGACCGTCAGTACGGTCGCCGCGCGAGGGAAGCTGTCGGGGATCGGGACCGCCATCGGATACTGCGGGACGGTGTTCGTCGGGCTCATGATCTTCCTGCTCGACATCCCGGTAGAGGATCGATTCCGGCTGACGGCGATCCTGTTCCTGCTGTTCGCGATCCCGATCTTCGTCTTCGTCAAGGAGCCAAAGCGGACGGACGAGACGCCAGTGTCGCTCGCCGATATCAAGGACGCGTTGGGGCAGCTGCGTCGCTCGATCGCCGATGCGCGCGAGGTCCCGGGCCTGGGACGGTTCCTCATCGGGCGGTTCTTCTACTCCGATGCCGTGAACACGGTCATCGTCGTCATGAGCGTCGTGACGGTGAAGGCGCTGGGCCTGAGCGAAAAGACGGCCAACCTGGTCCTGCTGTCGTTGACCCTCGTCGCCATCGTCATGAGCTTCTTCTGGGGCTGGCTGGTGGACCGGCAGGGCCCGAAGCGAACCCTGGTCATGGTGCTGATCTCGTGGGCGGTCGGCCTGCTGCTTGGCGGTGTCGCGATCGGGTTCGGCTCGGCGGGGCTCATCCCGTTCCTCATCGCTGGAGCGATCCTCGGCAGCGGTCTCGGTGGTGTCCAGGTCGCCGATCGCGTGCTCATGGTCCGGCTGTCGCCGCCAGCGCAACTCGGTGAGTTCTTCGGCCTGTACGGGCTGGTCGGGAAGGGCAGCCAGGTCGTGGGCCAGCTGCTGTACGGCGCGCTGATCTTCCTGTTGCTGGACTCGTTCGGCAACGGCGCGTACCAGGTCGCGGTGCTCAGCCTGCTGGTCACCATGCTGATCGGGCTGTGGTTGTTGTGGCCCGTCCGCGACGACTGGGAAGGGTCAGGCGAGATCCCGACCGGTGGGCATGGGGGACCACCCGACCGACTTGCGCCGGGGTCCGCGCCGCTGGAGCCGCGCTGATCGGTCGTGACCGTCGTTGGCGTCGTCGGCGCGACGCGCCTGTCAGATGCCCTTCCTGTACAGGTGAGCGTGGACATCGTCGGGAAACGGCACGATCTGCAGTCTGGGCACTGATCCACGAAGGTCTCGTCTCGAATGTGCATCTGTGAGGCGCGCCTCCGCCGGCGCCCCGGCCCCGTCCACCCGAGGTCAGTCCGGGTAGCCGCCGGGGTGCCGCTGGCGCCAGTCCCAGGCTGACCCGACCATCGCCTCGAGGGTCGGTTGCCGGGCGGTCCAGCCCAGCACATCGCGGGCGCGATCGTTGCTCGCCACCAGGACCGGTGGGTCCCCGGCGCGACGTGGGCCCACCGTGAACGGGATCGCATGACCCACGACGCGCTCTGCGGCCGCGACGACCTCGCGGACGCTGAACCCGCCGGCCGTGCCGAGATTGCAGATGAGTGGCTCGGCGGTACGTGGGTCGCCCTCGGCGGTCGCCTCGATCGCACGCAGGTGGGCGTCCGCGAGATCCGCGACGTGGATGTAGTCGCGGATGCAGGTGCCATCGGCGGTCGGGTAGTCGTCGCCGAAGACCGTGACCTTGGCGCGCCCTTCGGCCGCTGCCAGGACGTTCGGGATGAGGTGCGTCTCCGGATCGTGGTCCTCGCCGAGAGCCTCCGTCGCACCGGCGACGTTGAAGTAGCGGAGGCTCACGCTGCGCAGGCCGTACGCCGCGCCATACCAGCGCAGGGCGCCCTCGAACGTGCGCTT
>JBKJQY010000113.1:0-10727 GCA_046593725.1 Candidatus Limnocylindrales bacterium
CCGACCCCGACCCCGAGCCCGAGCCCGAGCCCGAGCCCGACACCCGCCGCCCCGCCGACACCCACACCCACGCCAGTCCCAACGCCGGTTGCCACCCCGACTCCGACACCCACAGTCCCGACTCCCACACCCACGCCAGTCCCAACGCCGGTTGCCACCGCGACCCCGACGCCGACTCCCACGCCGACACCCACTCCAACTCCGGTCATCACCTCGATCGGGTCGGCTCGTTCGATGACTGACGGAACCACAGTCACGATCAGCGGCCGCCTCACGACCGCGCTGGGAGCACTCGAGTCCGGACGCACCGCGTTCATCCAGGACGACACGAGCGGCATCGGGCTGTATCTCGACGAAGCCGTCGTGGGTGCCATCCCTGCTGGCACCTCGATCCAGGTCAGCGGCATCCTTGCGACGCGATATCAGCAACGCAGCCTGAAGATCGCCGAGGGCGACATCGTTGTCGGGGCGGTGACTGGTCTGCCGAGCCCGACCTCCGTGACGACCGGCTCGTTGGCTGAGTCGCTGGAAGGCCTGCGCGTGACCGTGACAGGTGGGGTGCAGGGGGCTGGCAGCGCGCTGTCGGACGGCCTGGGGATCGATATCGACGACGGCTCCGGGCCGATCCGTGCGGTCGTCGGTGGCGACGCCCTCGCCGGCCTGAGCATCGCCTCGGGCGACATCGTGACCGTCATCGGCCCGCTCGGTCAGCGCGACAGCAGCGGGACGGGCACGGCCGGGTACCGGATCCACGTGACGCTCGTGGGTGAACTCACGATCGCGACGCCCCTGCCAACACCGACCCCGACCCCCACGCCGACCCCACTCCCGACGCCCCTGCCAACACCGACCCCGACGCCCGCTCCGACGCCCGATCCGACGCCCGATCCGACCGTCCTGACACCGACGACCGCGAGAACGCACTCGATCGGGGAGTGGGTCACGGTCAAGGCGACGGTCATCGCCGAAGCGGGCCGTCTCGGGACCGCGCGGCTATTCGCGATCGGGGATGCATCGGCGGGCATCGTCGTCCGTCTGCCGTTGGGCGAGGCAGGACCGGCCCGTGGCGCCCAGGTCATCGTGACCGGCCGCCTCGCGGACCCGTACGGCCAACTGGAATTGCGGCCGAACGCGGGCGGCATCCGGGCCGAGGGCACGGGTCAGCTCCCGCTGCCATCCGCCCTTGGGGTTGCGGGACCGGACGAGGCGTCCGAGGGCCGCCTGGTCTCGATCCTCGGCCGCCTCCTGTCCAAGCCGACCCACGCTGCCGGAGGCGACCTGACGTACCACTTCGAGCGCTCCGACGGATCGCGGTTCACGGTCCAGGCCGACGCCTCCAGCGGCGTCACGGCGACGCTGCTCCAAGCCAGGGCGACCTACCTGATCGTCGGCATCGGCGGACAGCGAGCGACTCGAAAGGGCGCCCTCGACGGATACCGGATCTGGGCCCGAGACCGGGCAGACCTGGTCCTGCAGACGGCCGCCGGCACCCCAAGTCCCGCAGCCTCACCCACGCCGGGCGGCTCGTCGAGTCCGGCGCCGACGATCTCGATCGCCCAGGCGCTGCGCCTGACCGATCGCACGGTGACGATCAAGGCGACCGTGACCGCAAGTACGGGCTTGCTCGATGCCTCGGGGCGGCGGATCGTCGTCCAGGACGTGACCGGCGCGGTCGAAGTCCTGCTGCCTGCGGGGGCCGTCCGGCCCGCTGCCGGGAGTCACCTCCGGCTCGAGGGAAAGATGGGCTCGGCCTATGGCGCACCGCGCCTGCGGGCCAGCGCGGTCGAGCCGGTGAGCGGCGGGACGACGGTCGTGCCGTTGCGCCTCTTCGCGGCACCGACACCCGTGCATCTGTGGCGACTTGTCACGGTGACCGGCCGGATCGCCGACGTCCACAAGCTCGGCGATCGCTGGCGGGCTGACCTCATCGTGGGTGGTGCGCGGGTCCCGATCGTGGGGCAGCCGGGTGCCGGCATCGCCGTCGACCAGATGATCGAAGGCCGGACCGCGTCGGTCATCGGCATCGTCCGGGGCGCGTACCCGTCCGCCTCTGACAAGCGATCCGCGATCCTGCCGCGTTCGCGAGCGGATATCCAGGTCGGCCCCCCGGCCGCGGCGACTGGCGGGACGGCGACTGGCGGCACATCGTCCGGCGGCCCTGGTCGGGCGGGCGGAGCCAGTCAGGGGCCGGGCGACAGCGACTCGTCGTCGGCCTCGGATGCCATGAACGCGGCGCCGGACATCGACCTGGCCGCCCTCGCTTCGTCGGACGGGCAGCTCGTACGTGTCGGGGGTGTCGTCGTCGACGTTGGTCCGGACCGATTCCGCCTCGACGACGGCACGGCGACGGCCACGGTCGTCCTGAGCGGCCCGGCTCTTGAGATGCTGCCTTTGATCGAGCCGGACGACGTCGTCAACGTCACCGGGACGGTCGTCACGGACCGCGCGACCGGTTCGCGCACGATCACGACCGCGGACCCCGCCGCCATCGCCATGGCCGGTGATCCGGTCGCAGCTGACGGAGCCTCAGCGGCACCGGCTGATGCCGTCGCGCCCTCGCCGTCGAGCTCTGTCGCCGGTTCCGTCAACCTTGCCGGTTTCGATCTCCCGGGCACCGGCCCGGCGGGTCTCGCCGGACTCGCATCCCTCGTCGTGCTGAGTCTTATCTCGCTCGGCGTGACGCTCATGGTCCGTCGCGAGCGGGCTCGTCGCACCCTCTCCGGACGCGTCGCATCGCGGCTGGCGGCCATCGCCGGGCCGGACCCAGCAGCGCCTATCCTGCCCCTCGCAACCGCCACGAGCCAGGTGATGGCCGATCCACGCTCGAACGATCCAGCTTGACGCTCGTGAGAGGGCGGGACTATCCTCGGCCGAGTTTCGCGCCAGCGAAGCAGCCACACGAGCGAGGGAGCGGTCTTGCCGAACGCGGATCCCCGCGTCGAACACCTCCCGGACCGCAGGATCGCGGTCCCGACGGGAGAACGGCAGTACCACATCGGACTCGGCCCAGGTGAACTGGCCGAGTACATCCTCCTCCCCGGTGACCCCGACAGGACCGCCCGGATCGCCTCGCGCTTCGATTCGATCGAACGCGAGCACCGCCACCGGGAGTTCGCCTCGGCCACCGGACGATTTCGGGGCGAGCGGGTGTCGGTCGTGTCGACCGGCATCGGCCCGGACAACGTCGAGATCGTCGTGGCGGAGATCCTGGCCATCACGGAACGGCCCACGTTTATCCGGGTCGGGTCGTCCGGAGCGCTCCAGCCGGAGATGGACCTGGGCGACCTGGTCATCACCACCGGCGCGGTTCGCCTCGAATCGACCACGAGTTTCTTCGTCCACGATGGGTTCCCGGCCGTCGCCGACTACGAGGCCGTCAACGCCCTGGTCGAGGCCGCGGAGCGGCTCGGACACCGATATCACGTCGGGATCACCGCGACGGCACCCGGGTTCTTCGGAGCGCAGGGGCGCCCGATCCCCCAGTTGCCCATCCGGTACCCTGACCTCGTCGAGGAGATGGCGCGACAACGCGTCATGAACTTCGAGATGGAGGCGTCGGCCCTCCTCGTCCTCGCAACACTTGCTCGCTGCCGCGCCGGCGTCGTCTGCGCGGTCTACGCGAATCGCACGACGGGAGCGTTCGTCGGCGATGACTTGAAGGAGGCTGCGGAAGCGGCCTGCGTCGAGACAGGGCTGGAAAGCCTGGTCATCCTGGCCCAGATGGAACGTCAGAAGCGTGACGCCGGGACTGAGCGGTGGCGCCCTTCACTCTGGCAGCATACGTAACACGCACCGCGAGGCGGATGCGGGACATGGGTTCCCGCGACGCACGGATGGATCGAGGAGGAACCCATGGAAGCCTATTGCGTCAAGGACAAGAAGAAGGTCGAGATCCAGAACGCCCAGGCCATCACGATGAAGAATGGCAAGCCCGCGACCCAGGGCACCTGCCCGGTCTGCAACGGCAAGGTCTTCCGCATCGGCGCCAGCAAGTAGACCCGTCGTTCACGAAGCACATCGAAACCCCCGCTTCGGCGGGGGTTTCGTCGCGTTCGGCCCGGCTCGCAACCCAGTCGTATCCTTCGCGACGCCCGGCGACGGCGTACGATTGCGTCACCGTGACCAAGGCCCCGCCAGCGGGCCAACGCGAGGAGAACCGCCATGACCACCCGTGTAGGGATCAACGGCTTCGGCCGCATCGGACGCCAATCGCTCAAGGCCCTGATCGAGCGCGCCCCGGACATCGAAGTCGTGGCCGTGAACGACCTCGTGGACGCCGAGATGAACGCGCTCCTGTTCAAGCGCGACTCGACGTACGGGACGTACCCCGGTGAGGTCAGCGCCGGCGACTCGTCCATCATCATCGACGGCCGCGAGATCAAGATCCTCGCGGAGCGCGACCCGGCGAACCTGCCGTGGGGCGACCTCGGCGTCGATATCGTCCTCGAAAGCACGGGCATCTTCACGGACGCGGACAAGGCCGGCGCCCACATCGCGGCCGGTGCGAAGAAGGTCCTGATCAGCGCCCCGGCAAAGCACGAGGACATCACGATCGTGCTCGGCGTCAACGAGTCGAAGTACGACCCGGCGACGCACCACATCATCAGCAACGCCAGTTGCACGACGAACTGCCTCGCCCCGGCCGCCAAGGTCGTCCACGACCTCGTGACGATCGAGATGGGCCTGATGAACACGATCCACAGCTACACGAACGACCAGCGTATCCTGGACGTCGCCCACAAGGATCCCAGACGAGCCCGCTCCGCTGGGCAGAACATCATCCCGACGACTACCGGCGCCGCGAAGGCATTGGCGCTGGTGATCCCGGATCTCAAAGGCAAGTTCGACGGCTTCAGCTTGCGCGTCCCGACCCCCACGGTCAGCGTCGTGGACTTCACGGCGAACGTGGGCCGGCCCACCAGCGTCGAGGAGCTCAATGCGGCGTTCCGCGCCGCCGCCGCCGGCCCGATGCAGGGCATCCTCGGCGTCTCGGACGAGCCGCTTGTGTCGATGGACTTCAAGGGCGACAGCCGGTCCTCGATCATCGACGCGGAGTCGACGATGGTTCTGGGCGGGACGATGATCAAGGTCATCGCCTGGTACGACAACGAATGGGGCTACAGCTGCCGCGTCGCAGACCTCATCAGCTACATCGCCGCGCGCCTGCCCGTCGCCGCCTGATCCCGTTCGAGGTCGCACGATCATGGACAAACTGACCATCCGTGATGCGGATGTCGCCGGCAAGCGCGTCTTCTTGCGGGTGGACTTCAATGTCCCGCTGGCCGATGGCAAGGTGTCGGATGATTCGCGCATCCGGGCATCGATCCCCACGATCGCGGCGCTGCTGAACAGCGGCGCGAGCCTCGTCCTGGCCAGCCACCTCGGGCGGCCCAACGGCAAGGTCTCAGACAGCCTGCGCCTCCGTCCGGTCGGGGAACGGCTGACCCAGCTCCTGCGCCGGAACGTGCCGGTCACCGGTGACGCCCTGGGCCCTGGCACGGAGGATGCTGTCCACCGGCTTCGGCCGGGTGAGCTGCTGCTGCTGGAGAACCTCCGCTTCCACGCGGCCGAGGAGGAGAACGACGCCGATTTCGCAGCAGCGCTCGCCGCGTACGCCGACATCTACGTCAACGACGCCTTCGGCACCGCCCATCGCGCACATGCGTCCACCGTGGGCGTGCCCAAGCTCATCCCGGGTTTCGCGGGTCTGCTGATGGAGCGCGAGCTCGAGATGCTGTCCGTTCTGGTCCGCGCGCCACAGCGTCCGTTCGCGGCGATCCTGGGCGGGGCCAAGGTCTCCGACAAGATCAAGGTCATCGACAACCTGCTGACCAAGGTGGACCTGCTCATCCTTGGCGGCGGGATGGCCAATACGTTCCTGCTGGCGCAGGGCCATGCCGTCGGCAAGAGCCTCGCCGAGCCCGATCGCGTCGATGACGCCCGTCGGATCCTGGCGACGGCTGAGGCCAACGGCGTCCGCGTCGTCCTGCCGGTGGACGTCATCGTGGCCAAGGAGGTCACCCGCGGCACAGAGTACAAGACCCTCCCCGCCGAGAGGATCCCGGCCTCGTGGCACATCGTGGACCTCGGCAAGGCCAGCCAGGACCTCATCGTGGCCGCTCTCTCGGACGTGAAGACCGTCTTCTGGAACGGCCCGATGGGCGTCTTCGAGATCCCGTCGTTCGCCCACGGCACGAAGGCCGTCGCGCGGATCCTGGCCGACCGGGCCGCAGCCGGCGCCACGGTCGTGGTAGGTGGTGGCGACTCCGTGGCCGCGGTCACCCAGCAGGGTCTCGCCGACGCGATGACCCATATCTCGACCGGCGGCGGCGCCTCGCTCGAATTCCTGGAGGGTCGCGAGCTGCCTGGTGTCACCGTCCTGCAGGATCGGCCGGCACCCGAACCAAGGCCCCGGAGCAAGACCAAGGCCGGAGCCAAGTCATGAGCACCGCGATCGACTTCATCGATGCCCGCGAGATCCTCGATTCGCGCGGCAACCCCACGGTGGAGGTGGACGTCGTCCTCGAAGACGGGTCCGTGGGTCGAGCGGCCGTGCCGTCCGGTGCCTCGACCGGTGCCCACGAAACCGTCGAGTTGCGCGACGGCGACAAGAGCCGGTTCGGCGGCAAGGGCGTACTGACCGCGGTCACCAACGTGACCGACATCATCGGGCCGTCCATGCTGGGTCTGGACGCCTCAGACCAGGCCGGCATCGACGCCGCATTGATCGACATCGACGGGACGGACAACAAGGGGTCGCTTGGCGCGAACGCGATCCTGGGCGTCTCCCTGGCCTGCGCTCATGCCTCGGCGGCCTCGTACGACCTGCCGCTGTATCGGTATCTCGGCGGCGTCGGCGCGCGGACCCTGCCGGTCCCGATGTTCAACATCCTCAATGGCGGCAGGCACGCCCAGGACTCCACGGACTTCCAGGAGTTCATGGTCATGCCCGTCGGCCTGGACACGTTCTCCGAGGCGCTGCGGGCCGGCGCGGAGATCTTTGGGGCGTTGCGCTCGATCCTGCACGACGAGGGACACGCGACCGGCCAGGGTGACGAAGGCGGTTTCGCGCCGTCGCTGCCATCGAACCAGGCCGCAGTCGAGGTCATCCTCCGTGCTGTCGAGAAGGCCGGCTACCGGCCGGGTGAGGACGTCGCGATCGCCCTCGATCCTGCGACCACCGAACTGGTCGAGCCGGGTTCCGGCGAAGACGGCGCGCCGACCCGCTACGTCCTGGCCCGCGAGGGTCGCACGCTGGACTCTGGCGAGCTGGTCGACCTCTGGGCGGACTGGGCCGCGCGCTACCCGATCGTCTCCATCGAAGACGGCTTGGCCGAGGACGACTGGGCCGGCTGGCAGCACCTCGTGGCGCGTCTCGGTTCGACGGTACAGCTCGTCGGCGACGACCTGCTCGTCACGAACACGGATCGGATCGCACGCGCGATCGAACTTGGCGCGGCCAACTCCGTGCTCATCAAGCTCAACCAGATCGGCACGCTGACCGAGACCATCGAAGCCATCGAACTGGCCCGTGGGGCCGGCTGGTCGGCGGTCGTGTCGCATCGTTCCGGCGAGACGGAGGACACGACCATCGCCGACCTCGTCGTCGCGATGGGCACGGGACAGATCAAGACCGGCGCCCCGTCGCGCTCGGAGCGGGTCGCCAAGTACAACCGGCTCCTGCGCATCGAAGGCGAACTGGGGGGTGCTGCTCGCTACCCCGGTCTCAGCGCGTTGAGCGGAGTGCCCAAGGTCGCCACGCAATCGTGAGTCGGTTCGTCGATCGGGGGGCGATCATCGCGGCATATGTCGGAATCGGCATGGCCGTGACGATCGCGATGAGTTTCCTGCTGATCATCCCCATCGAGTGGGTCGTCCTGGTGCTGACGATCCCGGCCGGGCTGCTCATCGGCTACTACGCGAACCAGCGCTCGAATCGGCGCGCCGGTCCGTGGCGCCGGATCATCCTCAATGGCGTGTTCGCCGCGTTCGTCACGGGCCTCACCACGGCCGCGATGCTGTTGCTCGTGAAGGGCCTGTTCTTCTTCGCCGACGACGGCTACCGCGACGCCGGCCAGGGCGGCCGTATCGAATGCAGTGTCGGGGCCGACTGCGTCTACGAGCGCTATCTCGAGGCCGGCCGTGGGCCGGATCTGGAGGCTGCCGGCGTGACCGACGCAGCCTCGTTCACCCGGTTCTACTGGGGCGAGCAGCTCCGCGTCGCCGGCAACATCGTGCTCCTGACGACGGCCGGTGGCCTGGGCGGCGCCGCCCTCTACGGCGTCTTTCGACCGAAGCCGGTCGTGCCCGGGACGGAGTCGGCGCCGGCCTGACCCGTCCGTGGGACCGACCCGGCCCCGGATGCACGCTTCTTGCTTCGGATGCAATCTCGCGACCAACCGTTGCGCTGGATGCAAGCATCGTCGCCCGCGGCAGACTTCGTGTCGGCTTCTTGCTACCAGCGCAAGTTCCAACGTGTGGTCAGCTCCGAATGCACGCTGATTGCGCCGGGCGCAACGATCTCGCACGAATGAGCGGATCTGCCCGCATCGACCGACCATGGTTGCGTGCCACGCAAGCCCAGCGCCCGACAATCGAAAACACCCCGGCGATGCCGGGGTGTTCGTCGTGAAGCGGTCGAGCGCGAGGCCCCCGGCGCTACTTGGTCGCGGCGGGCTTCTTGGCCTTCGGCGCGGCCTTGGCGGTCGCCTTCGGTGCCTCGGTGGCCTTCTTCGCGGCGGCCTTGGGAGCCGCTTTGGCCGTCGACTTGGCCTTGGTCGCGGCCTTTGCCGTCGACTTCGCCGGCGCCTTGGCCTTGGTCGCGGTCGTCTTGGTCGCGGTCGTCTTGGCCGCGGTCGTCTTGGCCGCGGCCGCCCTGGTCGCGCCCGCCTTGGTGGCTGGCTTCGGGGCGACGGCCGCCGTGGCAGCGCTGGCTTCGGCGGCAGCCTTGGCGGCTGCGGCTTCGGCGCGGGCCGTCTTGCTCAGCGCAGCGCGAGCCTTGCCGGCAGCGGTCTGGGCGCCCTTGGCCTTGCCGGCCTTGCCGGCGGCGATACGGGCCTTTGCGGCCTTGGCGGCAGCCGCCTTGCCGACGACCTTGGTCGCCTGCGCTGAGGACTGCACCTGCGCGCCACCAAGTGCGGCATTGACCTTGCGGGTCAGGCGCGACTTGCGGCGGGCGGCGGCGTTCGGGTGGATCGCGCCGGCCTTGGCCGCACGATCAAGGGCGCTGAGCGCTTCGGCGAGCGCGACGGCGGGATCGTTGGTCTCATCGACCGGCAGGGAGGCAGATGTCAGGGCCTTCGCGACGTACGTCTTCGCGGCGCTGCGGCGCGGCTGGAGGACGGCTCGTCGGCTCTCGGCCTGGCGGACACGCTTGAGTCCCGACGGCGTTCGTGCGCCAGTCCAGGTGCGGGGCGTCTTGGCCAAGTGGGCGAACCTCGTTCGTACTGGGGTCGGTGGTCGATCGAGCGCGTCGGAACGGGTCGTGCTCCGGGAGCGAAGGCGGATGGTACCACAGCCCTCGCGCGAGGCCTCCGCCGCGTCGCTGCGGACGCACCGCCCGTTGAGCCGCCACACTTGTCGGCGTGATCGCCATCATCGGTGGCCTGGGTGCAGCGGCACTGTGGGCCACGTCCACCCTGTGCTCGTCCCGGTCCAGCCGGATGATCGGCTCGCGCGTCGTCATCGGCTGGGTGATGGTCGTGGGCCTGATCGTCGGCTTCCCGCTGGCGCTCGCGAGCCCCGGCCCGACTGAGCTCACGCCCGAGATGCTCGGGCTCATGTTCCTGGCCGGTGTGTGCTACGTCGCAGGCCTGAACCTGACGTATGCGGCGTTGTCGATCGGCAAGGTGTCGGTCGTCGCGCCGATCGTCGCGACCGAGGGCGCGATCGCGGCCGTCATCGCGGTGGCGCTCGGGGACACGATCGGGCTGACGGCGGGGGTCATGCTGATCCTGATCGCGGTGGGCGTGGTCCTTGCTTCACTCGAGCCGGCGCGGCCGGAGGTGCCCGTCGGTGGCATCGAGATCACGGCGGACGCGCTCGAAGGCCCGGCGATAGCCGATGGGCCCGAGGCGTTCTCGCTCACCACCCGCACCCCGACGGACGCCGAGACACGTCGTGCGGCGATCCTGTCGGTCAGCGCGGCACTCATCTTCGGGGTGGGTCTTGTCGCGAGCGGCAAGGCCGCGGGCCTGGTCCCGGTTGCCTGGGTCGCGGTCGCGGCCCGACTCATCGGCACGGTCGCGGTCACCTTGCCACTCATCGCCCAACGGCGATTCATCGTCACACGCGCCGCGCTCCCGCTCGTGCTGATCGCCGGGACGGGCGAGGTCTTCGGCTCGATGCTGTCAGCCTGGGGCTCGCGCGACAGCATCGCGATCACAGCTGTGCTCGGCAGCCAGTTCGCAGCTATCGCCGCGGTCGTCGCGTTCCTGCTCTTCGGCGAGCGACTGTCGCGCGTCCAGGTCATCGGGGTCGTCCTGATCGCGGGCGGCGTCACGGCGCTGGCGGCCGCCACGGCCTGAGGCCCTGCTCGCTGGATTTCCGGCAGATCCGAACGTCAGAGCCCCAGGTCAGCCGAATCCCTGCCGATCGCGATCCTGGTTGGGATCTGGCAGAAATCCGACGCCTGAACGCCACGGTCCAAGCTCGATCGGGGCGGCCTGCGCCCGGAGCAGGCGATGCCACGCTGACTTGGGCCATCCTGGTTGGAATCTGGCGGGAAT
>JBKJQY010000138.1:0-26575 GCA_046593725.1 Candidatus Limnocylindrales bacterium
CCGTGCTCCATGAGATGGATGTCAAGCCGAGCGTGCTCAAGACGATGCGCAACGCCGCGCGATCCGTCGTCACGCTGCGCCACACGTACAACCTCGTGGACCTGCCGATCAGGATCGCCGGCAAGTCCGGCACGGCCGAATTCGGGACGCGCGACCGGCAGGGCCGCCTGCCGTTCCACTCCTGGTTCGTCGCGTTCACGCCCGGGAACCCGCGCACGGGCTCGTTCGACAAGACCGATTCGAAGTTGGTCGTCCTCGCCTTCGCCTACGACTCGCGAACCACCAGCAACGTGGCGACCGAGATCGTGAAGTATTTCATGCAGCTCCACTACGGCATCGAGAAGGACTACCGGAATCCGATCGACCGTGGCAACTTCTACCAGAGCAACTGATGGGCGTCATCCGAGCCGAACCCGCCAAGATGACCGACTGGGCTGCAAAGTCCGTCGGGTTGGCGTGGCGCGCCTTCGACTGGCAGCTGCTGACGTATGCGGCGCTGCTCGGCGCGATCGGGCTCGCGATGGCCTACACGAACAGCGTCGAGGACGGCAAGATGCCGCTCGAGGCGGGCACGACGTTCACTCGCGGCCTGATGTGGGCCGTGATCGCGGTCATCGCGTATGTCCTCGCGACCGCCTTCGACTACCGCTGGCTCCGGACGTTGGCGTGGCCGATCTACGGTCTCCAGCTCGGTCTCCTCGTGCTCACGCTGGCGATCGGCGATGGCGTGGGCGGATCCGCGCGATGGATCACCTTCGGCCCGTTCACGTTCCAGTTCAGTGAGCTTGCGAAGATCCTGATGATCATCGTGCTCGCGAACTACCTCGCGACCCGCCAGGGCCGCCTCGACTCGCTGGGATCCATCCTCGGCGCCTGCATCCTCGTCCTGCCGCCGCTGGTCCTGGTCATGCTCCAGCCGGACCTCGGCACCTCGCTCGTGTTCGCCGGGATCCTCGTCGGGATGCTGTGGATGTCGGGCGCCAGCCTCAAGTGGCTGCTCGCGCTGGGGGCGCTCGCGGTCGCGATGATCCCGCTCGCGTGGACGTACGTCCTGCGGGACTACCAGAAGGCCCGTCTGGACTCGTTCCTCAACCCGGCGCCTGACGTGCAGGGCGCCGGCTACCAGCTCTACCAGGCCCAGATCTCGGTCGGGTCCGGCGGGTGGCTGGGCAAGGGCCTGACCAACGGCACGCCTGCGCAGAGCGGGTTCCTGCCCGTCCAGACGACCGACTTCGTCTTCGCCAAGCTTGCCGAGGAACTCGGCTTCCTCGGAGCGATGGTCACGTTCGTGCTCTTCATGCTGCTGCTCTGGCGGATCCTGGCGGACGGCTGGCGGTCGCGCGACTCGTTCGGCACGATGTTCGCGGCCGGCCTGGCGTCCATGATCCTGTTCCAGTTGATCGTCAACGTGGGGATGGTGCTGGGAGTCATGCCCATCACCGGCATCCCGCTGCCGTTCGTGACCCATGGTGGTGCGTCCCTCGTGAGCCTCGCGATGGCGCTCGGGATCATGCAGAGCATCAACATCCGCCAGTCGAAGGCCGAATGGTGACCTCCACGTCAGCCGGTTCCGATATGCCCGGAAGCGTGGACCTAGCACGAGCGGCTTGATGCCGTTCGCCGTCGTCGGGGGAGCCGCCGAGGCCGGCGAAGCCACGATCCACGTCGTGGAGCTCTTCGTCCTGCTCATCGCGGCAGCCACGGGCGTCGCACTGCTGACACGTCGCTCCGGGCTGCCGTATAGCGTCGCCCTCGTCGTGCTCGGGCTGCTGATCGCGGCGATCGGACCGACGATCGATCTCGTCGTCACCCCGCAGCTTGTCCTCATCGCACTCGTTCCCGGGCTGGTCTTCGAAGCGGCGTATCGGCTTGACGTCAACGAGCTCCGGCGCACGTTCATCGGGGTGGCCATCCTGGCCGTCCCTGGCGTCCTGGTATCGGCGGGCGTGGTCGCGCTCGTGCTGACGGCCACGGGCCTGGAGCCGTCACTCGCCTTCATCGTGGGTGCGATCGTGTCCGCGACGGATCCGGTGTCGGTCATCGCGACGTTCCGCAGTCTCGGCGCGCCGGCAGGTCTGAGGACCCTGGTCGAGGCGGAGAGCCTGTTCAACGACGGCACGGCGGTGGTCGTCTTCTCGATCGCAGTCGCGGCTGCGACAAGTTCGGTCGAGCCGACGCACGCCGTCGCCTGGTTCATCTCGACGATCGTGGTCAGCGTCGGTCTCGGCCTGGTGGCTGGAGCGGTGGCAGCGCGAGTGATGGTGTTCGCCGAGGACCACTTGATCGAGCTCGCGATCTCGGTCGTGCTCGCGTACGGGACGTACATCACCGCGGATCGACTCGGCCAGTCGGGCATCATCGCGACGGTCGTGTCGGGCATCGTGCTGGGGACGTATGGACGTCGTGTGGGCGTGCGAGCGTCCACATTCGAGGCCCTCGACCAGACCTGGGAGTTCGTCGCATTCCTGCTGACGGCGTTCGTGTTCCTGCTGATCGGACTGGCCATCTCCATCGCGACCCTGGTCGATTCGGCCGGGGCGATCGCGGTCGGCGTGATCGGCATCCTCGCCGGGCGGGCGATCGTCGTCTACCTGATCCTGGGTGGCGGCTCGCGGGTCGTTCGAGCTGTCGGCCGCGGGCCGGCCCTACCGACCGCCTGGCTCCACGTCCTGTTCTGGGCCGGTCTGCGGGGTGCGATCGCCGTCGGTCTCGCGCTCTCGCTGCCCGAAGACCTGCCCCAGCGCAGCTACCTGCAGACGATCGTGTTCGGAATCACATTGTTCACCCTCCTGGTCCAGGGTGCTACCAGTGGACTGCTGATCGGCCGGCTCGGCCTGCGCGACGAGCGCAACATAGCCTGATGCGCGATCTGATGACGCTCATCGTCCTTCCGGTCACGACCGGTCCGATCGAACCCACGGCCTCGAGTGCGCCGGTCTCGGCGCTGTTTGCCCTGTTCCTGTTGTTCGTCGGGGCGAAGGTCGGCGAGGAAGTGGCCCGGCGACTGCACCAACCGGCCGTCGTCGGCGAGTTGCTCGGCGGATTCGTGGTGGGCACGTATGGCCTCGGGTGGGTCACGCCCGATCAGACGGCCCTCATCCTGGCCGAGTTCGGCGTCGTCATCCTGCTGTTTAGCGTGGGTCTGGAGGTGCGGACCGACGACCTGCTGTCGGTCGGTCGCCCAGCCATCCTGACGGCCTTGCTGGGCATGGTCTTCCCGATCCTGGCGGCGATCGGTATCGGCCTTGCGATCGGCAGTCCGCTGTCATCGGCGGTCTTTTTGGGACTCGCTCTCGCGGCCACCAGCATCGGCATCACCAGCCGGGTGCTGGCCGGGATGGGCGTTCTGGACCGGACCTTCGCCCGCGTCATCCTTGGAGCCGCGGTCATCGACGATGTCGCCGCACTGATCCTGATCGGGCTGGTCTCCAGCCTCGTCGCCGGCGACCTGTCCGCTTCCACCCTGCTCGTGTCGGTGGCGGCCGTCGGGCTCGTGGGCCTTGGGTTCGCGGCCGCCCGGCGCGCACGCGGTCTGCCACGCACCGTGTTCACCTGGCCGATGTTCGCGGACACGCCCCTCGTCCCGGCGTTCATCTTCATGTTCGCATTCGCGCTCATCACCTCGGCCATCGGACTGGCGGCGATCATCGGCGCCTTCGTGGCCGGCCTGATCGTGGCCGAGACGGAAGCCCGCGAGGAGCTCGAGCACGAGATGCGCTCACTCGGCCAGATCTTCATCCCGTTCTTCTTCGCGGTGACCGGCGCGCAACTCGACCTTGGCGCGCTGCTGGACCCAGCCGTGGCGGGGCTCGCGATCACGCTCGCAGTCGTGGGCATCCTGACCAAGCTGGTCGGCGGCATCCTGGGGGCGTGGTCGGTCGGGCGCTGGGCCGCCGTGGCGGTCGGTGCCGGGATGGTGCCGCGCGGCGAAGTCGGGATCGTCGTGGTCAACCTCGGCCTGGTGGCCGGCGTGCTCTCGGGCTCGACCTTCAGCGCTGTCCTGGTGGCCGTCGTGCTGACGACCATCGCCGCGCCGTACATGCTCGCGTACGCGATCCCCCGGGTGCTTCCGGAGTCGCCCGAGTCGTCATCCTCGGCGTCCGTCGCCTCGCCTTAGCGCCGGCGAAAGAGCCCACGACGGTCGGCGGCCTCGGCCTCCACGGACTTCCGGCGCCCGACTCGCCGCAGGATCGTGTCCACTTCGTCGCGATAGGGGCGTCCGATCGGTGTCCGATCGAGCCACTCGATGTATTCGATGTCGCGCCGCGAGATCTCATCGAGCGACCAGCCGGCATAGCGCCCGAAGCTAAGCACGCTCCCGACTGGGTTACCTGGCGCAGGCCCAGCCGCTCCGAACCCGTCCGCTGCGCGCATCGATGCGTCGTAACCGCCGCCCTGGCTTGACCGACCGGAGGTCCAGTCCCGCGAAACCTCCTCGGGCGGCGCGGAAGCGGCGGGACGATAGGGCGGGTGCTGCGCCGTCGGTCGAGCTGAGGCCGCTGCCGCGGGGGCCGGTCCTGCCGCTGGCGCCGCGGCCGCCGTCCGCGCCGCTGATGCCGCCCGCTCGCGATCCACCGCCGCGCGAGACAGCGGATCGCCGAGATCCGCCCACGCCGCGTTGATCGCTGCCATCCGGGCTGCAGCCTCGGGCCCCGGCGCGAGGTCCGGATGGTATTTCCGTGCGAGGCGTCGATAGGCGGCCTGGATCACTTCGTCCTCGGCCTCGGAGTCCACCTGCAGGATCTTGTACGGGTCGCCCTGATCATCAGCCACCTGGCGGCTCGGTCCGGCCAGGCGGGAGCGTACCGAGTTTTGCGAGGGTCGCCGCCAGGGCCTCCGGCTGGTCCGGGCTCATGCGTCGGAACAGGTAACGGACGACGTCTCGACCGGCCGCCGTGACCGGCAGCGCCAGGATCGCCCCGAGCAGCCCGGCCAGTGACCCGCCGATGATGATCGCCGACATGACGATGGCCGGGTGCAACTCCACGGCGTCGCCCTGGATCTTGGGGACCAGGAAGTTGTTCTCGACCTGCTGGATGAGTAGATAGAGGCCCAACGCGGCGGCGACCGGGACCGGGCCGACGGTGGCGGCCAGCAGCACGGCCGGGACCGCTGAGATGATCGGCCCGATGATCGGGACGAGCTCCAGGATGCCGGCGATGACCGATAGCACGATCGCGTACTGACCGAAGATCGGGTCGACGACCCGGCTCAGGATCATCAGTCCGATGTACGTGAAGATCCCGACCGCGAAGCCGAGGATCAGCTGCGCGCGGACCCACTGGCCGAACACCCGCTCCACGCTCCGGATGACCGCCCACATATCGAACCGCCAGGCGTCCGGCAGCGACCGGTCGAACGAGGCAGTCAGCGTGACCCGGTCCTTGAGCAGGTAGAACACGAACACCGGCAGGATCAGGTACGCGAACGCCGCCCCGATGAGGCTGCCGGCGCCGCTGACGATCGGGATGAGCCAGGACAGGTCCAGGCTCGCGCCACCGCCATCACCGCTGCCGATCCCCGCGACGATCTGATCGATCCAGTCGCGGATCGCGGCCGGGATCTCCAGGTGCGCGTACAGGTCAGAAACCTTCTGAAGCTGCACACTCAGCTGGTCGGCCAGGGCCGGGAAGTTCTCGATGAAATGAAGGACCTCGTTCACCAGCGGCGCCACGGTCAGCCACAGGAACCCGGCGAGCGCCGCGATCGCACCGATGTAGACGACGAGGATGGCCAGGGTCCGGCGCAGGCCTCGGCGGACGAGCCAGCGGACCGGCGGATCCAGCAGGTAGACGAACAGCAGGCCGATGATGAACGGGCGCACGGCATCGCGCGCCATCCACAGCAACAGGCCGAAGGCCAGCCCCGCGACGATCAGCAGGACCACGCGCGGCGACAACGGGGCGAAGGCCGCGGGCTGGCCCCGGACCGACGGGCGCAGGAATGGCGGGGGAGGGATACGGGCCGCCGTCTCGCCGCCCGGGGCGGCCGAACCTGGTCCGGCGGTCTCGTCCATCGTGCCGCAGACTACCAGACGTGGAGCCGCCCTCAGCCGCCTCGAACGAGCCGCGTTCCGTCCCCCCGCCCGAGCCTCGACAGCGCTGGCGCCTGACCGTCCGGCGCGGCTCCGAAGCCCCGCTGCTGAGCCAGCGCGACCTGTCCGCCGCCTGGGACGCGACGCTCGCCGCGAGCGGGCTGCCGTTGGTCGTCGGCGACCCGTCGAAGCTGAAGCCGAAGGTCGTCTTCGGGGCACCGTTGACGGTCGGGATGGCCTCGGATGGGGAGTTGTTGGAGGTCGTCCTCACCGAGCGACTGCCGGCATGGCAGGTCCGCGAGGCACTGGCGCCGCACCTTCCCGAGGGCTGGGCGCTCGTTGACCTCGCGGACGTCTGGCTCGGCGGGCCGGCCCTCGCCGGGCGCGTCGTCGCCGCGGACTACCGGGTGAGCCTCGAAGGCGCGACGAGCGGAACGAGCGCTCCGAGCGGCGAGGCCGTCGCCGCGGCCGCTCGTACTCTGCTCGCCGCCCGCACCCTGCCGCGCGAACGAGCCAAGGGTAACGACATGGTCCGCTACGACCTCCGCCCACTCCTGGCTGGGATCGCCCTCCTGGAGAGTGGCCCGCCCGTCGTGATCCGGATCCGGACCCGCTTCCATCCCGAGCTTGGCACCGGACGCCCGGACGAGGTGGTCCTCGCCCTCGCTCACGAACTTGGGACGCCGATCGCCATCGGCTCGATCGCTCGGGAGCGCCTCGTCCTTGCCGACGACCCGGGCCTTCCGACACCAGGTGCGGGATGATTCACAAGTCTTCACCTACGCTAGGTTGATTCGATACCCCCGGACTTCTCAGACTCAGTCTGTCGTGGGGGCAACACATGGTCATCACAGTGGAGGGTCACTTCGGGATGGGACGACGAATGCACCGCATGGCGGCGGCGCTGGGCCTGACGATGCTCCTGGCGCTCATGGTCGGGCTGCCTGCCGGCGCCGCCGCCGCTGACGCGCTGACGCTCACGACGCCGTATCCGGCCGTCGCGGTCGCCCCCGGGACGAAGGTCAGCTTTGACCTCACGATCCAGACGTCGACCAGTGAACGCGTCGGTCTTGCGGTCAAGAGCACCCCACCCGGCTGGACGGCGTCCCTCTTCGGTGGCGGGTTCGTGGTCGACGGCGTACTGACGACCGCCGACAAGCCCTCGACCGTCAGGCTGGATGTGTCCGTCCCAGCCGCCGGCACGGCGTCATCGGTCCGATTGCTCGTCGTCGCAACCTCCGGCGCCGCCTCGACCACGCTCCCGATCGACATCCGAGTGACCCCGGCGGCCGCCGGTGACGTCAGCCTCACGACGGACTTCCCGCAGCTCAAGGGTCCGTCGACCGCCACGTTCAAGTACAACCTCACCTTGCACAACGACACGTCCGAGGACCTCACCTTCACCGGCACGGCGACCGGGCCGGCCGGCTGGACGGTCACGACCCAGGTCTCCACGGAGAGCCAGGCGGCCAGCGCGATCGTGAAGGCCGGGGCGACGACCCCAGTCAGCATCAGCGCGACCGCGCCCGATGGCGTCGATGCGGGGGTCTACCCGATCAGCGTCGATGTCACCAGCGGGACCCGCTCAGCCCAGGCCGACCTGTCGGCCGAGGTGACAGGCACCTACAGCCTCAACCTGACGACGCCGGACGGTGTCCTCAGCACCCAGGCCACGGCCGGTTCGAACACGGACCTATCGCTCGTCGCCCAGAACGACGGGACCGCCCCGATCACCGGCATCACCTTCGCCGCGACCGCCCCGAAGGGCTGGAAGGTCACCTTCGAACCGGCCACGACCGACGTCGCAGCGGGCCAGTCGATGACCGTCATCGCGCACATGACCCCGTCCGGCGACGCCATCGCCGGCGACTACTTGGTCAAGTTCCGGGCGACGTCGGATCTGGCCAACGCTTCCACGGACATCCGGGTCACGATCCAGACGGGGCTGTTCGGCGGCCTGATCGGCATCGGCCTGATCGTCCTCGTGATCGCCGGGCTTGGCTGGATCTTCTTCCGCTACGGCCGGCGCTGATCCCGTGGAGCGCAAGAAGACCATCCGACGGTCGGCCCCCGAGCCGGGAGCCCGCCTGGAACAGGACACCGACCCAGGAGCGGACAGCCGGCCCGAGCGGGACAGCCGGCCAGCGCCGGTCATCCGGACCAAGGCGCTGACGAAGCGCTACGACACGCTCACGGCGGTCGATGCCCTCGACCTGTCCGTGCGTCCGGGCGAGATCTTCGGCCTGCTTGGCCAGAACGGCGCAGGCAAGACGACCACGATCCTCATGCTGCTCGGCCTCACCGAACCGACCAGCGGTCAGGCCCGCGTCGTCGGCCTCGATCCGGCTCGTCATCCCCGCGAGGTGAAACGGCGGGTCGGCTACCTCCCGGACGCGGTCGGGTTCTACGACGGCATGACCGGTCGCGCGAACCTGCGCTACACGGCCCGGCTCAATGGACTGGACGGCAAGGTCGCCGAAGCCGCGATGGACGAGGTCCTCGACCAGGTCGGCCTCACCGATCGGGCGGATGATCGCGTCGAAACCTACTCGCGTGGCATGAAGCAGCGCCTCGGCATCGCCGACGCGCTGGTGAAGTCGCCCGACATCCTCATCCTCGACGAGCCCACGACGGCGATCGACCCGCTGGGCGTCGTCGAGATCCTCGACCTGCTCAGGACGCTGGTCCACGAGCGTGGACTCGCCATCCTGCTCTCGAGCCACCTGCTGACCCAGGTTCAGTCCGTGTGCGACCGGATCGGTATCTTCGCGGCCGGCCGGATGGTCGGCGAGGGCACGGTCACCAAGCTCGCGAACCTCTTCGGCGACGGGTCTGCGGCGGTCGACGTCGGCCTCGACCTCAAGGATCCCGCGAGTCTGGAGGGCGCCGAGCGCGTCCTGGCAGGCCTGACCAGCGTCGAAGCGGTCACGCGTCCCGAGCCGCGCTCCGACATCTGGCGCCTGACGGTCCGTCCGGCCTCGGAGGAGGCGAACGTCCGTCAGGGCGTGCTCGCCGCGGCCCTGGAGCACGGACTCCGCCTGACCTCGTTACGGCCGATCGTGCCGTCGCTCGACGACATCTACCGGACGGCGCTGGAACGCCGTGGCATGGCCGACACGGCCGTGGGTCGCGGGGCTGCCAGTGCCGGTGGGAGGACCGCCGCATGACCGCCTCGATGGCAACCCCCGCCAGCGCACCCACCACGCCCGCTCCGGCGATGGAAGCAGCCGGCCACCGGACCAGCCGTCTGCCGGCCGGCTGGCGGATCATCGCCGGCAAGGAGATGGGGGATCATGTCACGAGCGTCCGATTCCTCGTGCTGCTGATCGTCCTTGGCCTCGCCGCGGCGATCCCGCTCTACTTCGCCGCCGACCGGATCCGCGCCGTGGCCGAGGCCGCGACCGGCGTCCCGGCAGTCTTCCTCGCCCTGTTCACCATCGGGCCGGCGGATATCGCGATCCTGCGCGTCGACACGTTCGTCGGGATCGTCGCCCCGTTGCTGGGCCTCGCCTTCGCCTTCGACGCCGTCAACGGCGAGCGTTCGGAGGGCACCTTGCCGCGGCTCCTATCGCAGCCGATCTACCGCGACGATGTCATCAACGGCAAGTTCGCGGCCGGGCTTGCGGTCATCAGCCTCGTGCTCGTGTCGGTCGTGCTGTTCATCTCGGGCTTCGGGATGGTCCGCCTGGGGATCGTCCCGGCCGGCCCGGAGGTCGTCCGGCTCGTGACCTGGGTCCTCGTGACCTTCCTGTACGTCGCGCTCTGGTTGTCGTTCGGACTGCTCCTGTCGGTCGTCATTCGGCGGGCCGCGACGTCGGCGCTGGTCGGCTTCGGGGTCTGGCTGGTCGTGACCATCTTCGGCCAGCTCATCACGAAACTGGTGCAGGGCCTGTTCGCTCCGGCGGCGAACGCGACCGCTGACCAGATCCTGGGGAGCTACCAGGCGCAGGAGATGGTCACGCGCGTCCTGCCGAGCACGCTCTACCAGGAGATCTCGACCGTCATCCTGACGCCGAACGTGACCCAGATCTCGACCCCGGCCACGATCGGCCAGCTGGAGCAGGCCCAGTCGCAGATCCCGGGGTTGTTGACACTCGACCAGAGCATCCTGCTCGTCTGGCCTCAGGTCGTGGTCCTCTTGGCGCTGACGATCGCGTGCTTCGGGGCAGCGTATGTGCTGTTCATGCGCCAGGAGATCCGCGCCTGACCGTATCTCAGCCCAGGTCATGGGTGACAGAATCTCGACCCAACAACAGTCGGTCGACCATCGATTGACCCGAGTTCGCGCTCGACGTACACTCTGCGTTCGCGCCTCGGCCCGATACGGCGCATCGCCATGTCCAGCGGCGCACTCGTCGCGGGCCGGCCCGACATCCGAACCCATCCACCCTGAGGATCCATGTACGCAGTCATCGAGACCGGCGGGAAGCAATATCGCGTCGAAGTCGGCACCCAGCTCGAGGTCGAGCTGCTCGATGTCGAGCCTGGCAAGACGATCACGCTTGACCGAGTTCTGCTCGTCGCCGACGGCGACACGGCCAGTATCGGCCAGCCGGTCGTGACGGATGCCCTGGTCAGTGCCGAGGTCGTCAGCCAGATCCGCGGCCCCAAGACGATCTCCTTCAAGTACCGCCCCAAGGCTCGAAGCCGCGTCAAGAAGGGTCACCGCCAGGAGCTGACGGTCCTGCGCATCAGCGACATCGTGCTGGCCGGCAAGAGCGCCGCCGCTGACTCGAAGAAGGCCGCTGATGCCGCCAAGACCGAGCGTGATCGTCTCCAGGAGGCCGCCGCCGCGCAGGCCGCCAAGGATGCCGAACTCGCCGCGAAGCTCGCCGTGAGCGCCGAGCCGGCCAAGAAGGCCGCCGCGCCGAAGAAAGCCCCCGCAAAGGCCGCCACCGCAAAGGCCGCCACCGCAAGGACGGCCACCAAGGCTGAGGCGGCTCCTGCCGCGAAGATGCCAGCCGCGAAGAAGGCGGCCGCGAAGAAGGCGGCACCCGCTGCCGCCAAGCCCGCCGCACCCGCTGCCGCCAAGCCCGCCAGCAAGACCGATGCGCCCGCCAAGAAGCCGCGCGCCACGAAGAAGGACGAGTAGCCATGGCACACAAGAAGGCCGGCGGTTCGGTCAAGAACGGCCGCGACAGCGTCGGTCAGCGACTCGGCGTCAAGGCCGGCGATGGCCAGACCGTCAGCGCGGGTTCGATCATCGTCCGCCAGCGCGGGATGACCTTCCTGTCCGGTCCCGGCACCGGTCTCGGCAAGGACTACACCGTCTTCGCCGTGGTCGCCGGCAAGGTCAAGTTCGAGCACGCCACCAAGTCCAAGAAGCGCATCCGCGTCGTTGCCACGGATGCCCCCGAGCCGGTCGCCGCAGGCGCCTGACCCGGCCTAGTCGACGACCACCGGCTGGGCGCAGCCCGGTTCGGACGGCGTTCGAGGAGTAAACATCCCGTGAAGCCCGACATCCACCCCACGTACTACGAAGACGCCAAGGTCCACTGCGGCTCGTGCGGCCGCGACTGGACCGTCGGGTCCACCCGGGCCGAGCTGCGTGTTGACGTGTGCGGTAACTGCCACCCGTTCTTCACCGGCAAGCAGACCATCATCGACACGGCCGGCCAGGTCGAACGCTTCCAGAAGCGCCTGGAGCGCTCCACTCGAGCCTAGTCGTCCGGCGCCTTCGGGCGTCGCTCGCGGATCAGTGCGGCGGGCCTTGACGGCCCGCCGTTTCGATTCCCGGGCGTGGGTCAGTCGAGGCGCTCCACGCTGATCGATCGGGCGATCGAGCGCGCGACGGCACCGTCGAACCTGCCGGCACCCGGGATGGCGGCGTTGGCGGCACCGGCACCCGCCGCGAGGGCGAGGCGCGCTGCGGTATCCAGGCCTTCCGTAGTGCCGATGACCAGGCCCGCCAGGAACGCATCGCCGCTGCCCACCGGGTACGGGCCGAGGTTCGGTGGCGGGCCGATCCGCCAGGTCGCGCCCTCCAGAAAGGCAACCGCACCAGCTGCACCCAGCGTGATGACCGCACCGCCGGTACCCGCCTCGACCATCGCCCGTGCAGCGGCGGTCGCTCCGGCTGCGTCGGTCAGCGGTTCGCCGGCGAATCCGGAGGCCTCCAGGAGGTTGGCCTTCACCAGCCACGGGCCGGCGGCCAGCAGGGCTCGCCACGCGGTGGCCGCATCGCCGGACGGACCGAATCCGTCGACGGCCAGCGGCACGCCGGCAGCCCGGGCGATCTCGACAAGACGCACGTGGCCATACGTGGGAGCCCCGGATGGCAGGCTTCCGGACAGGGTCACCACACTCGCGTCGCCCGATCCGAGTGCGGCGCGCGTTCCTGATTCGAAGGCGTCCCAGGTCCCTTCCCCGACGGCCGGACCCGCTTCGTACAGCTCGGTCAAGGTCCCGGTCGACGCGTCCGCGATCGAGGTGCAGATCCGGGTCTCGCCGTCTGACCACACGAAGCGTCCGTCGACGCCGCCGGCTGCGAGCGTCTCCACGATCCAGCGTCCGCCGTGCCCCGCAACGATGCCGACGGCGATGACGGACCCGCCGAGCGTCACGGCCGCTCGTGCGACGTTCAAGCCCTTGCCACCGGCCACAGCCTGGACTCGGGTCGGGCGATGGATGGTGCCGGGGACGAGTCGGTCCACCTCGACGAACCGGTCGATCGACGGGTTCGGGGCGAGGCAGACCAGTCGCCTTGTCATGTCAGGCGCCCGATGCGGTCCGGCAGCGAGCGGCCGTTCGCGTCGGCCAGGACGCGCGCCTGATCGAACGTTGGCTGGCCATCGACGCCACCCGCGCGGCTCGTGGAGGCTGAACCGCACATGACGGCCAGATCCAGGCTCCGGTCAAGGATCCAACCGGACGACCAGCCAGCGATGAATCCGGCATCGAAGCTATCGCCGGCGCCGGTCGTGTCCACGACGTGCGTGGGCGGAGCGGCGACGTGCGAAACCTCGTCGCCACGAACCGCAAGCGCCCCATCCGACCCGAGTTTGACCACGACCGCTCGTCCTTCATCACCCGATAACACCCGGGCGGCACGCTCTGGGTCCGACTCACCGGTGAGCGCTGTCGCCTCGGCCAGGTTGAGCAAGCACACATCGGTCGCGGCCAGGACGTCGTCGAGCGGGTCCCAGCGGCCACTCGGGTCCCAGTTCGGGTCGATCGACGTCGTTGCGCCGCCGCGTCGCGCTGCCTCGAGCAGGGCCCCCACGCCGGACCGCAACGCCGTCTGCAGGTAGAGGCTGCCGACGTGAACGTGCCGTGCCCGCGCGAGCACGACCGCCGGAACGTCCTCCGCTCGAAGCGCTTCGATGGCGCCAACGGCCGTCAGGATCGCGCGGTCGCCGCCGCGTCCCAGGATCACGCTCGCGCCAGTCGTCCGCACCGGATCCACGATGCATCCGCTGACGTCGATGCCGCGCTCGCCCAAGGCCCGGAGCATGAATCGCCCGAACTCGTCGTCGCCGACGATCCCGACGAACCCGACGCGGAGTCCCAGCCGCGCCGCTCCGCACGCCGCGATCGCCGACGACGATCCGACGGTCATCGAGATCCGATCCACGATCGTCTCGGCCTGGCCGAAGACCGGCCGTTTCGGTGCGCCAAGGACGATGACGTCGGGGTTCAGCTCCCCGACGACGAGGAGGTCCAGGTCGCGATCCGAGTCGGTCATCCGGTCATCCGGGATAGTCTCGGTACCACCCTTCGGTCGGCGCGGGCGATGCGGTCAAGGCTGAGCGTTCCTCCCACGGGCGCCCCTCGGAGGCGACCAGGTCTGCCAGCCGTGCCAGTCGGGTCCGCCCCACAGATGCCAGCCACGCATCCCGGTCCTGCGGCGCCATCGTCGCGGCCGGTGCCCAGACCGAGCGGCCCACCAGGACCCCACTCGCACCGGCGCGGCAGGCGACCCGCACCTGGCGCTCGAACGTCGTGTCGTCCACGCCACCTGAGAGCAGGACCCAGGGCAGTGAGGAGGCTTCTCCCAGCTCCGCGCACGCCTCGGCCCACCGATCCTCATCGTCCACCGACAGGTCGTACGGGAACTCCGCCTTCAGCACGTCGCCGCCCAACGCAGAAAGTCGCCGTGCCGTCTCGATCACGACGCGACGCCGTGCCTCGCCGAGCAGCTTGGGCGCGCTGGGGTCCAGCGAGAACCCCAGCGGCTCGATGAAGAGCGCGAGATCCGCCGCCTCGCACTGCGCGGCTACGTCCGCGACGAGCCGTTCCTGGCGGGCGGCCCCCGGCGCGTCCGGGTGGTAGTAGATCAGCAGCTTCGCCGCGTCGGCCCCCATCCGCTTGGCCTTGGCCACGCTCCAGCCATCCAGGATCCGGCTGACGCGATCCGTCGATGGACCCTCGTAGCCGGTCGCCTCTATGGCAACCAGGAGCCCGGTCGTCGTGGGCATGGAGCCGTCGGTCAGACATTGGGCCGCCCCGATCTCCGGATCCAGCAGGACGCCGGTCGCGCCGGGCGCGAGCTGGCGAACGACCGCCTGCTTGAACTCGACCAGCTGCTCGTACGTCACGGAGGTCGGGTCGTCGGGACGCAGCTCGTGGCGCAGGTTCTGGCGATGGTCCAGCGCAAGGACCGTGAACGCGCCGCGTTCCGAGGCACAGGCACGTAGTCCGCGCAGGCGTCCCAGCGGGTGACTCATCCCGGCTATGATGACGTACGGACGTCCGGATGTCACCCCGTGTCGACGAGAGGAAGACCCATGACTCGTATCGTCCTGGTGGGCGCGGGGAGCGTCGAATTCACGCGGAACCTGCTTGGCGACTTCCTGTCGTATCCCGAGCTGCACGACGCCACGATCGTCCTCCACGACATCGATGACGGCCGACTGGCGACCGCCAAGCGCATGGCCGAGTGGACCGCCGGTGCCCTTGGCGCGACGCCGCGCATCGAGGCCCACCTCGATCGTCGGACCGCCCTGCGCGGTGCCGATGTCGTCGTCAATACGATCCAGGTCGGCGGCGCGCGCGCGACCCACATCGACTTCGATATCCCCGCTCGCTACGGCCTCCGCTACACGATCAACGACACGATCAACGTTGGCGGCGTCATGCGTGGCCTGCGCTCCATCCCGGTCGTGCTGGGCATCGTCCGTGACATGGAGGACGTCTGCCCGGACGCGTGGTTCCTGAACTACACGAACCCGATGGCGATGCTCGTGCGGGCGGTCGCGGAGCGCAGTCCCATCCGGACAGTGGGCCTGTGTCACTCGGTGTTCTGGACGATCGACACGCTGGCCGGCTACCTGGGGCTCCCGGCGAACGAAGTCGAGTCGTTCACGGCCGGGGTGAATCACCTCGCGTTCATCCTTCGCCTCGAGCATCGCGGCCGCGATCTCTACCCAGACCTGGCGGCATTCGTAGCGAGCGGCAACGTGCCGGATGACGACCTCGTCCGGGCAGAACTGTTTCGCCGCTTGGGCCGCTATCTGACCGAGTCGTCCGAGCATCACGCCGAGTACAACCCGTGGTTCATCCCCAAGGGCGACTCGGTCGAACGGTTCCACATCCCGATCGGCGAATACCTCACGCGGGTGGACCACAACCTCGCTGAATACGACGAGATCCGCCGCAAGCTGGACGCCGGCGAGGCATTCGAGATCGAGCAGAGCGGCGAATACGCGGCGGTCATCACGCACAGCCTGCTGACCGGCGCGCCGAGTCGCATCGTCGCCAACGTCATGAACCGCGGGTCGCTCATCCCCAACCTGGCAGCCGACGCGTGCGTGGAAGTGCCGGCCCTCGTGGACGGCCTTGGCGTCCACCCGGTGGCCGCCGGTCCGCTGCCGACGCACATGGCCGCCTACATCGAACCCGCCGTGGCGACCCAGGCGCTGACCGTCCACGCCGCCCTCGACGAGGACCGCGACTCGGTCTATCACGCGGCCATGCAGGACCCGCAGGTCCAGGCCCGGCTCACGTTGGATGAGACGTGGCGGCTCATGGACGAGCTGATCGAGGCGGAGGCGGCCTGGTTGCCGGCCTGGCTCGGGGGGACCGCGTAACGAAGTCTTCACCGTCCGAATAGCCGGTCCGCCATGCTCCGCGGCGCTGTTGACAATCGGGCTATCATCGTTGGACATACGGACGTCTGGACGTCCAGATGACGACCCGCCCGCTGAGGAGGAACGTTGATGGATCGCTCACGCGTCCCGGATCGCCAGCACAGGCGTGCTCCCTGGCTCACGTCGGCCGTCATGTTCGGCGTCGTCGCCCTCATCGCGTCAGCCTGCGGCAGCACGACCGGCAGCGCGGCTCCCACCACCATCGAGTACGCGATCTGGGGCGACCCGGCGGAACTGGCCAGCCAGCAGGCGATCGTGGACGCGTTCCATGTCGCCAACCCTGCTATCAACGTCAAGGTCACCGTGTCCGACTGGGACGCGTACTGGACGAAGCTGGAGACGGGCCTCGCCGGCGGGGCCGCCCCGGATGTCTTCGCGATGGACGGGCCGCTGTTCCACGACTACCAGGCACGAGACGTCCTGCTGGACCTGAAGCCGTCCATCGATAAGGAAAAATACGACCTCACCCAGCTCGCCGATCAGGGAGTCGCCGACTTCACGACGGCGGATGGTGGTCAGTACGGCCTCCCGCGCGACCTGAATACCGTCGTCTTGTACTACAACAAGGCGATGTTCGATGCGGCTGGTGTGCCCTATCCGGACGACACGTGGGACTGGGCCAAGCTCGTCGAGGTCGGCAAGAAACTGACCGTCGACACCGGCGGCGACGGGATCACGGACCAGTGGGGTCTCTACACGGAGACCACCGACATGGAGAACGCCTGGCTGTCGTTCGTCTGGCAGAACGGTGGCGACATCATGGCCAGCGACGGCAACACCACGGTCGTGGACAGCCCGGAGGCCGCGGGCGGGATCCAGTTCCTTCAGGATCTCATCTACAAGCACAAGATCCTGCCCGAGCCGGCGCTGTTCGCCGAGGCCGGCGACGCATTCGAACAGGGTCTCGCGGCGATGGAGATCAACGGTTCGTGGTTGGTGGCGACCCACACTGCTGCCGGGATCGACTTCGGGATCGCCCCGCTGCCGGCCGGGCCGGCCGGCCGGTTCACCTCGGTCAACCCGACCGGGGCCGTCGTCCACAAGGGAACGAAGTCGCCGGATGCGGCCTGGCGCTTCGTCAAGTACCTCGCCAGCCCTGAGGCCCAGACCAAGCTGATGGACCTGCACGCTTCATTGCCGGTCTCCAAGGAGGTCCTGAACGGGGCGTTCGCGACCTCCTTCGATGGAGCGCAGGTCCTCGCCGACAGCCTCGCCTACGCGAAGCTCAAGCCGTCCTTCCTGGGTTACACCGAGTTCAACACGATCCTCCAGGGTGAGCTGGACAAGAACGTCTTCTCAGCCGCCAACAACGATGCCCAGGCGTCGGTCACCCGGATCGCCCCTGACCTGAACGAGTTCCTCTCCAAGCGGTGAGTCAAACCCCGGCCCCGGCCGCTCTCGGGCGACCGGTGCGCATCTCGATCCGCCTCGGTCGGGGCGCCGCGGCCGGGGCGAAGAGCCCCGGACCGATCGGTTCGGATCGCCGCTGGGTGGTCCTCTTCCTGGCGCCCACGCTGGTGGGCCTGTTGCTGCTGTCTGCCGCACCGATCGGCGCGGCCTTCGCCATCAGCCTGACCGATTGGGACCTGCTGACGCCGCCGACGTTCGTCGGTATCGAGAACTACCTCTCGCTGCTGTCGGATGAGCGCTTCCAGATGGCCCTCCGGAATACGACCTTCTACACGTTGGCGTCCGTCCCGATCGGCTTGGTCCTGTCGCTTGGACTGGCCCTCGCCCTCGACCAGTCGTTCCGCGGGATCGCCTGGATCCGGACGGCCTACTTCATCCCGATCGTGACCTCCGCGACGGCGGTCGGGCTCGTCTGGCTGTGGATCTACGCGCCGACCGGAGGGCTGCTCAACCAGCTCCTCATAGGCCTGGGCATCCCGCCCCAGCGCTGGATCTCGGATCCGTTCTGGGCGATGCCCGCGATCGTGGCGATGAGCGTGTGGCAGGGCCTTGGCACCAGCACGATCATCTTCCTGGCCGGCCTTCAGGGGGTCCCGCAGGAGTATTACGACGCCGCCGCCGTTGACGGCGCGGGTCGCTGGCGGCGGTTCCGCAACGTGACCCTGCCGCTGATCACACCCAGCCTGTTCTTCACCGGCATCCTCGCCCTGATCTCGGCGTTCCAGATCTTCGACCAGGTCTACGTCCTGGCCCGGCCCGGCAAGCCGACCGATGCCACCATCACGGTCGTCTACTGGATCTACGAGAACGGCTTCAACTTCTTCAAGATGGGCTACGCCTCGGCGGCGTCCTGGGTGCTGTTCGCGATCGTCGGCGTCCTGACCGCGGTCTACTTCAAGTCGCAACGGCGATGGGTCCACTACCAGTGAGCGCCCGATGACCGCCGCACACCGAAAGCGCGTCCGGATCGGGATCCTGGTGACGGTCCTGATCATCGGCGGGCTCATCATGATGGTCCCGTTCTTCTGGATGATCGTGACCTCGCTCAAGACGCGCGCCGAGGTCTTTGGTTCAGGGCCATTCACGTTGCCGTCCGGTCCGCACTTCGACAACTACGTGAGGATGTGGAACGCGCTGCCGGGCGTGACGTTCGGGACGTTCTTCCTGAACTCGCTGAAGATCGCCACGTTCGTGACGATCGGCCAGGTCCTGACGTGTTCGATGGCGGCGTTCGCCTTCGCCACCCTGTCGTTCCGCGGCAAGAACGCGTTATTCGCCATCCTGCTGGCGACCTTGATCATCCCGTATCAAGTGGTCCTCGTCCCCAACTTCATCCTGTACCGGATGCTCCCGAACCCTACGAGCCCCAGCGGCAACTGGATCGGGACGCAGGAACCGTTGTGGGTCTGGGCGTTCCTCGGCGGCGCCTTCGGGACCTTCCTGCTGCGCCAGTTCTTCCTGGCGATCCCACGCGAGCTGGCCGACGCCGCGCGCGTCGATGGAGCCAGCCCATGGCAGGTCTACCGGCACATCTACATGCCGCTCGCGAAGCCGGCGCTGGCGACTCTGGCGATCTTCAGCTTCATGTGGTCGTGGAACGATCTGCTCAGCCCGCTGATCTACCTGCGCGACCTCGAGACGTACACGACGACCGTGGGCCTCGCGTTCTTCCAGGGCCAGTTCGTGGGCAAGTGGCCTGAGATGATGGCCGGTGCCCTCGTCAGCATCGCCCCGATGATCATCCTGTTCGTCGTCGCGCAACGCCACTTCGTCCGGGGCATCGCCCTGTCCGGGTTGAAGGGCTGAGAGGGAGCCATGACCGCCGCCACCGCGATGCCGCTGTACCATCAGATCAAGGAAGACCTGCTCGAGTCGATCAAGGGCGGCGGGCTGACCCCGGGCGACCGGATCGAGTCCGAACCGGAGCTGATGGATCGATACCACGTCAGCCGGGCCACCGTCCGGCAGGCCCTGGGCCAGCTGGTGGCCGAGGGCTACCTGGTGATCCGACGCGGCCTCGGGACGTACGTCGCCGAGCCCAAGATCCGCCAGGGGCTCCTGGGGATGTACTCGTTCAGCCGCGAGATCGAACGGCTGGGGATGCGGCCAGGGACGCACGTACAAGCGTTGGGGGTGGAGCCCGCCGGGCCGTCCGTGGCGGCAGCGCTGGGGATCCCGGTGGGCGAAGCGGTGGTCTCGTTGCGGCGTCTGCGCTCCGCGGATGGCGACCCGATGATGCTGGAGACCAGCTGGCTCCCGGTCTCGCGATTCCCGGGGCTGGCGGATCGCGATCTCGAGCACACCCGCCTGTATGACGTCCTCGCCGACGGCTACGGCGTCCGCCCGTCACGAGCCCGAGAGGAGTTCGAACCCGTGTTGTTGAGTAGTGACGAAGCGCGCCTGCTGGGCAAGCACGTCGGCGATCCGGCACTCCTGCTGGAGCGGATCGCGTTCGATGCGGATGGACGGCCCGTGGAGTTCTGCCGGAGCATCGTCCGCGGCGATCGGTGCCGGTACTTCGTGGAGCTTCGATCGCTGTGACGACCGGATCGCTGATGGAACGGGTGGCGGCCACCGCCACATGGCACGAGGCCGCCACGAGCCAAGAGGCAGTCGCCGCGGCGCTAGAAGCCGCCCGGAACGCCACGCCTGAGGTCGCCGCGACGCTGCTGGATGCGGACCAGGTCGTCTATGCCGGCGCCGGGTCGTCGTACTACCTCGCCCAGGCCGCGGCGTGGGCCCATCGCGAGCTACTCGGAACGGCGGCGACGGCCGCGCCACTCTCCGAACTGATCCTGCGACCGACCGGGGTGATCGGGGCGGGGCCGGCCGCATCACGGCCACTCGTCGTCATCAGTCGGTCCGGCTCCACGTCCGAGGCCGTCGCCGTGGCGGAGTGGGGGGCCGCCGCCGGGCATCCGGTCGTGGCCGTGACCTGCCGACCCGACTCGCCCTTGGCCCACGCCGCGACGCTGCGGCTGGTCTCGCCGCTCGGTGATGAGGCGGCGATCGTCATGACCCGGTCGTTCGCGTCGATGCTCGTGCTGCTGCTTCGGGTCATCGCGGGCGTGGCCGAGTCGACGCCGGAGGGCCGTCGGGTCGCGTCGGACCTGGATACGTTGCCGGGGCGATGGTCGGAGGCGTCGGTGGCCGCTGCGGCCGCGCCCGCGATCGCGGGCGCGGAGGCCTGGTCCCGGATCGTCGTGCTGGGCGGAGGGGCGGCGTTCGCGATCGCGTCCGAGGCCGGCCTGAAGCTCACCGAGACTGGCCGCGCTCCGACGGACGTCTACCACCCGCTCGAGTTCCGGCACGGCCCCATGTCCGTCATCGAAGCGGGCGTGCTCGTCGTCGCGCTGCTGACGGACGACGCTGCCGCTGAAGAGGCGAAGGTCGTCCGTGAGGCGGTGGCCCTGGGTGCGACGGCCTGGGTCCTGGGCCCGGGGGACGCCGTTTCGATCGGCGAGGGGCTCCATCACCTGGCGCGACTCCCGCTCCTCCTGCTGCCGATCCAGTCGCTCGCGCTGTCCGTGGCGATCGCGCGTGGCTGCGATCCCGACGTGCCGCGTCACCTGGATCAGGTCGTCCTGCTCACCTCGTGACGGACGACGGCCTCCGGCTCAGTGAGCATCGCCCGCGTCAGGCCCTGCGGCGGCCGGAACATCTCATCGAGCGGCCGCGGTTCCCGGTCATCGATGCGCACAACCACCTGGGGTCGACCTTTGGCGGCGACTGGGGGACCCGTCCGGTGGGCGAGCTCCTCGCTGCCATGGACGACGCCGGGGTCGAGGCGATGGTGGACCTGGACGGCGGATCCGGCGAGGTGCTCAGCGCGGAGATCGCCCGATGGCAGACGCCGCACCCGGATCGATTCGTGGTCTTCGCGGGGCTCGACCCGGACGGCTGGGCGGCGGACAGGGACTTCGGCCGGACCGAAGCAGCGCGGCTTCGGGATTCGGTCGCCCGTGGGGCTCGCGGGCTCAAGGTCTGGAAGACCGTCGGGTTGGGCGGTCGGGACCCGCAGGGCCGCCGCATCATGCCGGACGACGCGCGGCTCGACCCCATCTGGGAGGCCGCGGCGGCCCTCACGATCCCGGTCCTCATCCACATCGCGGATCCGGTCGCCTTCTTCGAGCCACTCGACGCGACCAACGAGCGCTGGGAAGAGCTCCATGGGCATCCGGACTGGCACTTCTGGCCCCCGCGGGGCACGACCCACCCAGACGGCTTTCCCGCCTTCGACGAGCTGATCGACGCGCTGGACCGGGTGCTGGGACGGCACCCGGGGACGACGTTCATCGGCGCCCACGTCGGGTGCGCCGCGGAGGACCTGGACCGCGTCGGCGCGATGCTCGAGGCCCACTCCAACTACCACGTCGACATCGCCGCGCGGCTTGGTGAGCTGGGTCGGCAGCCGTACACGGCTCACGAGTTCTTCGTGCGCTGGGCGGACCGGATCGTGTTCGGGACGGACATCCCCGGCGACCCGGCCACGAACCGCCTCTACTATCGGTTCCTGGAAACCCGCGATGAGTCGTTCCCGTACGCCACGGACGACCCACCGGGCCAGGGTCGCTGGCGCATCCACGGGCTGGGCCTGCCGGGCGACGTCCTGCGCCAGATCTACGCCGAGAACGCTCGGCGGATCCTGCGGTTGCCCGCGCCCGCGGGCCCAGACGCCGCGCACGGGTAGACTGCGCCCCATGCCTCGATACACCTACGGCGGCCAAGCCCTCATCGAGGGCGTCCTCATGCGCGGTCGCGATGCGATCGCCGTTGCGCTACGTCATCCGGACGGGCGGATCGTGTTCGCCACAGAGCGCCTGGACTCAGGGATGCACGCGCACCCGGCCGCCAAGTGGCCGTTCTTCCGCGGCCTGATCGTCCTGTACGAGACCCTCGTCGTGGGCACCCGCTGGCTCATCCGCAGTGCCAACGTCCAGGGCGAGGAGGAGGGCGTCGAGCTCGGCAAGGGTTCGGTGGCGATCATGCTGCTGCTGACGGCCGTGGCCGGCATCGGGGTCTTCTTCCTGCTGCCGCTGCTCATCGCAAGCGTGACGACCGCCAACGTGGAGAACGGCTTCGTCCAGCACTTCGTCGAGGGGCTGGTCCGCGTGGCGATCTTCCTGGGCTACCTGATGCTCATCTCCCGGTCGGCCGAGGTGTCGCGCGTCTTCCAGTACCACGGCGCCGAGCACATGACGATCCATGCGCTCGAAGCCGGCGACCCGCTTACGGTGACCGAGGTGCGCAAGTATCCGACCGCCCACCAGCGCTGCGGCACAGAATTCCTGGTGATCGTCGTGATGCTCTCGATCATCGCGTTCAGCCTCGTTGGCCGACAGCCGCCGCTCATCATGGTGGTCAGCCGGATCCTGCTCATCCCGGTCATCGCGGCCGTTGGTTACGAGCTGCTCAAGCTGGGCGCTCGCCACCGCCAGAACCCGATCGTCCACGTCCTGCTCTACCCGGGCCTGTTCGTCCAGAAGATCACGACGAAGCAGCCCACGGACGACATGATCGAGGTCGCCATCGTCTCGATGGAGTCGGCGCTCGAGGCCGACGGCGAGGCCATCCCGGAGGGGTCGTCCATGTTCGACCGTGCCCCGATGGCGCTGGGACCCACGACCGAGGCCGCGTGAGCGATCTCGATACCAAGCTTGGTGAGATCGCGGCGCAGTACGACCAGGTCCAGGCGGACCTGAGCCTGCCCGAGACGTCCGCCGATCCATCGGAGATCCGTCGGCTGGGCCAGGAACTTTCCCGGTTACAGCCGGTCGTGGAGGCGTACCGGGCGCTGGAGGCCACTCGTGCGGAACTCGCCGGCGCTCGGGAATTGCGCGACACGGCCGAGGGCGACGACGAACTCAAAGCGATGGCGCGCGAGGAGATCGATCGCCTGGAGGCGGACGAGACCCGCCTGATCGAGGGGCTGAAGGTCCTGCTCCTGCCGCGCGACCCCAACGACGACCGCGACGTGATCCTGGAGATCCGGGCGGGCGCGGGCGGCGATGAGGCGGCACTGTTCGCCGCCGAGCTGTACCGGATGTACGTCCGCTATTCGCAGCGACACCGCTACACGCCTGAGCTCATCAACCTCAACGAGACCGGCATCGATGGCATCAAGGAAGTGATCGTCCAGGTCCACGGCGACGGTGCGTACAGCCGCCTGAAGTTCGAGGGCGGCGTCCATCGCGTCCAGCGCATCCCAGCGACCGAGTCGTCCGGGCGGATCCACACCTCGACCGCGACGGTCGTCGTCCTGCCCGAGGTCGACGAGGTCGAGATCCACATCGACGAGGAGCGCGACCTGCGCATCGACGTGAAGCGCTCGTCGGGCCCAGGCGGGCAGTCCGTCAACACGACCGACTCCGCGGTCCGCATCACGCACCTGCCGTCCGGCCTCGTCGTGGAGATCCAGGACGAGAAGAGCCAGCACAAGAACAAGGCCAAGGCGATGGCCGTGCTCCGCTCGCGGCTGTACGACCTGGAGCAGCAGAAGCAGCGGGCGGCCGATTCGGCGGCGCGGCGGTCCATGGTCGGGTCCGGCGATCGCTCGGACAAGGTCCGGACCTACAACTTCCCGCAGGACCGGGTCACGGATCACCGGATCGGGCTGACCGTACATAGTCTGCCGAGCGTGATGGACGGCGACCTGGACCACCTCATCGATGCGCTGCAGATGGCCGACCAGGCGGAACGGCTGTCCACCCTGACCGAGGTCGACGGCGGGGACTGACATGACGATGACGGGCGACCTGCTGCACGAGGGTGCCGAGCGGTTGCGCGGCGCCGGTTCCGAGTCGCCGCGCCTGGACGCGGAGCTGTTGCTGGGCTTTGCGGTCGGCGTGCAGCGGACCGCGGTCGTCGCGCACCACGACGCTCCGGTGGGGCAGGAAGCCGCCGATCGCTACCGGGGCTTCGTCGTGCGACGCGCCGCGGGCGAACCCGTCGCGTACATCAGGGGCCTGAAGGAGTTCCACGCCCTTGCGCTCGTCGTGGATGCCCGTGCGCTCATCCCGCGGCCGGAGACGGAGGCGCTCGTGGATGCTGGCGTGGCTGAGGTCATGCGCCGGCGGGCGGGCTCGATCCGGCCTGCCGGCGCGCCGCCGATCCATGTGGCGGATGTCGGGACAGGGAGTGGGGCCGTCGCGATCTCGCTGGTGGTCGCCCTGCGAAAGCTCGGCGCGGCGGGCGAGGTGGTGGTGCTCGCGACGGATATCTCACCGGATGCGCTGGACCTCGCGCGGGAGAACGCGGTGGGCCACGCGGTCGCCGACCACGTCCGGTTCGCCGAGGTGGACCTGCTGCCGCCGGTCATCGTGGATCCATTCGACCTGGTTCTCGCCAATCTGCCGTATGTTCGAGACGATGCGATGGCTGGCCTGCCGGTCGCGACCTCGTTCGAGCCTGCGCTCGCGCTCGACGGCGGCAAGGACGGGCTCGAGGTCATCGAGCGACTGCTCGAGCGACTGCCCGAGTCCCTCACGTGGGACGGGGTCGCGCTCCTGGAGATCGGGGCGGACCAGGGAGAGTCCATCGTCGTGTGCGTGGCGGCCGTGCTGCCTGGCTGGACGTGTACTGTCGAGGTGGACCTGGCTGGGCTGCCCCGGATCGCGCGCGTGGCTCGCGTCGCACGCGCCGTCGGCGATCCTCCGTCATCATCAGGACGTGCCTGAGACTCTCGCCCGCGTCCCGCTACTGCCGATCCGCCTGATCGCCCTCGATATCGACGGCACGTTGATCGGCGACGATCTGGTGATCGGGCGGCGCACGCGTGCGGCCGTCCGCGAGGCGCTGGCCATGAACGTCTCGGTGTCGTTGGTGACCGGCCGGATGGTCTCGAGCGCGATGCGATTCGCCCGGGAGCTGGGCCTGACGGCGCCGGTCGTGGGCTATCAGGGGGGCCTCATCCGCGAGATGCCGACGCCTGGGTCGAACCGATTGGGGCGGCTGCTCTCGCATAGCCCATTGCCGGCCGATGTAGCGCGCGACATCGTGGCGTGGACGATGACCAACGGCCTGGACCCACACGTCAATCACCTCGAGCGGTTCATCCTGCGGACGAACGACCCGAACGCCGGTGACTATTCGGCGTTCATGGGCGCGCAGGCTGAGTTCGTCAACGACCTGCGGGCGATCCATCACCCGGTCACCAAGGTGCTGGCCGTCGGGACGCCACCACTGCCCGTGGACGTCGCGCCGCTCGCCCGGGTGCACTTCGCCGGGAGGGCCGATATCACGATCAGCCACCCGATGTTCCTGGAGTTCGTGGCGCCGGGCGTCTCGAAGGGTCGTGCGGTCCGCTATCTCGCCCGACGCCAGGGCGTGGCGCTGGGGGCGACGCTGGCGATCGGGGACCAGTGGAACGATCTGGAGATGCTCGCTGAGGTGGGCCACGGTGCTGCGATGGCGACTGCACCGGACGGGGTGAAGACGGTGGCCCAGTACGTGGCGCCACCGGTGAGCGACGAAGGCGTCGCGACCATGATCGAGTCGCTCGTGCTCGCGAGTCCCCGTGAGGCACGCGACGCCTCTGAGCGTCTGGCCGCGGAGGCCGCCGCGGCGCGGGCGGCCGCACGCAGCGCATGAGCGCTCGTGTCGTGCCGGCGGACGAGGCCGGGGTCGCGTTGGCGGCGGAGGTCCTGCGAGGTGGCGGTGTCGTGGCCCTGCCGACGGACACGGTGTACGGCATCGCGGTGGACCTCGCAACGCCCGCCGGGGTCGAGCGCCTGTTCCATGTGAAAGGGCGCCCGCCCGACAAGGGGATCATGTTGCTGCTCGCAGACGCCGCACAGGCGCCTGACATCGGCGTTATGACCCCGGCGGCGACGGCCCTGGGAGCGGCGTTCTGGCCGGGCGGTCTTACTGTGATCGTGCCGCAACGTCCGGACATCGTCCTCCCCGCGGCACTCACGGGCGGCGCATCCACGATCGGGCTTCGTGTCCCGGATCACGCCACTCCCCGGGCGCTCGCCGCGACCGTCGGGCCGCTGCCCACGACATCGGCGAACCGCTCCGGTCAGCCCGAGGGTCGAGACGCCAC
>JBKJQY010000131.1:0-6719 GCA_046593725.1 Candidatus Limnocylindrales bacterium
TCGAAGACCTCCGCGCTGGCATAGTCCGCGCTGCTCAGGGTGGCGCGAGGGGTCCAGGCTTTGGCGGCTTCCTTGATGTCGATCGTGTAGCGCTGGGTGGCCATGCGAATCCTCCGAGGGGTCCGGTCCGGCGCTCAGGATACGCGAGCCATCCGCGTGCGCCAGGTGGGCGTCTCTGCCCGCAGGACGACGAACCCTAGCGCGGCGCCTGCAGCGCGGCCCAGATCAACGGCACCTGGAGTGGCAATCGAGCCCATGCGATCGCCACCAGCCAGCTCGCGACGGCGGGATCCGACGAGATGCGGAACGCCTGGGTCACGTTGCCCGGGAAGACGGCGACGAGAAGGATCGCGCTCGCGGGACCGGCCCATCCGGCCCGCGCCAGGAGGCCGGCGGCACAGATGAGTTCGGCAAGGCCGCTCAGGGAGATAACGAGATCGGAGGCCGGCAACCCATCCGGGATCAGCGTTCGGAAGGTCTCCGGGCGCACGAGATGGACGGTGCCGCTTGCCGCGAACAGTCCGGCCAGGGCGACCGGCGCCCAACGTCGGACCGATCCAATGCTCATGGAGCCATCGTACGTCGAGCATCGGACCGGCCGTACCGGACCACCGGACGTGGCGACGCTGGACCATCCGGGGAGTGGCAAGGATGCGCCGGATGGGCCACGATGGGGATGTGACCCACCAGATGCGCCGCCCCGCAACGCCGATGCGCGCCCTGATCGCCGCTCTGGGACTGCTCATCGCCGTGCCGACCGCGGTCTTCGCCTCGGAATTCCCCGCAGGCTTCACGGGTTACCACAGCTACACCGAGGTCGCCGCCGAGACCGCGGCCGTGGCCGCCGCCCACCCGGATCTCGTCCAACGCTTCTCGATCGGTCAGAGCTACCAGGGCCGCGAACTGTGGGCGATGAAGATCTCCGACAACGTTGCGACCGACGAATCGGAGCCCGAGGTCCTGTTCGACGGCACCACTCACGCCGACGAGCACATGGGCGTCGAGATGACGCTGAAGATCATGCATTGGCTGGTGGACGGATACGGCACGGACGCCCGGATCACGAAGATCGTCAACTCACGCGAGATCTGGCTCGTCTTCCTGGTCAACCCGGATGGCGCCGAATACGACATCTCCGGCGGCAGGTTCCACTTCTGGCGCAAGAACCGTCAACCCACGCCCGGAAGCAGCTACATCGGGACGGATCTGAACCGGAACTTCGGGTATCGCTGGGGCCTTCAGGGCAACACGAGCACGAACCCTGCGGCCATCACCTATCGGGGCCCCTCGGCGTTCAGCGCTCCCGAGACCCGGGTCATGCGCGATTTCTTGGCGAGCCGGGTCGTGGATGGTCGCCAGCAGATCCGGACGTCCATCACCTTCCACGAGTCCGGTCGGCTGGTCATGTGGCCTTACGGCTACACATACACGAACGTGCCCGCGGACATGACAGTGGACGACCACGCCGCCTTGATGACGATCGGCAAGCACATGGCCGCCACGAACGGGTTCCGGCCCGAGCAGGCCAGCGACCTCTACCTGACGTCGGGAACGACCCGCGACTACCTGTACGGCATGTACCGGACGTTCTCCTACACATTCGAGCTGTCGATCAAGGACTACCCCGACGATTCGATGATCGCCTCCGAAACGGGGCGCAACAAGGAAGCCGTCCTCTACCTCATGGAGCGGGCCTGGTGCCCGCTGAGCGTTCGGGGTGCCGTCGTCGCGAAGGCCCGCTGTGGCGCGTTCGACGACGACATGGAGGTCCGGCGCGGCTGGACCGTTGACCCGGATGGCACAGACACCGCGCCGACGACCGCACGGTTCGCCCGGACCAATCCGGCCGATACCTCGTATTCCGGGCCGAAACAGCTCGGGACCACGACGTCCGGTTCCGCGGCGCTCGTCACCGGCGGACCTGCCGGCTTGAGCCCGAACGCCTACGACCTCGACGGCAGGACGTCGATCCGCTCGGTCGCCATCCAGGTGCCATCGCCGATGGGCCAGCGGCTGACCTTCCGATATGTCTTTGCGCACGATGCGAGATCGACGTCTGCGGACCGGTTCCGGGCCATCGTGGAGGCGCAGGACGGGACCCAGACGACGGTGTTCACGACCGTCGGCACGGCCGTTGATGTGGACGGCCTCTGGCGGTCCGCCTCGATCCTGATGGATCCCTGGATCGGCCAGTCCATCCGCCTGCGCTTCGAGGCTGTGGACGGCGGTGTCAACAACCTCGTCGAGGTCGAGCTGGACGACGTCAGGATCACCCGCGCAAGCTGATCCGGCGTCACCGAGTCGTCACGGGGCCGGGCTAGACTGCCGTCATGTGGTTCCTGCCTTCCCGCCAACCGTCCATGCCAGCCCCTACTGACGCCCTGCCCGGTCGCCCCGACGCGATCGAGACCCCCGGCATCCATACGGTACTGGGCACACCCCTTGCCGGTCCGTGGCCCGACGGCACGCGGACCGCGATCTTCGGCCTCGGCTGCTTCTGGGGCGACGAGAAGGACTTCTGGCAGCTCCCAGGCATCGTGACGACGGCGGTCGGCTACGCCGGTGGCTCGACGCCCAACCCGACCTATCGAGAGACCTGCAGCGGCAAGACCGGCCATGCCGAGGTCGTCCTGGTCGCCTATGACCCTGAGCGGATCTCGTACGAGGCGCTCTTGAAGACCTTCTGGGAGCATCACGATCCCACCCAGGGCATGCGCCAGGGCAACGACGTCGGTACCCAGTACCGATCGATCATCGTCGCCGACGACGAGCAGCGACCGATCGCCGAAGCATCCAAGACGACGTACCAGGACACGCTGTCGAAAGCGGGCTACGGCGAGATCAGAACCGAGATCGTCGACGCCTCGTCGACGCCCCTCTACTACGCCGAGGAGTACCACCAGCAATACCTGGACAAGAACCCCGGCGGCTACTGCCCGAACCACGCCACCGGCGTGAAGCTCCCCGATGACTTTGTGGTCGCGCCGCTCCAGTACGTGGACTGAGCCCAAAGAGGACTGGCCTTCGAGATTCGTGTCTCGTTGGCGGGTCGGCGTACCTGCGAGAGGCTACCTTGTGCCCGACGTCGGGACACGGTCGGAGGTATCGAGGATGCGAGGGGGACCTACGTCGGGCTGTTCACAGTCCTCTGGGTGGCGTCGGTCCTCGCGTCGTTGGTGTTCGGTCTGATGCTGCCGTTCCCGGCACGCGTAGTCGCAGGCACGCTGGTGGCTTTCGGTGCCGGGGTGGTGCTGCATCCGCGACAGCGGTGGTGGATGGAGGCCCAGAGAGCGGGCCGAAGCCGCCGCTCGGACACTTTCGCAAAATCGCTACCTATGCGCTGGCGGTAGCGTGGATTCTGCTTGCGGTCGCGCTCGGCCTCCTCGTTGCTGAATTGAGTCACCTATGAACAGCGCAGGCCGAGCAATAGGCTGACCCACGCGTCGGCACCGAGTGCCAAGCCAGATCGCGCGCAGGATGATGAGGTCGGGAGACCTGTCTCGCTCCGATCGCTCAGCCTCATGCTGCCCAGGGGCGTGGCGCCACCGTGAGTTGCGCCAGTGGTCGCCAGGGGCCATGTCGGGGTCGAGCTGGAACTTCGTCCACAGACGGCGCAGATGACGGTTCATTGCCGGCATGTCGGCCCAGTCCGGTACGGATTCAACCCGGAGGGACTCCCCGACGACTTCGTTACGGCGACTCGCTCGGTCGGGTCGGCAGGGCCAGGCCATACAGGCCGATCAGAACGCCGAGCAGACCCACCTGGATCCCAGCCACCAATGTCGAGCCAAGCGCCGCGAAGACGAACGTGAATGGCAAGGGCAGGACGAAGAGGAGACTCCGCCATCGCGGCAGGGCGAACCCCGTGGCGCCACGATAGAGTCCGACGCCTGCCACGCAGGCCGCGACCAGCGCCACGAGCCATCCGGCCAGGAACGTCATGAAGAGCAGCCCGCGGATCGGCCCCCCGATCCCACCCTGGTGTGGCAGCTTGAACGCGACCCAGTACTCGAGGCCGTTTCCGGCCGCCATCATCGCGAAGCCGATGGTCATTGCGAGCAGACTCCATCGCACGGAACGTGATGCCCAGGGTCGATGCAACCAGAAGAGGCCGGCAGCGCCGGTCAGCATCGCGAGAAGGGCAGGCGTCCATAGACGGTTGCAAAATACTTCGGATGAGCCGGTGACGGGCACGCACTCGGATGGATAGAAGCCCAGGCTGATCCAGAAAAGGCCGCCAAGGATTGCCAGCACCAGTGCTACGCGATGCATGACTGGGCCTCTCCCACAGACGATGTGGCCATGACGGTCGCTGCCGGCGCGACGAGTATTTCGCTAAGCGAAAGAGGTTACAGGATGAGCCGCCCCTGGGAGACTACGAATCAGGTGGGCGAGCAAGAGCACCAAGGATTCGCCCGTGGCCGCCGCCGCGATCTTTCAGTCCTGCGCCGAACCCTCGACATGGAGCGGTCGGGGCCACAACGCGAAGTGGGCGCGGGCCGCCGGCCCGATGGTCGAATCGTTCTCCAGCCGGATGGGCTTGATCCGCTCGTAGTCCGGTGACCGATACCACGGCATCTGCGTGTTCGCAGCAAGGCGGCTCTCTCGCGACGTCGGAGCCGACAGGCAGCGGGTCTGACCGCACGACATCACCAGAGGCCGTCGACGGCCGACCTCGATTCGACTGTCAAACGCGCGAGGCGCTCCGCTCCACCTGATCGTGGTTGACGTAAGAGAGGATCTGCCATGGGTCGGCCACCACCAACTGGTACGAGGTCCTGAAGTCGCGCACGACCCTCCCGTCGGTGGCGACGACCTGCCAGTGCACGGTTGCCAACGCGGCTCCGCCGCCTTGCTCCAGGATGTCGATCCCGACGATGTCGGCGGACGCCGCTCCGGCAGCCTTGTACGCCGCCATGTTGGTCGCGAGGTGTCCGACGACGGCTTCCCGATCTACCAAGTGGATCGCCACACCATTCCGCACGGCGATGAAGGGGGTATCGCACAGGTCGGCGGTCGCTTCAGCATCGCCCGCCATGTACAGCTCCGCATATCGACCGAAGAACACCTGCGTCTCGTCACTCATCGCAGGAGTATCTGCCCCGGAAACTGGCAAGACAAGGGCCGCCGATCCGACCATCGGTCAGGTGGGCCCGACGACCGTCTGGCCGCCGGAGGAGGGTCCCGATAGCAGAACCGAACCAGGATGCGGCGAGCGCCACTTGGCCGCGCGACGGCATCGAGCGAGCCTGCTAGTCGAGTCCCATAGGGCATCCTCCATTACGCCGACGTTAGTCGGTCTGGCTGAAGCCGACGACGCGTCCGAGCAGCGCGAAACCGTCCTCGGTGCCGGGCCAGCGAGCCCGGAGATCGGCCACGCCGACGCGGCGCCGGACGTAGCGCAGCGCGACGATGGCGACCACGACATCGTCGAGTGGGCCAAGGACCGGGATGAATTCGGGGATCAGGTCGATCGGGCTCAGGATCCACAGCAACAGCCCCACGAGGATGAGGCGTACGTCGAGCGGCGCTGCCGGGTCTCGGACGAGCGATCGAAGCATCCGGACCAGGTCCGGCACGACGCGGACCAGCTCCCGTATCGGGACGTCCTTTGGTCTGAAAAACCAGAACAGGGCGAGCAGGGCGAACCACAGGACGAGCACGCCCAGCACGATCCCGACCAGCACGTCCGATCCCATGTCCCCTACGATGACACGTCGAGCGGCGCCGTGAGCTCAGGTGGCCGGGTCTGCGCCGAGCGGCGCCGGCGGGGCCAACCCTCGGCGCAGCAGGACCAGGCCAAGGATCAGGCACCACAACAGGATCCCTGGCAACGAGACCAACGACAGGAACCAGGTGCCGTCCGGCATCAGGTCCAATGGACCCAGGACACTGCCGATCAAGCGGAAGGCCGGGAGGATCCCGAGCGCGCACAGCCCGATGGGCAATGTGCCGCTGCGCCAGCCGACCGCGCTAAGGCACGCCGCCCACAGGCACAGCATGAACAGGCCCATCGTGAGCAGGGCCTGGCTGGTCACCTGGAACGCCAGGAAGGCTCCCTCGCCCCAGGCTGACCGTAGGCCGGCCATGTGCAGCAGCGGGCCGGAGGCGTTGATGTGCACCGCACCCCCGAGCAGGAAGAAGGCCGCCGCAACGAGCGCGAAGGCCGAGATGCTCTTCACGGCCGATGCGCTGACTCGAGTGCCGAGCGTCTCCGCAACGGCCAGGGCGCCCACGATCAGGCTGAGGCCCATCGTGATCATCGCCAGCCCGAGGTAGATGAAGACATTCGGGTACGTCCGGATGAAGCGCAACATGACCGATGGGTCGTCCGTGTCATCGAAGCCGAGCCGCGGCGCGGTCGTCGCGAAATAGAACCAGGCTATCCCGGCCGACGCGAACACGATGAGCGCGATCCCCCCGACGCGGGCGGTTCGCTTGGGGTAGGACGGCGTCTCCATGTCGTTCATGCCCGCACTGTATCGACGCAACGTCCGGGAACCGTTACGGCGACACTCCGTCGCCCCCGCCTGTCGCTGTGCACCCCGTGACCACACCAGCGAACGAACGCGCGCTCGTTCTAGTCGGTGGCGTCGCCGCCCCGACGCCATCACACTCGTCAGGCCTCGCGCGTCACGGAACCGGTAATTGCGGCATCCTTGCGTGGTCGCCATACCACTTCAGGAGTCCGCCCGAGTTGTCGTCCGCCTCTCGAACCT